>NZ_WHOC01000069.1:0-230761 GCF_013141785.1 Paenibacillus germinis
CACCCTCTCTTTCGAAGGTAGTTCGATCTTTCAGTTACCGCCTTACTTTTTGTTTTTCTCCAAAATGGCATTCGCATCTTTGCGGAATTTGGCTGCCGCTTCTTCTACCGTTGTTTTCTTATACAAGATCTGCTCACTCGTCGCTTTTAACAGCTTCTCAATTTCGATGGAACCTACTGGATTTGGAGGATCCATTTGACTGCTGTTTTGTTCAGCCCACGCCACATAATCAAAGATTTTAACTTCATTCGGTGATAAGAGTGGCTTCAGCGCTTCCTTCACTTTGGAAGAAACAGGAACGCCGCGGTCACCTTTAATCAATTTGTTCGCTTCAATATCATTCACGAAAAAGCTGATGAATTTCGCTGCTTCTTCTTTTTGCTTGGAGTTATTCGTTACTGAGAAATACATACTTGGCTTCAAGAATAGACCTTTATTACCGTTACGGCCGGGAAGCGGAAATAATTCAAGCGGACGATCTTTAATCAAATTGGCGACGGCTAGGAATTGATTAGACCAACCGTTTCCAGTAATTGCGTTGCCCAGCAAGATTTCATCCTCTTCTGCTACGCCTTTCTTCTGTGATTCTTTGTCGAGTGAAAGGATATAGCCGGCATCGTACCATTTCTGATAACGCTTGAAGTAGTCGACAAGTGGCTTATCATCTGAGAAACCAAGAGCCGTTCCATCCGCATTGTACATTTTTTGATCGATCGTTCTGAGATAATACGGGAAAAACACTTCATGACGGACACCGAAACCGCCTATTTGTTTGCCAGCCGCTTTTGCTTTAGCAGCTATCGCATCATAATCTTCCCAAGTCCAATCTTTTCCTGGAACTGTGATTCCTAGACTTTTGAACGTATTCACATCTAACGTTGTATTTAGCGCGTTAACCCCTAAGTTCATAGCCACAAGTTTACCTCCGACTTCACCGCCGGATAGCGCATTAGGGCTGATTGAAGTAACATCGAGAAGGCCATTTTTCGTATACGGTGTGAGATCAGCTAACTGATTTTTTCCACCATACTGTGAAAGGTAAGAGATATCCATTTGGATAACATCAGGTAATTGGTTTGCCGAAGCCTGAGGCGCAAGCTTTTTCCAATAGTCGTCAAATGGTGCGTATTCCGCTTCAATTTTTACATTCGGGTGCTGTTTCTCATAAAGCTCGATAACTTTCAACGTGTAATCGTGACGTGCCTGCCCTCCCCACCAAGCAACGCGAAGCTTAACAGGATCTTTACTTGGTGCGGTACTCGGTGCTGTCGTTGCCGTTTTGGACGGTTCGCCGCTAGCTGCTGTTGTTGACGTTTTAGTGCCAGTAGAGCAAGCTACAGCTGTGAACATCATAGAAAGCGACAGAGCTAAGGTGAAAACTTTTTTCATCTCTATTCCTCCCCTAAATGAGTCGATCGAATTTGGGTAACGCTTACATATTTATTATCCAACTTTCGGAAGGAAAGATTAATGCAGAAAATAGTGGTGTTTGTTCAAAAAACAGTGAACATTGATTCCAATCTCAAAACGGGCTACCTTAACTGGCATTCGTCCATACATTTCATATGCCATTGAAATACAATAGTCTATCTTAATGCAGAAGGGAGCGATATGAAATGGGTTATGCTGCAGGAGGTTGTTGTTATGGTGGTGGTATAGGTACAAGTCAAGGTGTTGTCTTGGTACTCTTCATTCTATTGGTGATTATAACAAGCGCATTTGTATGGTAATTCGCAACACACCATAAATAGAATGCAACATTCAGAGAAAGTAAAATGAATGCCATTCAACCCAGTCTTCCCCCCAATCTCTCCACTTGTCTTTATTGATATATTGGCTAATGAGGAGTCCTCAAAAAACGATGAAAGGAGTGACTAAATATGGGATATCCAGCAGCAGCAACAACAGCAGGTTACGGCACTAGTTCAGCAGCAGTATTGGTTCTCTTTATTTTATTGGTTATTATTACAATGACTTTTGCATGGTAATACGACGTATTCTGTAAAAATAAAATTCAGATCCACAGCAATCGCTGTGGGTCTTTTTCTGTGATTATTTACATAAAAAAAAATAAAACCTATTCCACTTTTCTTACGTAATACTGTTTATGCATGACATTCTTTCAGGGTTAGGGAGGTTTCTTGCTTATGACAACGACACTCAATCTTCACCAAACCGCTTCGATCCGGGACGCTATCTCCATGTTGGTCTGGTATTTACGAAAGAAGCGAAGAGCGTAACATGACTCGTATCCCTACGAAATAAAATACATCCGGATAAACAATTATGACGCCCACAGCAGGACGCTAGTGTTTATCGAGGTTGATTGGAAAAAGGCTGCTCCTCTGAAGAATTTCTTCTAGAGATGCAGCCTTTTTACTGTATATAAGGAATGAGCAGCTATATCAAGTAAAAAGTGAACAAAAACCGTCCATGCCTGGACGGTCTATCTTCGTTAGCTTTTCAATTTACAGTGCTGCACCCTTACCGCCATCAATATTGACGGAAGTGCCTGTTACGTAGGAAGCTGCCTCCGAGGATAAGAAGGTGATCACATTAGCCGCTTCCTCCGCATTCCCAATCCGGCCGAGCGGAATGTCATGCTTTGGATCCGATGCATATTCCTCCCAAGTCTTTTCTGGCGCCTCCCGCTTCCAACCTCTCTCAATCTGGTCGCTGCGAATTTTCCCAATGCAGACAGTGTTCACACGAATTTGGGCGGAAGCCAGGTCTTTGCTCATCGCATTCGTTAATGCAAGACCTGCGGCACGGCTGACCGAAGTCGGCAGCGAAGAAGCGGGCGGTGTTTTGGCTGCAGAAGTCGTTAAATTCACGATAGAGCCGCCTCCTGCTTGACGCATGTAAGGAATCGCATAACGGGAGCAATGAATGGCTCCAAATAATTTCAACTCAAGATCTTGCCGCCATAATTCCGTGCCTACCTGTTCAAATGGCTGTGCAGCAGACGCACCTGCATTGTTCACCAGAATATGTAAACTTCCAAATCGCTGAACGGTTTGTTCCACGGCGCGCTGACAGTCGGCCTCCGAGGTCACATCGGCTTGAATCGTCAGCACCTCACCCTCTGTCAAATTAGCAATATGGACAGCGGCTTCTCGAAGCTGTTCCTCATTCCGCGCGAGTATCGCAACTTTGGCTCCCTCTCTCGATAAGGAAATCGCTGTTGCCAATCCAATACCTTTACTTCCCCCAGTAATCAAGGCTACCTTACCCTGCAGTCCCAAATGCATCGCACCCTCGCTTCCTTTCCTTCAATTCTTAGTTGGGTATTTCAATAATTCTAGCATACTCCTATTCCACTTATTTTTTCAAATTTCAATGGATTCAAGGATAAACGACTCCGTCGTCCTTCTGGGACGAGCGCGTTTGTCAAGGTAGATGCGAAGCAAAAGTATAAAACTTATACTTTCTTATCTGTTAAAAAAAGAGGAGCCTAGGCTCCTCCGATTAAACTGATAAGTTTGACGCACTATTCATTCAAATAAACAGCTTTGCCTGTACGTGCAGACTCATAAATCGCCTCAAGAATTTGTGAAACGACAAAAGCTTGCTCTGGCGTCACTACAGGATCTGTATCATTTTCAATGGCTTTAATCCATGTACGCATTTCCAGATCCGCATCGCTTTCCTTAGCGCCGTCATAGAAAGCAACACCGCCTGCTTTCAGGTCCACCTCTGTTGTAAATAAGCGGCTATGTTTCTCGCCGTTGATGCGAAGCCCGCCTTTCATATCGGCTCCGCCTTCTGTACCGCTTAATGAGCATTTGGCTTCGTCGACTTCAAGCGTATTCAGTGCCCAGCTGGATTCCAGCATAATCGTAGCGCCGTTTTCCATAACGATCATACCGAAGGCAGAATCCTCAACGGTGAATTTACTCGGATCCCAAGGCCCCCAAGCATTGGCGGCATTTTCTTTTTGGGACAACTCATGGTAAGACGTTCCAAGCACCACTTTCGGCTTGTAGTTATTCATCATCCAAAGCGTTAGATCCAAAGCATGTGTACCGATATCAATGAGCGGTCCTCCGCCTTGCTTCTCTTCATCCAGGAATACGCCCCATGTTGGAACTGCACGACGACGAATGGCATGCGCTTTCGCGAAATAAATCTCGCCAAGCTCCCCTTCCTCACATACGCGCTTCAAATGCTGACTATCAGGACGGAAACGGTTGTTGTATCCGATAGTTAGCTTCTTGCCTGTACGCTTAGCTGTTTCAACCATGCGCTTAGCATCCGCTGCTGTCTTAGCCATTGGCTTCTCACACATTACATGCTTGCCAGCTTCAAGCGCAGCAATGGCAATTTCGGCGTGTGAATCATTCGGAGTTAACACATGAACGATATCAATAGTAGCATCTAGCAAAAGCTCTTTGTAATCCTCATATACTTTAGCGGCTTTGGAGCCGTATTTCTCAGCAGCAGTTTCAGCCCGCTCTTGCACGATGTCACAGAATGCGACCAGTTCAACGTTCGAAAGCTTCTTCAAACTTGGCAAATGCTTGCCGTTTGCAATGCCTCCACAACCAATAATACCAATACGGAAAATACGTGACATGTGAAATACCTCCAGAGTAGTGTTTAGTTTTGAGTTAATTAGGAAGTTCGATAGCGACTTCGCGTTTAATGAGCGATGAGCGAATGATGCCATCAATGATTGCTTGATTGCGAACGATTTGCTCGCCAGGAATCGGGGCTGGTTTGCCATCCCGCACAGCCTCTACGAAATCGCGGACTTTCTCGTTAAACAAATTCAGCTTATGATCAATCAGCGGAATTTGGCTTTCCGTGTGATGTCCACGAACGTCGTGGAAATAGGCAATGGAACCCACATTTCCGTCGAACACCCCGCTCCATGGCCCTTTACCAGCTGGCGTTACTTTGAGTCCACCATCGGTACCAAGGAATAAAGTTGGTCCTAATGTATCCATATGCATCGCCCATGAAATTTTGAAATTCAGCACGAGATCGTCTTCAAAACGAATCATCGCAACGCCGAAATCTTCCACATCGAATCGACTAGCTTCGGTATGATATAACGGATTCGTTCCAAAATAGTTACTGCTGTAAGCGGATACGGTAAGCGGTTTTGGATAACCCATCGCATTCAGAGCCATATCGAGTGAGTAACAACCGATATCAGCCATTGCTCCGGCTCCAGCGATTTCCTTGCTAATAAATGTACCGCCAGGCATGCCTCTGCGGCGTCCTCCGCCTGTTTCTACATAATAGACCTTACCAAGTTGACCGGACTGAACCACGTCCTGAATAATCTTCATATTAGGATCATATCTCGGTTGGAAACCAACATTGAGCATGAAGCCCGTTTTCTTCGCCGTTTGCGCCATCTCGATTGCTTCTTCCAGCGTGACAGACATCGGCTTTTCCAACATAACGTTTTTCCCAGCCAGTAAAGAATCTACAGTCGTCCGATGGTGAGCCACATTAGGTGTGCAAATGCTTACCCCATCAAGATCTAATTCCAGCAGCTGCCGATAATCATCAAAGGCTTGTGCAGATGGAATTTTCCAAAAATCAATGAATTGTGCCGCTTTGCCTGGTACCGCATCCGCTACCGCTACAATCTCTACGTCAGCAAGCTCACGATATGCTCTTACATGGGCGCCAGCAATACCGCCGCCTCCAATAATGCCGATCTTCAACGTTTTGTTCATTGAGATTACCTCATCGCTATGTGATATTAAGACATCTATCATAAATGTAGCATAGGAATACCGATATTTTTAGTCTAACTTTAGGACAATCAGGTTAAGAAATTACGACATAAAAAAACCAGACGGTGTTAACCGCCTGGTTTAAATGTTTCTACGATGACAAGCTTCCTCCTGCTTTCCTTTGCGCATCCTCCAAATAACTTCTGTAGGTTTGCTCATCCGGATGATCACGGGTTAAATCCTCATAGTAACGAGTGACCTTCTGAAAATAATACGAATACACATCTTGTATGGGGACAAGTCTGTAAGGATCCCAACGATAGGTTTCAACATGGTAAGCCTGATCCCGTTCATGCACCCACAGCGCTATTTCGCAAAGGCCGTCTCTTCCATCTCGGCCAGGCATATCTTCAATTTCCAGATGGTTGTAGAAAGTTCCCGGAGGAATCAGACGCTGGAAACCGGTTTGTGTCCACTGCACGATATCGAGCTCGGAGGAGGATTCACGCTCATTTTGCCAGCCAATAACCAGATCCCAACCTTCTCTTCGTGAGACAGGGGCAGCCGCGAAATCCGTAATTGCTTGGGTTCTACCCGTAGCAGCAGAGGCGATTGGAAACCAGTTACCGGAATAGTTTTTCAACGAAAACAGATACTGATTGTCTAAATATCTATACAAGGCTGTGATTTCAGGGTGACCATCGCCATCTACATCCGCATAAATAATAGCCGCAGGGCTCCCCTCCCTCTGCAATACGACAACCTCGGCTTCCTGAGGTATACAGCTTCTGACGACGGAATGGAAATCAATTGGGGTCAAACTCATCGTTATCCCTCTTTTCGCATCATTCTCAACTAAAGTATATGCGGCAGAGAACTTGGCCCATGAGTGGCAGTCAACAACATATCGATTATTGAGGTGAGCCTCTGGCGGGTTTTTCTTACAAAATACTCTTACGCAGTGCAGAAGATAAAATATGCAGCTCTTCACGATATTTGGTTACCGTTCTACGTGAAATTCGAATGCCCTCTTCCGATAAGATTTCTACAACCTTTTGATCGGAATAAGGCTGTTTCTTATGTTCCTGTGAAATGAGTTCTTTGATTCTAATCTTGATTGTTTTGATAGACGTTAGTTCACCAACATCCGATTGCAGCCCCGAGGAAAAGAAATATTTTAGCTCAAGCACTCCATAGGGGGTACGAATGTATTTGTTTTGTACCGTCCTACTTATCGTAGATTCATGGAGGTCAAGTTTTTCGGAAATCATTTTTAAGGTTAAGGGCTTCATGCCACGTTCGCCGATCTCTAAAAATGTCAGCTGTTCTTCAAATATAGCCCGAATGACCCGGTACAGGGTCATCTTCCGCTGCTCCAAGCTGCGCACAATCCAATCGGCTGTTTTCCATTTTTCTTTCAGAAAGGAAACCGCTTCTTTACAACCAGCATGCTGGATTTGGCTATAATAGTCTGTATTAACTGAGGTCTTGGGGACTGCGCCCGCATTCATTTGGATCACGATGTTCCCGTGTTCTTTATAAATGGTAGCATCGGGAATGATATAAGATTCTTCGATCCAGCTGAAGGCCATACCAGGTCGGGGATTCAAACTACGAATGTAGGTGACAATCTCCTTCACTTGTACGAGTGTTACACCTAATTGCTGCGCAATCTTATCCAGCTTCATCTGAGCAAGCTGCTGCATATATTGGCTGACCACTTCAAAAGTACCGCGTGGCGCTTCCGGATCCCTAGAAAACTGCAGCAATAAGCATTCCTGTAAGTCTCTCGCTCCTACACCCGGCGGATCCAGCGATTGTAGACAAGCTAGCGCTTCTTCGACAACCTCTTTAGGCTTATTCAAAAACGAGCTTACCTCCGTAATAGAGAGGGGTAAATAACCTCTATCGTCTAAATTTCCTGCCAGATAGGCTGCTGTCTGATATAAAACATCGGAAACCCCTGCTATCCGCATTTGGCTGAGAAGCCACTGTTCCAAGGTTTCCTCCCTCGCCTTTGCCTTCCATAGTGGATCTGTCATTGACCCCGCCATTTGTGAAGATTTACTCGGTTTCAAATAAGAACTTGTGAAAGATTCGATGTCCAGTATGGGGTTTTCCAAGGCTTGCTCTTGGAGGTACTGCGACAACTCATAGCTTGATAATTGTAATATATGAATGGACTGTTGCAGTTCAGGAGTCATCGTTAGCTTTTGGCTCTGCACTTGCGTTAGACTATAGCCTGTTCTCATACCTAGTTCCTCCTTGAGTTTTGCCTTGGCAGCACTTTTCTTGATTCTATTTTGAAAACGCTTACGATTATTATAAATCTATTATAGCTCTATTTTAACCCATTTGGCTTATGGTAACATCCTACAGTTCAACGACTATCAAATAAATGTTGATCTATTGTAAAACACAAAGAAATCTCTCCTTCTACGAAAGAGAGATTTCTTTGCATGCGTTGATTATAGTCCTCTATATGTCTGCTCAGGCACTCCCGAGGTGGTACTCATGCATCTGATGCACGCATTGGATGAAACGAACCGTCTGAGTTTGCGCCCTCATAACGACCGAATGTGTCTCTGCACGACCGCCAAATAGAAATTTAACGCCAGTCAGGAAGTCTCCCGAGGTTACACCAGTTGCAGCGAAATAAATGTCAGATTCGCCAACTAACTCGCGCATTCCAAGCACTTTGGATGGATCAACAATCCCCATTTCCTTGCACCGCCCTATCTCATCTTCATTCTCTGGGAGAAGCCGTCCTTGAAATTCGCCTCCCATACAACGTAGTGCAGCGGCTGCGAGCACCCCTTCCGGCGCGCCCCCGGAACCCACGTGTAAATCAATGCCCGTCTCTGGGAAAGCTGCTGCCATAGCACCCGCGACATCACCATCATTCAGTAAATGAATTTTGACACCTAGCGTCCGTAAAACAAGAATTTTATCCGCATGTCTTTTGCGATCCAAGATGGAAACGGTCAGCTCTGTTATCTCTTTTTGTAACAAAAGAGCAGCCTTTCTAATCGTTAATTCGAGGGGGTCATCCAAATTCAATTTGCCAACCAAACGCGGCCCTACTGCCAGCTTCTCCATATACATATCCGGTGCATGCAGCAGGTTCCCTTTCTCAGCTATGGCTACCACGGAAAGGGCATTGCTCCTGCCACTAGCTACAATATCGGTACCTTCGAGCGGATCAACAGCCACATCATATTCGGGACCCAACCCATTTCCTAAAGACTCACCGATGAACAGCATCGGGGCTTCATCCATCTCACCTTCACCAATGACAACCGTTCCACGGAAAGGAATGGAGCTAAAAATAGAACGCATAGCAGAAGTTGCTGCCTCGTCAGCGCTGTGTTTATTCCCTTTTCCCGTCCAACGTGCGGACGCTAAAGCTGCAGATTCTGTTACTCGTACAATTTCCAGAGACAAATCTCTTTGCATACATCATTCACCCTTTCTATTAGGAAATGTGGCTTCCTGGCTATCTGTCTGCTAGAATCAGACCAGCCGTTTCTTCAATGGCTTTCTCACTTACATCGATGATCTTACAACCAAGCTCACGATATAATTTCATTGCGAATGCCAGCTCTTCTTCGACTCGCTCCCCTGTCGCATATTTAGCGCCAAAAGGAAGTCCGACCGCTTTCAGACGTTCCGTACGAATACGCACCAGATGTTCGGGACTCATCGTCAAACCAATCAATTTACTCGGGTCTAGCTCATATATAATTGCTGGCGGCTTTACCTCAGGAACAAGCGGGTAATTCGCCACCTTATAGCCTTTGTGCGCCAAATAAATACTGAGTGGCGTTTTAGAAGTTCGGGAAGGTCCAATTAAAACAATCTGCGCTTGCTTCATAGCGCTTGGGTCTTTGCCATCGTCACTGTTTACCGTGAACTCGACCGCTTCTACCCGTTGATAGTATTGTTCATCTAACTGATAAAGCAGACCGACTTTCCGCTTCGGGGAACCCTTAAAGGTATCTATGAAAGCCTGCATCATGGGTCCCATGATATCAATGGCATTTACACTTAAACGTATGGCTTCCTGCCGCATCATCTCTCTAAGCTCAGGTAATACTAGCGTATAAGCAATGAAACCATCCACTTTCGCTGCCTCTTCGACTAAAGCACGTACTTCATCTTCCGTTCGGATAGATCCGAAACGCCTGACTTGCACTTGGCTTGCATTAAATTGGCGGATCGTTGCTTGTACGACAGTATTTGCCGTTTCCCCCACTGAATCCGAACAAACGAAAATCGTATGGATCTTCTCTCCCACTTACACTCCCCCTGATTAAGTCCCCAGCGCTACATCAAGCAGCAATTTGGTCATTGTTGTTTTCGTAATTCGGCCAACCACTTCACCTGGCTCTTGATCAGCCTCACTCTTAACCACAGGCAGCCCATCCACTTGATGATGAATCATTTTCCGCGCTGCTTCTAATACACTGTCATCCGGGTTTACCGTCACAACATTCGGGTGCCTTGTCATGACTAGTGAAACTGGCATCGAATTTGCCGTCGCCTGCCCAAGCGTAACCTTTAGCAAGTCCTTCCGTGTAACAATACCAGCTAAAGCTCCCTGCATATTCACAATTATCAAGCTTCCTACATTTTCGAGAAATAGAGTTACAACAGCATCGCTTACGGTGACGGTTTCCCTAAGTACAATAGGGATTCCCATAACATCCTTTACTCTTACAGCTTCTATATGTTTGAATGGTGAATCTACTTCAAGAGCAGCCGTTCCTAGGAAATAACCAACCTTTGGTTTGGCATCGATATAGCGAAGCATAACCAAAACTGCAAGGTCGGAACGAATGGTTGGACGGCTAATTCCAAGCAATTCAGCAATTCGCTCCCCTGTAATAGGTGCATGCTTTTTGACGAGATCGATAATTTCCATCTGTCGGGATGTAAGCTCTATGATGTTTCCCTCCTTTCCTAATTCATATCGTACCTATTCTAACACATCTCAATTTCGTTTCAGACCTTTGGTCCAGCAGCGATGATACGTTCATCGACACCCGCGAATTTATTGAAGTTGTGGATAAAACGCTGCGCTAATTCCTTCGCCTTGACGTCATATTGACTTTGATCTTGCCAAGTGTTCCTTGGCAGCAAGAGCTCACTCGGAACCCCTGGTACCGCATCAGGACATAATAGACCGAAGAAGGGAGCTTCCGTGAACGTTGTCTTCTCCAAGCTGCCGTTTAAAGCAGCTGTAACCATCGCTCTTGTATACACTAAATTCATACGTTCGCCTTCGCCGTAAGAACCGCCAACCCAACCTGTATTAATGAGGTACACGTTGACCTTATGTTCTTCGATCTGACGACCCAGCATCTGTGCATAAACGTTAGGACGAAGCGGCAGGAATGGCGCCCCGAAACAAGTAGAGAATGTGGCTTCTGGTTCCGTAACTCCACGTTCCGTACCTGCAAGCTTGGACGTGTAGCCAGACAAGAAATGGTACATCGCTTGTTCTTTCGTCAGCTTGGATATTGGAGGCAGAACTCCGGAGGCATCAGCCGTCAAGAACATGATGACATCAGGGTGTCCGGCGGTTCCCGGAATCTTCACTCCAGGAATGTATTCTAAAGGATAAGCTGCACGTGTATTCTCCGTAATCTGCGTATTGCCGTATTCGGCAACGCCACTCGTAGGATCAAGCACCACATTCTCCAAAACAGTGCCAAATCGGATTGCCTGCCAAATCTGCGGTTCCTTCTCCTCGGTAAGGCCAGCACATTTTGCGTAGCATCCTCCCTCGAAATTAAACACACCCGTTTCCGACCAGCCGTGTTCATCATCGCCAATGAGACGGCGATTCGGATCAGCCGAAAGTGTCGTTTTCCCCGTGCCAGATAACCCGAAGAACAAGGCTACTTTTCCTTCTTCACTAACATTGGCCGAGCAATGCATGGGTAGAACATCTTGACCAGGCAAGATATAATTCATAACGCTGAAAATGGATTTCTTCATTTCACCCGCGTACTCCGTACCACCAATTAGTACGATCTTTTTCTCTAAAGAGAGGCAGATGAAAGTTTCTGACCGGGTACCGTCGACGAGTGGATCGGCTTTTAAGCCAGGTAACGCAATGACTGTGAACTCAGTCTTATGTGCCATCAGTTCAATCTCACTCGGACGAATAAACAGTTGTCGGGCGAACAAATTGTGCCAAGCATACTCATTGATAACTCGAATCGGCAGCCTGTACGCCAAATCTGCTCCTGCAAAGCCATCAAAGATGAACAATTCTTTCGTCGCCATGTAGTCTTGCGCTTTTTGATATAGCCGCTCGAACTGCTGCTCCGACATCGGCTGATTCACAGCTCCCCAATCGATATGATCAGTTACTGAAGCTTCATTTACAATGTATTTGTCCTTGGGAGAACGCCCTGTATACTTACCAGTGTTCACTTGAAGCGCTCCGGAGGACGCGAAAGTTCCTTCTTTACGCTCGATGCTCATTTTCGTTAGTTCTGACACTGACAAATTGTAGTGGGTAGCACTTGCTCTTAGCTGTTCAACCTTTAGTTCTATGCTCATTCTCCCATTCCTCTCATCCTTAAGGCTTTATATATAGTGTGTTCTATTTATTATATAGTGTACATTATATAACGAAAAAAGTGAATATAATATTGTTTATAGCACATAAAATAATTTTTTATCACTATTCGACACAAATAATACACAATAATATAAAAAACTCTCCTTTCACCCCAACGGAAGGAATGAAAAGAGAGCCCCATAATAAGATGCTTTATAAATTACTGAAAAAAGACAATGCCCATAACACCCGCAAATACGATGACCATAAATGGATGCAGCTTATATTTAATAATGGCCAGAAAGGCACCTACCGCAATAAGTACCGTCGCAATTTGGTCCCAAGATATTTGGTACTTCACTGGACCAAACCCCGACCACCCGAAGTGTATCGCTGCAAAAATGATAAAGCCCGTTACGACCGGTTTCAAACCATAGAAAGAAGATTTAAACCATTTATTCGTATGCCATTTATACAAAAAAGCGGCTAATAAGATGATAAGTATGAGTGAAGGTAACACCATTCCTAGTGTAGCTGCAATAGCACCAGGCACACCGGCTGTATGAAAACCGATTAAAGTGGCACTATTCGTTGCAATCGGTCCCGGTCCTGTACCTGCTAAGGATATAACGTTATTAAAATCATCTGAAGTAAGCCATTGATGCCTCTCGACCTCATGTTGAATAACAGGCATCATGGCGTAACCGCCACCGAATGAGATCATGCCAATTTTAAAGAAAGTAATAAATAAACTTAATAGCATATATCCACCTCATTCCTCAAATCCCGTCTGCAAAGTAATAGTCGGCAGCACGATTGCTTTTGTCCCTTGACATAGAGTCTTCTTGCCTCTTAATAGGATTCTTCATTCCCCAACGTTGTTTCAGGAAAACAACCACAATCCCGACCAATAGTCCGAAAATAATCATAATAATAGGTGATATCGGCATGAAAAGCAGCAGAAGAACGGTACTAACTGCGGCTATTAGCGTCATTTTATCTATAATAGAGGATTTCGCCATTTTGTAAGCAGCGGCAGCGATTAAACCTACGATAGCGGCATGAATACCTTCCATAATAGCTTGCATCTTAGGATAACTTTGAAGGAATGTGTAAATGATACTAAGCAGTATCACAATAAAAAAAGTAGGAAGCGTAATGCCGATGACGGCTGCTACTGCTCCTCTTATTCCTGCCAAATGATACCCTACTAAAGCTGATACATTAACGCCTACACCACCCGGAGCGGCTCCCGAAATAGCAAGCAGTTCCGACATCTCATCGTCTGTCATCCACTTGTTCGTAACGACAACTTCTCTTTGGATGGCAGGCAGCATGGCATAACCACCACCGAAAGTGAGTGGACTGATACGAAGAAACGTCCAAAAAATACGTAGTAAATGACGAAAGTTATTCATCGGCATGTTGGTTGACCTCCCCTGCACTTAGTTCTATTTTGAACTAAAGACAGTGAATTGTCCAATCAAAAGATTTAATATTTTCTGTAATTATCCCTTATAATGCAAGATTAACGTCTAATTTAATCCCGATCATCCCGATTAATACTGTAAGTTTAATTTATTTTGGTTGAAAGGTAGGCGTTCATCTGCTATCAGGGTAAGTTTTCTACAGGAACAACCTTATCATCACCTATTAAAAGGAGTGAATATTCATGAGCCGAATGATTCAAGCCTATTTTCACACTGAAAATCAAGCCGAAGATGCAAAGGTTCTACTGTTGAAGTATAGTCCGGAAATACTCGAAGTTGGCAGATTACCAGATGGCTTCAATGGCACCGGACGTGTACTGCTGCCGTTCGTAGACGGAGTTGGAACCGGTGGAGAAACCAATTTGAACAATGGTGTTGGAATTGTTGGTCTGATGCCAACAGTCGAGACTCATTCTTCGGAAGCCTATAGGGATGAGGATGAAGATGCTCTTCATTACGTACTTTCAGCCAAAGTCAGCGATGCCGATTATCCGGCAGTTGTTGATCTCCTTCGCCGCAATCATGCGCATATGGAGAAAATCGATTAAGACAAAAAAAATGCGTTTTCTACAGTTGTAGGGAACGCATTTTTTTGTCTATTCCACATAAATATTTCGGTCGCTTTTCATTTCATGGTACAAAGACTAGTCGCTATCCCGCCTGCTGTAATTGTAAGGATGGAAAGCAGGAAAGTTTCAGCCGAAAGCAGTAGTCCTCCAAGGCAAATAATCAAACCATCGATTATAAAAATAATTATTCCCACATTAATAGGAACCCATTTTGAAAAATATTGAGCCAACAAGTCCGTCCCTCCGGTACTAGTTTCATAACGCAACATGATTCCTATTCCTGTACCCACAATAAATCCACCGATCAAGGAACTGCTGAATGGTGTTAAATCCACATAATATAAGAAAAGATTCCGGTATGGCCCTAAAAAATCAATAACGAATGAAGAAAAAAATAACCCATAAATGCTGTTGTAAAACATATCACTGAAATGAAACCACACCAACATAAAAATAGGAATGCTGCACAAAAACATAATAAGTCCCACTTTGAGTCCAAATAAATAATTGATAATAAGAGCAATTCCAATGAGCCCGCCGTCTAGTATCTTAAAAGGCATCAGAAAAAAATTGATCCCCATTGAAATCAGTAAACCCCCCAAAATGATTGCTGCATTTTTTTGTAACGAAGGCAAACAAACCAGCTCCTGTAAAAGGCTTGTCTGATTCATATGCTGTTAACTGAAATAAAAGAATCTTTCGAAATAAAAAAAAACGGCTGACGCCGTTCTTGGACGAGTGTGTTTGTTAAGGTTGATGCAAAACATCTCACACGCGGGGGAATCGTTCCTGATAAGAAATTATTTGGCGGTAGGGAAAACTCTAGCTACGATCTCTTTAAACTGTTCAACAAAACCTGCAACAGGTCTTCCTTGTTGGACATCAAGTACATAAGTATTGAATCGGTCCGCCAATTCTGGACTTGTTGAGACGTAAACATTCTGAATATTCGGATCCGTTGCTCTGACTTTATTGGCAATTTGGTCTTCTATATCACGTGTTAATTGTTGCTCGTTTTTTAGCAAAGCTGCAACATAGGCTTTTCTTTTGGTTACAAGCACATTTGCTTGCTTTACGCTGTCTAGCTCAGTAATTTTAGCTGCCGCTTCCTTCGCTATTTGGATGCGATTATCCTCATTACCTGGTTGTTGTACTTGTTGCTGTTTGATTGAGGTATCTTGCTGTTTTTGGGTAATTGGTTTAGCTGTGCAGCCTGATAGTAAAATGGACATGGTCACAACAGTTAAAATCAAAACTTTGTGAGAACCTTTGGTTATAAACATCTTACACCCCTTATCTGTTTTATGCTTTATGTGTTTGTGTTTAGTATGCTTTACCAGTCATATTCATATTCATCATTTGGAGTAAATCGATTCAATGTAAAAAACCTAGCGGAATTCCGCTAGGTTTTTGCTATCCCTATTCTTGCGCTCTTCATTTGCTGTTTCTTAATTGCATAATTCGTGATATACACCCCAACCACGATCCAAATAGCCCCTAAAAGATGATACATCCTTAACGCTTCCCCCGTAAAAGCAGTTGCAAAAATGGCACTGAACATCGGAATCAGATTCAGAAAACCCGCACAACGCTGAGGTCCAGCTAGCTCAATGGCACGATTCCAGCTCAAGAAAGCTACAATTGAAGCAAACAAACCAATATAAATAAGTCCTGTTACAAGAGGTGGACTCCAATCAACGTGTGACGATTTCAGCGTCCATTCCACTGCCGAAAGCGGAAGCAGCAGCACCAAGGCCATAGTCATTTGAATCAGTAAAAAAGGACTGGATGGGAATCGTCCTGACATCTTCTTCATACCTACCGAATATAGAGCCCAACACAGAACGGCCACTAGCATGAACAGGTCGCCTTTGTTAAAGGAAAGACTTAACAGCGTGGACACACTCCCCCGACTAATAATCCAGCTCACACCAGCCATGGACACCAAAATTCCAGGCAAAGCCGACCAAGCGAAGCGCTCTTTCATAACTAACCAGGTTAAAAGTACAACCATGATAGGTGTGGCCGAATTCATTAATGATGCATTAATCGAACCCGTATATTGAACTGCCACATAGGTTAACGTATTGAATCCGGCCACACCGGTTGCGGACAAAAAAAGGATCATTTTCCAGCTGCGGAGAAATTCAGTTCTTAGCTGCCAAGCCTGCCTACCGAAGAAAGGAAGAAGACAAATAAAAGCAATACTCCAACGTAATGCAGCCAGTGTTATCGGTGGAATGTGAAGGACAAGCGCCTTGCCGGCAACAAAATTGCCTCCCCATATACATGTGGCGAGAACTAGCAGAATGTAGGGGGACTGTTTGATCATATAAACTCGAGCTCCTTTTTTTGTAAAACTGTTCGTTCAATCACTTATTCATTCATCATGATAACATATGATTCACCCCACATGGCGATGTATGGAAAATAAGACTCCTCATTGGGATAGTTTCCGTGAAGTCGAATAACGAATTCGAAAAAGAAACATAATAAAGAATGGAAATATTGGGCAATCCTGAATCACAGCGAGGAAGGAGATCGATAAGCATGAACGGAGACTTGAAGAGTGAAACTAGTCTGCTAGAGCAGACTTTGCAATTGCTCTGCGATTGCTCAGATTTATCTCATTTGCATCTCCCGCTGCAGCAAATCGATATCATTTATTTCGGTCACCTTGTCAGTTCAGAGGCCCTAAGAAAAGATGCCTTAGAGCCCTTTAATAATAAAGATGCTGATATGGTCGCTATCCTGAGCCAATCTTCCTATATAACGAAGCTGCAAGCAAGCGAACTTGTTACAGGCATTTTGACTGGAAATATCGCTATTTACTATAAAAATAGAGGTTACTTGCACGAAGCTTACGCGCCTGAATCTCGATCCATTCAAAATTCAGAGACAGAAGGCGTCATTAATGGTCCCATGGACTCATTCACCGAGTCGTTAAGTACGAATTTGTCTTTGATAAGGAGGCGTATCAAGGACCCTGGTTTAAAAGCAATTACCTACACGATCGGTACAAGAACAGGAACGACGATGGTTCTCCTCTATTTAGAGGATCTTGCAGAACCAGCGCATGTGGAGATGTTAAGTGAAATGATTGAAAACCTTGATATCCAAACAATCTATGATACGAATACACTTGTGCAGCATTTAACACCCAACAAACTTGCGATATTCCCTCAATTCCTAACAAGTGTTCGACCTGATCATATGGCAGACAAGCTGACAAGCGGCAAAATAGTGGGGTTGCTTGACGGGAGTCCAGTCGCATTCAGTGCACCAACCTCGTTTATTGAATTTTTCTCATCACCTGACGATTATTATCAGCCATGGGCTGTTGCCTCTGCGGTTCGTATTTTACGGTTCATTGCCTTATTCATCACACTTTGCTTCACTGCATTTTATGTATCTATAGTCACTTATCATTATGAAATGATTCCATCGTCCCTGCTGTTAAACTTAATGGAATCCCGCAATAAAGTGCCGTTCTCCCCTCTTATAGAGGCCATTGTTATGGAAATGACGATTGAGCTTCTTCGCGAAGCAGGTGCGCGTTTACCTACCAAAATCGGTCAGACCATTGGTACCGTCGGCGGGATCGTCATCGGACAAGCGGCCGTTCAGGCTGGCATTACAAGCAATATCCTCATTATCTCGATAGCTATTTCAGCTATCGCTTCCTTCGTCATACCCAGCTATATCATGAGTTCTTCCATCCGCTTGCTCCGATTTGTGATCATTATACTGGCCGGTCTCCTCGGAAATTTCGGCCTCGTGTTTGGACTCAGCTTGATTATGATTCAGCTTTCTGGGTTTAACATGTTCGGCATCTCTTATTTATACCCAATTGCACCGACAAAACCAAGTCGTTGGTTAGAACTCATTATCCGAGCACCCATTCAGATTTTGACCAAGCTTAAAAAGCCTACCTCCAATAATCCGAACGAATGAAGGAGACACTCATGCGTGCTAAGCTTCCATTTTATCAGACGACCATTATGGCAAACTTTGCTCAAACCGGTGTCGTCATTATCAGCCTTCCTCGGCTATTATCTGAGAATATCGGTACAAATGGGTGGGCAGCCTTACTTATCTGTTCGTCCGTTGCCGCTTTCAATCTTCTGCTCATTTCATTCGTTTATCGATTAGGTAAAGGAAAATCTATTTTCGAAATTTCACAATCGGCTTTACCGAAATTCATGTTAGTTCCTTTTTTCGGGATTTTAACTGGATTATGGGCAATTCTAGGCAGCTTGGTTGGTAAAGAATATATTTTAATCCTAAAATCGTTATCATTCCCCTCGCTCCATCCCGCTTATTTGTATATTTTGTTCGAAATTCTTGTTTTCTTGCTTTTAACTAAGGGTATTATGAGTATCTCCAGAATAGCGGTCCTTTCATTTTATATCATTATTTGGAATTTTTTACTTATGATTTATGCCTATGAAGATTTTGATTTATCACGAATGACTACCTTCTGGTTTAAGGATGCCACTCACTCCTTCAAAGGATGGCTTGACGTTTACATATCCTTTCTGGGTTATGAACTCTGCCTTTTGCTATTTCCATATTCCAATGAAAAAACACATTTAATCCGTGCTTTTCAAATTGCAAATCTGATCACCACATTTTCTTATACGTTAACTGCATTTGTTGCCTTTGGCTTTTTCAGCCTGCATCAACTTCAGCATATGAAGTTTCCAGTACTCAATTTGCTCTCGTATGTGGAACTCCCCTTTTTGAAACGAATCGATGATCTCGTGTTTAATATTACTTTGTTTCGAGTTCTCATGACGAGTGTCCTATACAGCTGGGCAGCTATTGAAACGATAAAATGGCTCCTGCCAACTTCAAACAAGCAATGGATCCCCTATGTTATTTTAGCGATTTTCCCATTAGCTTCCTTGATTATCATACCCTCAGAGCTTGAAAATACCGAACATTGGCTAGGTCTGTTTGGATTTACTGAAGCTGGGGTTGCTTTCTTACTGCCGATCTTCCTATTGGTAATCCTTTTAATTAACAAATATCGAGGGCGGAATTATGCGTAACTGGGTCTTGGTTGTCTTCCTATTGAGTCTCACCGGTTGTGTCGAACAAAATCGCATTGAGAAATTAGGCATGTCTGATACTGCTGCTTTGGACTCCGTGTATGAAGAGAATGGAAAACCTTCTGAGACCGACGTGTCAATAGCTATCTCCATCCCAAAAGTTGGAACTATAGACAATCTGCAATCAGAAATTCTACAAGACATAGCTGAATCCCCTAAAGATGGGCGGACCAAATTGTCCCGCAAAATTAACAAAGTTCTTGTTTCAGGGCAATTGAGAAGTATGCTGTTCGGGAAAGACTTGGCTAAACAGGGGATTTGGAACGAACTTGACTCCTATCGCCGCGATTATACCGTTGGAGAAAAGCTGAAAATCGTCATCGTTAACGGCAGTGCTGTAGACATGTTGACTCATAAATATGCACAAATACGATCCACCGGGAATCACATTGATCAGTTATTAACCCAAGAGGCCAAAATCCATGAGGTTCCTGAAGTATCTCTCTACAGTTTCGTACGCGATTATTATGACGATGGTACCGATCCAATCGCTCCTATGCTTATTGTGAAAGGTGATAATGTTGAAATCGACGGGATTGCCCTTTTCAAAAAAGATCGCTATATTAGCAAAATTAGTGCAGAACAAACCATCATGTTTGCTATTCTTAAAAAAAACTTAAAAATGGGTGAGTTCGATATTACTTTTATGGATCGTTCCTCTGGACGGAAAGAAAGGGTGATGATTAGTGCGATCGCAAGCAAAAGAAAAGTCATTGTTAACAAACAGGGGCGTGCAAGCACCGTCCCTCAAGTCTTTATCCGTATTCGCTTAAGCGGCAATATATTGGAATATTCAGGCAAATCTACATTCAAAAAAGCGGAAGAACAAAAAAATTTAAATCAGGATTTGTCAGAAGCTATTCGCGAACAATTTCAAGCAATAGTTAGCCATGTTCAGCGCAGCGGTGGGGATAACTTGGGGATCGGCACTTACGTCCGAAATAGTATGAGCTATGAGGAATGGAACAATTTGAATTGGAAATCCGTTTATCCACGTGCCGATATCCGTGTAGAAGTAGATACCACAATTCGTGACTACGGCATGATTCGATAGCTTTTCACCCTCGGAAGCTGCGTGTACCGTTCCCGACTCTTTTAACGTTAATGTTCCTGTGCTAGAATCAGAGGAATGGCTTAACGAGATAAGGTGCCCGGAGGTGAAAAGCCCAATGAACATAACACTGTCAACGGATATGGAATTATTCGCGGCTGCGATATCTCAAGTTACGGTAGCCGTCATTCAACATACAGCAGATGATATTCCTGTCTTCATTGCCGCAGGCGTAATCGAAAAGTATACAACTCATTACGTAAAGATTGGCGAAACGAATTATTTGCGGGATGAAAGCGAGTTCCGTATTGAGGAACGCTCCAATCCTTAGCCTTAATAAAAGGTCACTTCACAATAGGAGCCTAAGGGAATCAATTCTTGCAAATAATCATACATGGCCTTTTTTTCTTTATCATGGAGTAATCGAATTGCGTGGAAATCAAAATGAATGATACTATCCGCAGCTTGATATCTGTTAAATGTTAAACGACCATACGGAAATAATCGGTTTATCGCCTCTAGAATGCCATATTGATTCAAATTCCTTCGCATCGCTGTTTGGATGATAGCTGTCGGTATTTCTTGCAGTTGTGGAACTTTATCGGGTTGAACCGCGCTATATGCCTTTACTTGAAAGTTGACATAGGGATATAAGTAACCGCTTGCAAAATGCTGTAGGCTTTGAGCATCTTTTTCGGGTAAATACAAATCTCCATTCCAAGCGTAGATCGTCGCTTTATGCTTTTCAGGGGTATGAATTCTGATATATCTCAAATGCGGAAAACGTTTTCTCACAAGCTGCTCGGATAATAGACGAGTCCCCACCTTGATCACCTCTTCGGATTATGCCTTGCTCCCAATAGCATATGCCATAGAAAAAAGACAGCTATCCTTTTGTGTCGAAAAGGTAGCTGCCTCTCACTATTTCACTTCATTCCGGTATGGATAACCCAAGACCCTCTGCCACGCGGATCCCATATTCGGGATCTGCCTTATAGAAATGACCAATCTGTCTGAGCTTAATTTCATCCGACTCAACAGGTTTCATGGCACCAACAATCGTTTGAACAAGACGAGTACGTTCCTCTTCACTTAACAAGCGATATAAATCACCTGGTTGCGTGTAATGATCATGATGATCATAGGCAACACTATCCGCCGACCCAGACACCTCGTAGGGTGCCGGTTTATCTGCAGGCGTTTCCTTTGGTCCACCAAGGCTGTTCGGCTCGTAATAAACGGAACCCCCACCATTGTTATCCGCACGCATCTGACCATCACGCTGATAGTTATTTACTTCACTCCGCGGGCGATTAATTGGTAAAGTCTGATGATTAGCCCCTACCCGATAGCGATGTGCATCCCCATAAGCAAACAAACGACCTTGCAGCATTTTATCTGGTGATACATCGATTCCTGGTACTAGTGTCCCTGGTGAAAATGTGGCTTGTTCTACCTCAGCAAAATAATTTTCTGGATTACGATCCAGCACCATACGCCCAACTTCAATTAAAGGGTAATCTTTCTGTGACCAAACTTTCGTGACGTCGAATGGATCAAAACGGTACGTATTTGCATCCTCAAGCGGCATGATCTGTACACATAGCTTCCAAGCAGGGAAATCGCCTTTATCAATCGCGTTAAACAAGTCTTCCGTATGATAATCCGGATTGTCGGCTGCGAGCTGTGCAGCAACATCTGGAGCTAAGTTCTGAACGCCTTGTTCGGTTTTAAAATGATACTTCACCCACACACCTTCACCCTCGGCATTGACCCATTTAAACGTGTGACTGCCAAATCCATGCATATGCCTCAACGTTGCGGGAATCCCCCGATCGGACATTAGTATCGTGACCTGATGCAAAGATTCAGGAGATAATGACCAGAAATCCCAGACAGCATTTGGATTTTTCAAGTGAGTTTGGGGGTGTCTTTTCTGAGTATGAATAAAGTCAGGGAATTTAATCGCGTCGCGAATGAAAAATACAGGCGTATTATTGCCGACCAAGTCATAATTGCCTTCATCGGTATAAAATTTCACAGCGAACCCGCGCGGGTCCCGAACTGTGTCTGAAGAACCATTCTCACCCGCCACGGTCGAAAATCGAACGAACAAAGGTGTACGCTTGCCTACCTCTGAGAATAAGCTCGCTTTTGTATACTTCGTCAAATCTTGCGTAACTTCCAAATAGCCGTGCGCTCCGGCCCCTTTGGCATGAACGACTCGCTCAGGTACACGCTCTCGGTTAAAGTGTGCCAGTTTCTCTAAAAGGTGGACATCTTGAATCAACGTTGGACCCCGCGACCCCGCCGTTATCGAGTTTTGGTTGTCCCCAACTGGAGCTCCCCAGCTGGTCGTGAGCTTGTTTTTTTCCGTACTCATCCTACAATCACCTCTTTAGTAAAATGTTAAAACACTGTTCAAAGCGCTCTCATTGCTTACAGGATTATGTATGTGACAACCTTCCATTTCCCTAATTCATATGTATTCGAGAACCTGTCATGATATGATGCTGCGTCCATGTAAGCTCGGTTTTCGCGCTTTTTTCCCGCCTAAAATCAAAAAAGCATCCCTCACGGGATGCTCTCCTTCAATAGCTCATCATTCTGAGCTACTTATTAATAATCTTAAACAACGCTTGAGTACCGCTGTCTTCTTCACCGCTCGCCGCTAGCTGCTCATAAAGGGATTTCGCTAGCGAAAGTCCAGGCAGCTCCACCTTCATTTCCTCGGCAGATTGAAGAGCGATCTTCATATCTTTGATGAAGTGCTTTACATAAAAGCCAGGAGCAAAATTCCCAGCGATGATGCGCGGTGCCAGGTTACTTAAGGACCAGCTGCCCGCCGCGCCCGACTCAATACTTTTGAGCACAGTCGAAGGATCCAGTCCTGATTTCTTCGCATACACCAGCGCTTCAACAACGCCCATCATATTACTTGCAATTGCGATTTGGTTGCACATTTTCGTATGCTGGCCTGCACCCGCTTCTCCTTGATAGACGATGTTCGTGCCAATCTTCTCAAAAAGCGGCAGCATGGCATCAAAAGCTTCACGCGAGCCCCCAACCATAATCGAAAGTCTCGCTTCCTTAGCTCCAATATCTCCGCCTGAAACAGGAGCATCTAATGAATACACTTGACGCGCGAGTGCTTTTTCATAAATTTGTTTGGCAAGCATTGGACTAGATGTTGTCATATCAATTACGTAGCTGCCCGGCTTAGTGTTAGCAAGAATGCCATTTTCGTCTAAATAAATCTCTTCTACGTCCTTAGGGAAGCCTACCATGGTAATAATTACATTACATTGCTGCGCTAGTAGTCCTGGTGAATCCTGCCAGTGAGCACCCTGATCTAACAGCTCCTGAGCCTTGGATTTCGTTCGATTATATATATGTACCTCGTAGCCTGCTTGAATAAAATGGCCTGCCATACTTTTGCCCATGACACCTGTTCCTACTAAGCCTACAATCGTTTGTGCCGGATTGATTGCCACAATGAATGCCACCTCTCATTTTAACAGTAACTAATTTCGAATATGTTTCATTCTTAAGTTATCACCGTCTGTGCATCTGGTCAAACTGAGCTCATACCTATTTGTTAAAAGGGTTTAAAGCCAACTTAAGTCATGTTACTATCATTAAGTAACTCTTCCCATAGAAAAAATTAAATCGGGTTCAGAGAAAGTGAGGAAAATCAATCATTATGGTAGCGCAAAACAAAAACAAAGGGTTAGGCATCGTAATTGCCGGGCTGCTGCTGGGTATCCTAATGGCCGCCATGGACAATACCATTGTAGCCACAGCCATGGGCACCATCATCGGTGAATTAGGCGGATTGGATAAATTCGTTTGGGTCACTTCGGCTTATATGGTGGCGGAAATGGCCGGCATGCCGATATTCGGCAAACTTTCCGATATGTACGGACGCAAAAAGTTTTTCATCTTTGGTGTTATCGTGTTCATGCTTGGATCCATCCTATGTGGAACAGCAAGTTCGATAATAGAGCTCAGTGTCTATCGCGCTATTCAAGGTATCGGCGGCGGCGCCATGTTACCGGTTGCTTTCACGATTATGTTCGATGCCGTTCCCGCAGAAAGCCGCGGTAAACTAGGTGGATTGTTTGGCGCCGTGTTCGGCATGTCTAGCATTTTCGGACCACTGCTTGGTGCTTATATTACAGATTATGTGAATTGGAAATGGGTATTTTACATTAACCTCCCTCTTGGTTTGATCTCACTTGTTTTTGTGGCCTTCTTCTATCGTGAATCCGTTGAGCATTCTAAACAAAGAATCGACTGGTGGGGCGCATTTACACTTGTTGGTGCCATCGTCTCCCTCATGTTCGCTCTTGAATTAGGCGGCAAGGAATACGCTTGGGAATCAGCATTCATCCTTGGTTTATTCGCTCTATTTGCGGTGCTAACAATCATCTTCGTCTTCGTTGAGCGTCGCGCTGCTGAACCTATTATCTCTTTTGCGATGTTCAAAAATCGTTTGTATGCATCAAGCAATGCCGTTGCCATTTTTAGCGGCGCAGCTTTTATCACAGCATCCGTCTATATCCCGATTTTCATTCAAGGTGTATTAGGCGGGACCGCTACCAATTCGGGCTTAGTTCTTCTTCCTATGATGTTAGGCTCCGTTGTAACGGCAACAGGCGGCGGTTTCTTAATGAATAAAATGAGTTATCGTGCGATTATGATTCCAACAACCTTCCTCCTTATTGTCGGAACAGCTCTCTTGACGACATTATCGCCAGAATCCCCTCGTTGGCTTGTCACGATCTACATGATTATTATCGGACTTGGCATAGGTGCTTCCTTCTCTGTATTAAGTAATGCAGCCATTCATCTGTTCGAGCCACGGCAGCGTGGTTCAGCCTCATCAACACTGAACTTCCTCCGCTCCTTGGGGATGACGCTGGGAATCACCGTTTTCGGAATTGTTCAGAGTCATGCTTTAACGCGAAAATTGACGGATGTGTTTGCAGGTCAAGGTCAAACGGGAGCGGCAATACCAACCGGGGACTCGCATACGCTGCTTGATCCCGCGAAACGAATGGAGATTCCTGCACCTGTTCTCGAGAAAATCACAACCGCATTATCGTCTTCCATCGTTCTCACTTTCGCTTGGACTATACTTCCTGCTATTCTTGCTTTCGTTTGTGCCATCGCGATGAGCAAAGAGAAGCTGGATCCAGCCCAAGAAACCGAAGCAGCCATTTCTCATTAAAATAAAAAGAGTGCCACTACAACTACAGCAAGCCTGTAGATTGAAGTGGCACTTTTCATTTGAAATGAATCACTTAAATTCCTTTAAACGTGAAAGAGTACGCATAATTACGGTTTGCATACAGCGTGAACTCTGGGTGTGTTCTGGCTCCCCAACTGTCATCCCCGCCAACACCCATCTGCTTATAGTTCACCCGCAGCACGACTTTGTCGCTAGCCGGCAGCTTATACGTATGGTCATGAGCTTCCAACTCGGAAGGTAAATAAGGCAAAGCGTTCAATTCAACGGTAGGAAGTCCTGTAATGCGGAGTCCACGCCCGTTCGCATCTGTCAACGTCGCCCAGCGCACATCCGTTTTATTGCCGCATTCCTGCGGGCGTAAGTATGGAACGAACTGTTCCTCAACGGTACCGCTGTGCAAAGCCAGCTTGGCGGAGGTTGCACGGTCCCAATAGTTCTCATGTGGACCGCGACCGTACCAGTTCAATTGCTGGAAGGAGCTGTCTAATTGGAAGAGTACGCCAATCTCCGGAATTTCAGGTAAATGAGCTCCAGGCACGAGCTCCATACGTACTTCTACTTCCCCGCTAGGTGATACCGTGTAAACCAATTGCACCTCGGAAGTTGGTTTTGTCGCTAATTCGAAGCGAACCTGCACCTCGGCGCGGCCATCGCCAATCGATTTAGCTGTCAAAGATTGCAGCGTTCTTCCACTTCCCGCCTCTTGCCATGGCGCGCAGCGAATGTGATGCTGGTTGCCGCGATCGTTATCGGTATAAGCACGCCAGAAATTTGGTGCAGGACCTGTCAGGAACAGCTCGCTTCCCTCGTACATGTAGGAAATGAGATCACCCGTTGCAGCATTGAATTGAAGAGAGAAGCTGCCTCCCTTAAGGCTAAGTGTTTCCTTTGTTGATGAAATTTGTACAGCTTCTAGAGTGGACAAGGTCGCCGCGGATTCTAGGGCTGCCTGTTCAGAATGAGACCAAGCAGCTTTACGAACTGGAAGCAAGAATTGCTCCCAAGCGATTTCATGTCCTTTCTGCGCCCAAATCGTATCTTCTTTCAGCTGTAGACTGATCGTCAGAACGAACTCATCTTTCGGCAAAATGGTTTCCATACGATCTAGAGCCAACTCAATTACAGCTGTTTCTCCTGGCTTCACAGTGAATTGTCCACGATTGGCTTCACCTACAGGCTCACCATTACGTGCGATGGACCATGTCCAATCAAACTCACTCAGATCCGTAAATAAATACTGATTCGTCACTTTCACTTGGCCACTAGCAAGATCGACTGCTTCAAACTTCACATTCTGGTAGCATTTCTTCACTTCATAGATCTTCGGTGATGGCGTCCGATCAGCGAAAATTAATCCGTTACCACAGAAGTTGCCATCATTCGGTGTATCCCCGAAATCGCCGCCGTAAGCTTGGTAGGTAACACCCTCTGGTGTTGTTGTTCGGATCGATTGATCGATCCAGTCCCAAATAAAGCCACCTTGGAGAACCGGATACTTATCAAACAACTCCCAGTACTTAAATAAATTGCCGCATGAATTCCCCATCGCATGGCTGTATTCACACAGAATAAACGGTTTCTTCGGCTTATTTCTCGCGTATTCTTCGATTTTCTCAATTTTGGTGTACATTTGACTTTCAATGTCCGACGCCGCATCTGATGCGCGGAAGTGGAAAACTCCTTCGTAATGTACAACTCTTGAAGGATCGGCAACACGCAAGAAGTCGTGCATTTTAATAAAGTTATCGCCACCGAACGCCTCATTGCCTAGCGACCAAATCACAATTGAAGGATGGTTCTTATCTCTTTGCATCATCGAATTCGCCCGGTCCAGCACAGCTCCCGTCCATTCTGGCTTACTTCCCGGTACAGCGTCTCCTTCAACGTCAGATCCATAGGTCCATGAGCCATGTGTCTCGAGGTTCGTTTCATCAATGACATACAGCCCATATTGGTCACATAGTTCATACCAGTGCGGGTCGTTTGGATAGTGCGAAGTCCGTACAGCATTGATATTGTGTTGTTTCATGAGCAAAATATCAGCAAGCATGCTTGCCTTATCAACAGAACGGCCACGATCCGTATCGAATTCATGACGATTAACGCCTTTGAACACAATACGCTCACCATTGATCTTCATCAAACCATCTTGGATTTCGAATTTACGGAAACCCACCTTGCAGCTTTCCGTTTCCAGCAGCGAGCCATTTTCATCTCTTAAGCTCAAAACAAGTGTATATAGAGTTGGCTTCTCCGCGCTCCATTTTGCAGGCCGATCCACTTGGACGGAGAGCTCTACTTCCTGTTTAACAGCGCCACTTACATTTACTTCTACAGAAAGAGGCTCATTCCATAGCGGCTTCAACTCACTATCATAAAGAGAAGCTTCCACACGGCGTGTGCCGCTGCTAAGTCCATCGTAATTCGTGACTTTTGCTTGAATACGCAGCTCCGCATTCTCGAAGGAATCGTCCAGATTCGTCAGCACCTTGAAATCTGAAATATGCGTTGTTGGCGTACTATACATATACACATCGCGGAAAATACCGCTTAACCGCCAGAAATCTTGATCCTCCAGCCAGCTTGCATCACTCCAACGGTAAACCTCGACGGCAAGCTTATTCTCGCCTTCTACCAAGTAAGGTGTAATATCAAAATCCGCAGGTGTAAACGAATCCTGACTAAAGCCCGCCAAATCGCCGTTAACCCACACATAAAAAGCCGATTCAACCCCTTGAAAGCTCATGTATACGGGTTGATCTTTCCATGCTGCCGGGACCGTAAAGCTGCGGGAATATGAGCCCACAGGGTTATACTTTACCGGTGCAAATGGAGCCTTCAAATCTTCATGGCCTACCCAAGGATAGATGATATTCGTATACTGCGGATAGTCGAAGCCTTGCAGCTGCCAATGGGACGGTACGGCGATGTCCGCCCAACTGCTGCAATCGTAGTCGCTCTTGTAAAACTCTTGCGGACGGCCTTGCGCATTCTCAGCAAAATGAAACTTCCAAGTCCCATTCAATGATTGGTAAGAATCGGACGCTTCACGAACTCCCGTTAGTGCCTCGTCTTCGGATTTGTAAGGCATTAATGTGGCATGAGCTTCCATGCGGTTTAATTGAAAAATCTGAGGATTATTATTCCATTCCGGGTATCCGTTTACGGGCGGTGTATATACGAATTTTTTAGCCATCTCTTGAATTCCTCACTTCTATAGATTGTATAAATTTCTTCAACTATCTTATTATTGTACAAGACAATAATTTCTTTTAAAATATAAGATAATACGCATCACATATTAAAAAATGAAAGAGTTGAACCTCAGAGCGATGGCTACCGATTACAGGAAATTTTTCCTCATTACAGAAACGGATCGGAAGCTTCCTCTCATCCTGGAAACAGTCGGTTACGAAAATGAGCAGAAGTTCTACAAGCGAGAAGAAGGCTACCCCTGCTTCCATTGGCTCCAAACCATTGAAGGCAGCGGAGAGATCATCCTCGAAAGCGGATCCATCAAGCTGAATGAGAATCAAGGCATGCTTCTGCCTGCCGGCGTCCCGCATGAATATAACATCACTGCCGCCAAGTGGTCGACGTGGTATTTAACCTTCGATGGTGCGCTCGCTGCTTCCATTGTATATGCCTTAGAGATACCATTATCCACAGCAATTAGCTGGGGTATGGAAACCCCTCTCGCTAGTATTCATGAGTACTATTACGAAAAGTACCGCTACAGCCATGACTTTACAGGTATGAATGGTTCACTTGAAATTTATCAATTCCTTACTCTGCTTAAAAAGCACGGCAACGTAAATAAAAGCGCATCCTTTTCCCAAAGTCACGAGCGTTTGCTGCCGCTTTTGCTCGAGCTTGAGATTAGCTTCGCATCTTCCGAGGTAGGACTGGGATGGATGTCTCAGCTGCTTGGCATAAGCTCTCAACATGTCAATACATTGTTCCGCAAAGCGTTTGGCCTCTCTCCTTACCAATACTTACTACAGCTTCGCCTACAGAAATCCAAGGAATTGCTAATCGCTCAGCCTAATCAAACGGTGAAACAGATCGCCGAAGCGACCGGCTTCCTCGACGCTTCGCATTTCATCTCTACATTTCGCAAATCCGTCGGTTTGACGCCTGAAGTTTTCAGAAATCAATACAACAAAAAGAACCAATCGGAGGATTTCCGTTAGTTCGAACACCTAGCCCAAAGTCGTTTTCGTTTCAAAAAAAGCTTATGATGGTTATATATGGGTAAAATGATTGGGGGCTAATGATGAGCAGCTTACAACACGATAACCATCGTTTCTTCGAGCAGATGGTTCAGTTCTCTCCTCATGGGATTGCCTGTTTATCCTTAAACGGGTCCCTAATGAAAGTTAATCCAGCATATTGCTCGATTCTCGGATATTCGGAAGATGAGTTCGAGAAGCTTAACATGCGTGAAATCACCTTTCCTGATGATTGGCTGCCCTACACGGATCAAGTTCAAAACTTGTTAGCTCGTGTGTCTTCTTCTTTTACCATGGATATCCGTTATTTGCACAAAAATGGCGACACCATATGGACATCCGTCCAACTCACTTTCGTTTATGATACTCAAACCGGGCAGCCTCTCTATGGTATCGTTCATATGACAGATATTTCACAGCTCAAGTCTATTGAACAAAAGCTTCAAGAGTCCATTGATCGTTATACCCCTCTGAAAATGCATACACATGATGCCGTCATTTCGCTTGATTTGGACGGAACTATTGTCAACGGCAATACGCGGGCACAAGAGTTGTTAGGCTTCTACAACAATGAATTCGTAGGAATGCCTTTTTCCAGATTTGTAGGCAAAAACAATGTAAAACAAATCCTTACCGATTCCCTACATGATGCTTCCATGGAGAAGAAGATTGATCATATTCGTCAAATCAATGGTCATATTGTTGAAGTACTGACGACCATCGCTCCCATCATCATGAACGAAATGAATGTTGGGTACTATATCATTGCCAAGGACATGACAGAACAGAAGAAATTAATGATTGAGAAGGAAACCGCTGAGAATACGAATAAAGCGAAGAGTGAATTTCTGGCGATAATGAGCCATGAAATTCGGACGCCGATGAATGGCGTTATCGGAATGACAGATCTTTTGCTGCAAACGACAACGTTAGACGAAGAACAAAAAGAGTACGTAGAGATTATTCATAAGAGCGGTGAAACGCTACTTCGTATCATTAATGACATTTTAGACTTCTCCAAAATTGAATCCGGTAAAACAGAATTACATGAAATCCCTTTCGATATCCGAGACACGATATCTGAAACGTTTAATATTTTATCGACCAAAGCGGATGAAAAGCAGTTAATCACGACATTTACAGTAGCTCCAAACGTCCCTCGCTCAGTAGTGGGCGATTCAGAACGGTTGAAGCAGGTACTTATTAATTTGGTTGGCAATGCCATCAAGTTTACACCATTCGGTGGAATCTCCGTACATGTCAACAAACGCGTACAAGAAGATCACATCATACAACTCGAATTCATTGTAAAAGATAGCGGAATCGGCATTCCAGCTGATAAGCGAAGCTATATCTTCGAGCCTTTCAATCAAGTCGATCATGTCATGACACGCAAATACGAGGGTACAGGGCTTGGCTTAGCTATTTCGAAAAAGCTGGTCCGACTTATGGGCGGCGATATTTGGGTAGAACCTACCGACGATCCAGGCACTACGATCATCTTCACCATTTGTCTCAAAGAGGATCACCATTCATATGAATACCAAGGTAATACGAACGAAGGTATCGCGTATGCTTCCCTACACATACTTATCGCCGAAGACAATGCCATTAATCAATTTGTTTTAATTAAAATGCTAGAGAAGCAGGGGCATATCATTACAGTTGCTGCTAACGGCGAAGAAGCAGTGAAGTTCGCCTTAAGGGACCGCTTTGATATCATATTTATGGATCTCCAAATGCCGATCATTAACGGATTAGATGCAACCGCAATGATTAAACAAACACTCCCGCCAGAACGATGTCCCATGATCGTCGCCGTAACTGCGAATGCCTTAAAAGAAGATCGCGAAAGCTGCCTCACTGCGGGCATGGATGATTATTTGAGCAAACCGATCAAAAATAAGTCCCTTCTTGATATCATCGAGACCTATATGAAGAACAAACAACTTTTGGGCTAAAACGACGTGGTGAATCGAGGGGTTGACTTCTCATTGTTGTACGTTGTACAACTCCAAACGATAACAAAATAAGACATCTACGTTCCGTGAAAATCTAGTGATATCAAGTGCGGATTGAATTTCGGTTGCAAATAGAAGAACTAAGGGTGCGGCCTGCCTGTGATTGGGCCATGTGACGTGCTCTGTTATCGGAGTGTTTAGCAGAAAGTTTGGTGCGAGGGCAGGTAGATAGAAATCTGTTCAAATACAGATAAACATCTGGTCAAATCCATGGATTATAGGTCGGCTAGAAATCGAGACTCCGTGGAGTGATTTCGTTCGGCATATAAGCGGCTAATCTGAGGATCACGTGGAACGAGGAGCCGTTATTTCGGTGGTTATGCCGTTGCAGGGCCCGTACGCGGAACGAGGTGGCGTTATTTTGGTGTTTTACCGGTTTTTACACCTCGAAAGCGGGAAATAGAGGCTCCTCGTTCCGCGAAAACGTGATATAGGCGTTTTTGAGCAAAATAAGGCTTCTACGTTCCGCGAAAATCTGGTGAGACCGTACGCGGGTTGAATTTGGGATGCTGATAGAAGAACTAAGGGTGCGGCCTGCCTGTGATTGGGTGGACAAAAAAACCGCCGCGGCGGTTTGAAGTGTTCCCCTTATAATAGACATTGGAAAAACCCCTGGGTTAAACCAATGCTCTCACAGAATCCGTTTCACTTTGTTTTAAAAACCTTGAGATATTGGCAGATGCACACGAAAAGTTGATCTTTCACCGAGAATACTTTCCACTTCCATGAGGCCATCATGTCTTTCAATGATTTTCTGCACCGTGGCAAGCCCTAGACCGGTACCCTCGTAGGCTTTGGCATTGTCCAGCCGTTTGAAGGGAGTGAAAATCGATGGGATGTCCTCATTTTTCATACCAATGCCATTATCTTGGATTTGAATGACAAAGGTATCCGGTTCATTTCCTTCCAATAAGGAAATCTGAATAATCGGCGATTGTTCCTTCCTACGATACTTCAGCCCGTTTGCGATAATATTTTGAAATAGTTGATACATTTGTGTTGCATCCGCTTGAATAATTGGAAGCCTGTCTTGAATGATAACCTGTCCTTCATTATGTTCAATCGTGCTGCTTAGGTCCGATATCACATTCATCACGACTTCATTCAAATCAACATTTCCGAAAGTAACCGATTTCGCGTTTAATTGGGCATAAGAGAGCAAATCGGTGATTAAGTGGTTCATCCGATCAGCAGTCGCTGAAATTTGGTTCATATATTCTTTACCTTTTGGCGTCATATCCGCACTATGTCTTGCTATAAGAAGCTCGCTCAACCCTGTAATTACATTCAGCGGATTTTTCAAATCATGCGAAACGACCTGGGCGAACTCCCTTAAGCTCTCGTTACTGCGCTCAAGCTCCGATTGAATGGCCTCTAGCTCTTTATTTCTTCGATTGAGTTCTAGAAATATTTTTACTTTGCTGAGCAGAATATCGGCATTGACAGGCTTGAACAAATAATCCACAGCGCCGCTCTCATACCCTTTGAATACGCTCTGGTCCTCTTTATTACTGGCTGTTACAAAAATGATGGGAATATGCTTCGTTTCCTCGTTACTTCGCAGCAGCTCCGCAAGCTCAAAGCCATCCATTTCCGGCATATTCACATCAAGTAAAATAAGCGCAAAATCATGGCGCAGGGTATAGGATAAGGCTTCGTTGCCTGATTGGACGACATACACTTCACAATGAAGCACTTGTAAAATTTTCTGCATAGCGAATAAATTTTCTTTCCGATCATCAACGACTAAAATTTTTGGCGCCTGATGCCTATTTTTCTGAGTATCCATATAGGCCCTCCTAACTCTTAGAATGATGGATTCGTTCGAGATCATGTAATTGTCTCAGAAACTTTCCTATGTCTTCTAAGGACAAAATATAATCAACCTTTACAGTGTCAATTGCTGCTTGTGGCATGACAGGGAACTCCGCCGTTTCAGGTTCCTGCACAATCGTTAAGCCGCCACTCTCCTTGATCGTCCTGAGTCCAGCACTTCCATCTCGATTAGCTCCCGTTAAGACAACGCCTACACACCCCTCTTGGAAGACAAACGCTGCACTATCAAACAAAACGTCAATCGAAGGCCGAGAATAATTGACTTTAGGATCAATGGATAGGCTTAACGATCGATCATCTTCAATGAGCAAATGATATCCAGGTGGAGCGAGATAAACGTGATGAGGTCGAATGGTCTCTTTATCTATCGCTTCTTTGACGTGTATAGCAACTTGTGTATTTAAATATTCAGCTAAATAGCTGTCACTGCTCTCCAAAATATGCTGAACGATGATAATCAGTAATCTGTAGTCCGACGGGAGATAAGATAACAGACGCGAGAGTGCCTTAAGCCCGCCTGCCGATACCCCCACAACAACGGCTTCCAATGGGCGCATGGGCTCACTCCCTCTCTATAACCTGTCTTACAATGGCAGCTGCTTCCTAAAAATTCTCCACTTAGAGGAGAGTGCTTCATACTGCGACTGGATCTCTGAAAACTCGATAGATTCCTTACTTCCGAGACACAGGAAACCGCGTGGAACAAGACTTTGATTGAAAAGCTGATAGACTTGATTTTGCAATTGCTTATCAAAGTAAATGAGCACATTCCTACAAATAATGAGATGCATCTCACCAAAGGCATTGTCCGTTGCCAAATTATGCTGTGAGAACACGATGTTTCTTTTCAAATCTTCCTTCATTTTGCCCATCTGATATTTAGCATGATAGTAATCCGAGAAGGAGGCCTTGCCTCCGCTTTTTTGATAATTCTTAGTGAAATTCCGGATACTTTCTAACGGGTAAATGCCTTCTTCCGCAGTAGATAGTGACTCTTGATTCATATCCGTCGCGTAAATCTGAACACGATCATAGAAGCCTTCTTCTTCCAGTAAAACAGCCATCGAGTAAACTTCTTCCCCAGTTGCACAACCGGCATGCCATATTTTCACAAATGGATACGTCTTCAGCATAGGAATCACGATACTGCGCAGCTCAACAAAAAACTCAGGGTCCCGAAACATTTCGGTTACGGTTACCGATATATCCAGCAGTAATTGATTGGCAAACGCTTCATCATAGAGTACCAATGGAATCATATCAGACAGTCGTCCAAGACTTGATTTCTGCCTGACATAGTGTAATCTTCTCATTAAAGAGGAACGGGCATAGTTACGAAAATCATACCCATGCCGCTTATAAATAGCTTCCAATACAAGATCGACTTCAATCTTTTCTGCTAGTTTTTCTGGCATTTTTTATCGTAAGAGCCAAACCCTGATTAATGATAATAATTTATCGGTATCCACCGGTTTCGTCATATAATCATTGGCTCCCCTCTCTATACATTTTTCACGGTCACCTGTCATGGCCTTTGCGGTTAAGGCGATAATCGGGAGGGACTGGAACTTCGGCATGGTGCGAATATGACTTATGGCTTCATAACCGTCCATCACCGGCATCATAATATCCATAATAACCAGCTCGATCCCGGTTTCACTTTCCATTTTATCCAAAGCCAGCTTCCCATTATCCGCCATCACGACATCCAAGCCATGTTTTCTTAATATTTTGGATAAAGCAAACGTGTTGCGAAGGTCATCATCCACCAGCAAAATTTTGCGTCCCTTCAAGGTTTCATCGGAATCACGCACCATACGAATCATTTCTTTCTGCGCTTGTGGAAGGGATTTATGTACGCTATGAAGGAAGAGAGAAACCTCATCCAGCAAGCGATCCGGTGAATTCGCTCCTTTAATCACAATGCTGTCCGTAAACTGGTTTAATTCCTTATACTCTTCCTGTGTGAGCTCTTTTCCTGTATTAATAATGATCGGCGGTATGGAGCCCTCTGAATCAACAACTAACTGCTGCAGCAGTTCAAAGCCAGTCATATCCGGCAATGTTAGATCCAGAATCACACAATCAAAGGGTTGTGATCGCATAAGCTGCAGACCTTCTTTACCCGTAGAAACACTATGGATGTCAACCTTCTTATGCTTGAGCAGTTCATGAATAGCCTTTTGATTATTCAAATCATCCTCAACCACTAAGACCTGTTGGATGCGCTCTTGCAGCTTATGCTCAATTTTGTTAAAAACAGCTTCGATGTCTTCCGCTAGAATCGGTTTGGACAAATAGCCGATGGCCCCGCGCTGTAAGGAGTCTGAGCTTCTATCTCGACCTGAAATGATGTGCACAGGAATGTGACGTGTTTCATTATGATATTTCAAATGATCCAGGACCTTCAGGCCGTCCATATCCGGAAGCCCCAAATCCAAAAGAATTGCGCTTGGAATATACTGCTTGGCTAATTGAAGGGCACTGAAGCCATCTCCTGCCGCAAGGCACTTGAATCCCTTTTTGTAAGACATGTCCATAAGAATTTTGGCGAACGCCGGATCATCTTCCACGATCAAAATAACTTTGTCTTGCACGCTATTCTTTAGGTTTTCGCGATCATCAGGCAAGAACGTTTTCGATGGCTGTGTCGCTAAAAGATGATCCTCCATAGTGCTTGCAATCAATAATTCGCTTGAAATCTGTAGAGAATCGGCTGCTGCAGCAACTTTTATCGATGCTATTTTTGGCTCCATCATTTCGACGTTAGCTGCTCCTCCGAGCGGGAGATAAAGCGTAAAGCTGCTTCCTTTCCCATCGGTACTTCGCATATGAATCTCGCCGCCCAATAGCTTAGCTAACTCTCTAGAAATGGTTAAACCAAGTCCCGTTCCTCCATATTTACGACTCGTCGTGCCATCCGCCTGCTGAAAAGCTTCGAATATAGCTTGCTGTTTGCTAGCAGGAATACCTATCCCCGTATCGGTTACAGTCAAAGCTATAGCTCCATTTTCTTCCAGATGGTTATTTTGATAAGCCGTTCCTGTTCCAGCACGCGCGATCTCAACCGTAACGCTTCCAGAAGCCGTAAACTTAAATGCATTGGATAAAAGGTTTTTCAGGATTTGTTCGGTACGCTGACCATCAGTCGTCACGATTTCCGGGATTTGATCATCAAGTTTTAAAATAAACGAAAGGCCCTTTTCTTTGGCAACTGGATTAAATTGGTAACGAAGTGACTGAAGTAAATCGTCCAGCCTCACTTCTTCCATTTGGATGTCCAATTTGCCCGCTTCCACTTTGGATAAATCCAAAATATCGTTAATTAAAGTCAATAGATCTAAGCCGCCGCTATGGATAATTTTAGCCGACTCGATTTGATCTTCTGTTAAATTACCATCTTCATTCGAGGATAATGATTTAGATAAAATCAGCAAGCTGTTAAGCGGCGTCCGGAGTTCATGCGACATATTGGCCAAAAACTCTGATTTGTACTGACTCGCTTGCTCCAACTCTGTGGCTTTTTCTTCTAAGTCCTGCTTCGATAATTGAATAAAGGCATTTTGCTTTTCGATGTCGGCTTTTTGCACTTCCAAATAGTTAGTTTTCTCTTCAAGCTCCTCATTAATTGCCTGAAGTTCCTCACTTTGGATTCGCATCTTTTCTTCGGATTTCTTTAGCATCAGCGTCTGCTCTTCCAATTCTTCATTGGCCGTGCGCAATTCTTCCTGCTGTGTTTGAAGCTCTTCCGTTAATAGTTGTGATTCACGCAATAAAGCTTCCGTTTTCTGACGGCTGTTAGCGGCTTGAATGACAACGCCCAATGTATCGGATAATTGCTCCAATAAATCATGCTCTATGCCAGTAAATGGTTTAAAAACGGCAAGCTCTATAACGGCCAACACTTCCTCCTCGAAGAGGATAGGAAGAACGACGATTTGGAACGGTTTCGATTCCCCAAGACCTGATTGTATGTGTATATAATCGCCAGGCACATTCGATAACAAGATAGACTTTTTCTCAAGAATACATTGACCCACTAGACCTTCCCCAGGTCGAACCCGATTGGCTACGTTCTTTCTTTCTTTAAAAGCATAACTGCCCAAGAGTACAAATTCATTGGACTGATTCTGACTGGAATGAGTGTCTTTCAAATACATAATACCTTGACCTGCTCCGACAAGACGCGAAATTTCAGATATAAGCATACCCACTAGCTGCTGTACACTTGCAACGCCTTGTGCAAGCCCCGTCAGACGAGCTAACTGCGTCTTCAACCAGAATTGCCGCTCATTTTCAGCGGTTGTTTCTTTTAAAGAGGTCAGCATTCGAATTAATGCCACACTCAGCTGATCTCGATCTGAACGAGGAACAATCGTCTGCTCATATTCTCCTAATGAGATGCGATCTGCCTGGGTAATGACCTCTTTAAAGCTAGCTACCATGTGATTGAAAGCTTCCATCAGCTCGCCAAATTCATCCTTCGATTGAACATCCAGATGAATATCTGTAACGCCTGTCAGAATGAGTTCCGTAGATCTCTTAAGCAGTCGGATTTGAGATAAAAGCATTCTGGATATCAAAACGATGACCAAAAATGAGAGGATTAGAATAACGACGTTAAATATGGCCACACCAATCAATGATTGTGTATTACTCTTTTTGATTGATTCCATGCTTTGAATTAATTCTGACGAAAGTCCATCCTCAACCTCTTTAAGAAGATCTACTTCTTGTGTCGCCACGTTGTACCATAACTGAGAATCCACTCCTAGGGCTTTCCCAGGTTCCGCTTTTAGGACTAGTTGTACGAGACGATCGACCTCGGTAACATCTTGTCCTTTCATCGTCTTCTGATAGAGTTGTTGCGCTGCCTCTGTTGCGAGTAATTTGGATTCTTTATAATAAAGCAATTGTTCGTTCTCTAACACACCGATCTGTTCAATATCATTGAAATCAGCACGATTCGCGGAAAAAACATGAAATAATACTGCGCGCTCCCTACTTACTGCAACCTTACTTTTGGAAAACAAAATATAGGAAGTAAGCATGTTTGAAATTTGTTTATTCGAGCTTATTTCGTTCGTGTTTTGCATCATATCAAAGAGACTGTTTATCGTTTCCAAATAAAAGGAAAGTGTGTCATTCTCATTGGCTTTCCCCTGATCAAGTTGTGTCCTAAGAATCACCATTTGGTCTAGCTTGCTTACAGCAGTATTTGCATCTTTCTTAAACTTATCACCCAAAACGGATGTGTTCAGTGACTTTAATTGCTCACGAAAAGCATTTGTCTTATCTTCAGTAAACTTACGTTGATCAACTAGTTGACGGGTAACCGTTTTATCTTCAAAGTAACCTGATAATAGGCTCCGCTCTTTCTGAACCTCATGAATCAGATCATTGATGTAGATTTCCGTTGTAACCAGTGACTGCAACCTGTTCAGTTCTGACAGCTCTTTCACTTTTTCATAGATGGCATTGGAGGAGAAATATAACAACCCCAACATAGGCAGTACAATCATAAGTATCAGCTTGTAATTTATTTTAGCGTTCCGAATCCATTGCATGTGGCAAGCCCTCTCTTTGGTTGAGACTGTGTATCAAGTTTAAGTATACATATTCAACAAATTACGACAAACTCCCTCTTTTTCGAGCGAAAAAGGAACAATAGTGTGCTTGCAAAAGCATATACAAAAAGGACAGAACGATTGGGATCGTCTGTCCTTGGTAGATTCAACTATTACCGAAGAAACTAGTGGTTCGGAATAAATTCACTATGAATTTCGATCAGCTTTTGGACGAATATCTCAAAATCATTTTTACTAGAAGAAAATTTGAAATCGGTTACACCAGTGTTGAAATCAATAACCGTTAAAGCTACACGATTGAGTGGATATTCTGGAATAGGCTCTGAGGCAAGAGAAATATTTTTGAAAGGGTAAATGGATGTTTCACCGTAGAAACGAAGCACAGTTAAATGATCATCTCTTAACTCTAACGAAATTTGTTGATCTGAATCAGTGAAACTCTTCAGTGTACTCATCATTTATCAATCCTCCTCTTGTCCTCTATTTTACTATCAAATGAGAAGATAAAGAAGCCCAAAACGAAAAATTTTCCTAACTCCACCCTGTTTCAATGCACAATTTATCGGGTAAATGAGTACTAGGGCTGAAAGCCGCTCTACAAATGCTACGGAGGTGCAACACATGTCTACAACGATTTTACTATCCGAAAGATCAGGTCCTGTAAAGAAGCTGCGAGCTGGGGGGCATATTCCTGCTGTGGTCTATAGCTCTCGTATGGATTCCGAACATGTTACTGTCCCTGAAAAAGAAATCCGCGCATCACTGAAACGCAATCCTCATGCCATCCTGAATGTTACCCTGCCGTCCAAAACCAAACACCCTGTAATCGTCCATCAAGTCCAGAAGGATTGCTTGACGGGTCAATTGCTGCATATTGATTTTCTTCAAATTAATATGAAAGAACAGCTTGATACATCGATTGCCGTCCATTTCACGGGAGAAGCTAAGGGCACCAAGGAAGGCGGTATTCTCCAAATAGAAACTCATGAGGTCATGATCCGCTGTATGCCGAACAAGCTCCCGGAACATCTCGCCGTTGATATTAGTAAGCTAAGTATCGGCGAACATATAACCATCGCTGATCTTAAGGTTCCCAAGCATGTTGAAGTGTTAAGTGATCCAGAAACCATTCTGGTCACTATACTTGGCATGCAGAAACTTGACGAGGCGGTTGAACCAGTTGCAGAACAGGCAGAGGAAGCTGTCGAGTCTAAAGCTTAAAGTGTTTGCCACAATGACACAGGAATAAGAAAACCGGCTCTTTACGCAGCTTATGCGGAAGAGTCGGTTTTTAGTTTATTAATTAAATGGAATTAGCTCTTTTAGCCCTATTTATTAAAAGGTAATTCGATTTCCACCGTAGTACCCTCATTAATTTTGCTTTGAATTAACAATTTGCCTCCGTGCCCTTCGATTATCCGTTTACAAACCATAAGCCCTAAACCGGTGCCATTCACTTTTGTCGTATAAAACGGCTCCCCTAACTGGGATAACCTCTCGCCAGAAATGCCTACACCTTGATCTTCGATGCGGATCACCACACCTTGATGGATTGGATTTCGGATAGCGATTTGAATAATTCCCCCATTAGGCATAGACTCGATGGCATTCTTTAAAATATTAATTAACACCTGTTTGATTTGATCTGGGTTACAATAAATGGCGGGTATATCTGGATCCATATCTATATGTATTTGAACGTTGTAGAGATGGGCATGAGGCTGCAGAAAACCAACCACACTTTTGACAAGTCCTAGGGACGTACTCTCCATGTAACAATTCAGATGTGGTTTTGCCAGAGTCATAAATTCATTAACAACATAATTAATATGCTCTAATTCTTCCAACATGACATCAACGTAGTCTGCATTTTTCGCCTTTAGTAATTTCACAAAACCTTTCAAAGACGTTAAAGGATTACGTATATCATGTGCGATCCCAGCTGCCAATTGACCAATGAGCGACAGTTTTTCTGATCTAATAATGGCTTCTTCAGACTTTTTGCGCTCAGTGAGATCACGTATCACGGTCTGTACGACAGGAAACCCCATGTTTTTGTGGACATAAATGGAGGATATTTCGGCATCAAAAAAAGTTCCATCTAATTTTTGCAGCTTTATCTCCATAAACTCCGTATAAGAATCCGACTGCATCACATACTGAAGCCGCTCCAAAATGAACTCCTTGTCACTTATACAGAAAAAATCATAGATTGATTTCCCCTTGAAGTCATCTGAAGCAACACCACCAAACAGCATACAACAGGCATCATTCACAAACTGGATGATACCATCGTTATGCAGAGCAATGGGTTCTGGATTAAGTTTAATCAACCTTCTAAATTGTTTTTCTCTTTCTAAAAGCTCCTCATCGGCTCTTTTCTTTTCACTAATATCCCTTTCCACACCAATAAACCCAATAACAACTCCTTCGTTATCTTTCATTGGTGAGACCGTAACATTCGCATAAAAGGTAGATCCATCTTTTCTTAGTTTTAACGCTTCGAAATCCGAACTTTGCCCCCCATTTATTAAAGACTGGTATAGCCGAAGAGCATCTCCCTTATATTTATCTGGAGTCATCGGCAATACTTTCCCGATCACTTCTTCTCTTGTCCAGCCATGTAATTCTTCAAACTTCTTATTCACCTCTAACACTTTTCCATTAACATCAACGACGACAATGCCGTCTGAGGTTAAATTCATAAAGGAATCGATTAGATGTTCTTTCAATTTCAAGAGTAAACATCCCCTTACTTCAAACAAGTGATTGTAGGCTAATTCGTCTCTAATGGAAAAAAACCTTTATTACAGTTAGGATTTTCAAAAAATTATTAATAATATGATTCACTGCCGCCTTAACATGGTTACACGGAGTCACTTATACTCACTTCTGTTTTTTTCTAGCTTCAATTGTTACAAAAATGTCTCCTAAATGTTTATTTATTTCAATTATCTCTATCTCTTCTTCTTTCAGTAAATGAATCGTATCTCTATTCAAATGACAACCATCACAAGCTCTCTTCCATACCGGTGACAGGAGATCTTGTAACTTCCCCAATATGGCATTTTCATGTCGAACATGCTCAAATAATAGAATTGTTCCCGTAGGCTTACACACTCTACTAATTTCTCTAATCGCTTTTACTGGGTTTGGTATTGTACATAAAACTAGCGTCCCAACCACAGTATCAAATGAATGATCTGAAAATGACAATTGCTCAGCATTACCTTCAATTACATGGATAGGGGTTTTAGCTTCGGAAGCTCGCTCATACGAGGTCTTCCTTAGAACTGGATTCGGTTCAATTGCTGTTACAGTTACGTCCTTATAGAAGCTGAAATTAATCCCTGTTCCGCATCCGATTTCCAAAACTTCTCCCTTTGCTTTATTAATTAAGTTGGAGCGAATATCTATAAATCTTTTAGTCTCCAAGGGTTTCATTAATCTATCATAATTATTAACGAACCAATTACTGCGGATAGGTATCTACTCCTTTTTTTGAGAACCCACTCTCATTTTGATATTCTTGTTGGAGCCAATATCCTGGGAGAATTCCACTATCTCCAACTAGCTCCTAGTCATAGGCATAGATTGACAGAAAAAAAATTCAGTAATACTATAATAGGATTGAAGAAATTACTCATTTTTCATACATAAAAAACATTCTATGACCATCCCATAGCCTTGCTGATTAAAATAGACAAGTATGAGAATATGGTGTAGCGGAAGGAGGACAACATTGTCTGAGAATCACGAATATGCAGAAACTTTAAACGGCAGGAATCCTCTCAGTTTACAATCTGACTGCGAGAATTGCTTCGGCTTGTGCTGTGTCGCACTGCCTTACGCAGCTTCATCTGACTTCGCGATCGACAAAGACGCCGGCCAGCCCTGCCCTAACCTGCAATCGGACTTCCGCTGCGGCGTTCACACTAACCTCAGGCAGCTGGGCTTTCGAGGTTGTACGGTTTATGACTGCTTCGGCGCGGGGCAAAAGGTTTCCCATGTCACCTTCGGCGGAAACGACTGGCGTCAAGTCCCAAGTTCCGCTAAGCAAATGTTCGAGGTGTTCCCGATCATGCGTCAACTCCATGAGCTGCTCTGGTATCTGACCGAAGCACTAACATTGCAGCCGGCCAGTCCTATCCACGGTGAACTGAGCTTAGCGCTCGACGAAACGGAACGCCTCACTCACCTTAGTGCCGACTCTCTCATGGAACTAGACGTGGCAGTACACCGAGCCGATGTCAATGTTCTGCTTCTGCGGACGAGCGAACTCGTGCGAGCCGAAGCCCTGCGCAAGCAGAAGAAACCCGCTGGGCGCCAGAAGACCTACGGTCGTGGAGCCGACCTTATCGGAGCTAATCTCAAAGGTGCCGATCTCAGAGGAGCTAATTTGAGAGGGGCCTACCTTATTGCAGCTAACCTCAGAGGTGCCGACCTGAGAGTGGCTGACCTTATCGGGGCTGATTTCCGGGATGCTGATCTTAGTGGTGCCAACCTCACTGACAGTATCTTTCTCACCCAAGCCCAACTCAACGCGGCGAAAGGCGATGGCGACACCAAGTTGCCACCATCGCTCACTCGACCTACTCACTGGTCCAAAATCAAAGCATAGAGCATCGTATTAAGAGGTCAGCCAATTTTTACTGGTTGACCTTTTTATTTAGCCATAAAGTATGGCAATCGTTAGCCCATTTCCTTGCCCATCTTACAATATGTTCTATTTCGGTATAACCAGTTGAAATACCTTTTTCATAACTAATCTCCCGCTACTTCAATTATAGTCAACAGCCCGCCGCAGCAGCCTGATCAATAAGTACACTCTTGTATTCCGTTATGCTATAATTTCAGAAAAATAAGATAAGGGAGATCTGGATGACTACAATAATTGATAAGATTGCATGGATATATGTTGTTAATGGTCAAATATTAAGCGCTCGTTCCAAAGGAAAAGACACCTATTATTTACCGGGAGGAAAAAGGGAGCCCGATGAAACCGATATCGAAACTCTTTTACGAGAAATAGAAGAGGAATTATCCGTTCATATAAATCCAGAAACCGTCTTGCATTTTGGAACATTCGAAGCTCAAGCCCATGGTAAATCGGAAGGTACGCAAGTAAAAATGACATGTTATACGGCGGATTTTGATGGAGATCTGAGTCCAGCTTCTGAGATAGATGAATTAGTTTGGTTAAACTATACTGACCGGGATCGCGTATCTCCTGTTTGCCAAATCATTTTCGACAAATTAAAAGAGATGAAGTTGCTTTCATAATCCACTTAATCAAAGTTGATTTAACTCGGTAACATGTAAAATGAAAGGGTGCCGACCGAGATGGTATACGAATTGTTCAAGAACGGACCCTCGGCGAAACAATTATTGATCGTACCCGGTGCCGGACATGGCCTGGCTCGACATTCTGATCAGGTAAGGTATGACCGCGAAGTAGCTCAATTTATCCGTACGTATGTGAAGGAATAACGGGAATTATCCAATTGGATAAATCAATAAGCAATACTGCCACATGTTCGTGAAAAAGTAAGGAGCTGCCCGCGGCAGCTCCTTACTCGTTTATATCGTACTTTATTCAACTAAATTCCCTGTTTGACTTATCTCATCAGTGCACTATCTTTTTTAAAAGATCTTCTACTTTTGCTTGCATGGATTGTATGGTTGTTTTCCTATATTGAATACCAAGCCGGAGTACCTTCAATTGCTGTCTTCGAGAAAGCCTTCGAAAGCGGGGCTCCCTTTTCAGAAAAGTACGAATGATAGACCAGCTGTTAACTGCAATCTTATCTGGTGTAATGTAAGGAACCTCATAAGGTAGTTGTCGTTTCCTGAAACGATTAATAAGTGTACCTACACTTGCAGAAATCTTTCCTTCATCTACAAGACATACAGCAGAACTTTTTTTTGTATGCTTTTTGAGGAAATCGAAATGATGATGTCCGCCCAGGATGACGTAACCACCTTCTTTTCTGCTTTTTCGCACAATCAACAGATGCATTAGATCTTGTGCAACTTTTTTAAACTCCTTATTTCTTAGTGAGGTCTTAGCAGCGATACTTTCCGGCTTAATCTTACTTAGAGGTAGATATTGCACTGTATATCTCAACTGTACCCCTCCTCGTCACACCGTTGTTAAATTTAATCTAATCTAAGTGTATTCCGTTAGTGCTGGAGTGTGAACTCCCGCTCATAAATGTCGCTCACTTTATCTAGGACCTTACGTCCTTGATCGAGAATTTCAGCTCTCTTACTTAAACCTCTATCGAGGCCATTCAAAAATGAGTGACCTAGTAAGAAAGCGGTTGGTTTTCGGGAACCAAAACTTATACTTTCTAAAGTGGCTACAAAAAAACAGCTCTCCTTCGGAGTAGCTGCCCTTCCTTCACTGCTGATCGTGATAAGCTTCTGTCAATCCGTTTTGTGACCGTAAATTTGCAGATCATGAATGGACCAATAATTCCCTGCTTTCACTGTCTGGACAATCTTGACGTATCGCGCATTTTGTGGATTGAAGTTGATTTCTAGTACGCTTGTGCCAACACCCGATGCGACTGAAGTTCCCCAATTGAAGCCGTCAGTAGATACATATACTTCATACTTCCTTGGAAAATCATTCGGCGAGTTCTCACTTCTCAGCACAATTTTGTTGATTGTGAACGAGTTCTTCATATCAATTTGATAAAATTGCCCGGGTACTTGAGCTATCCCTGTATCCCAGCGCGTATAGGGACTGCCATCAATCGCACCTTGAGGTTTGCCAGAACTGCTGGTTACTCCCCATTCTGCCCGGTTCAGGGCAACTACATCGGTAGTCGTCGCCGTTGCCGCTTGCGAAACCTCTTCTGAGCCTGAAACTCTGATCTGATACGTGTATTTGTTTCCAACCAACGTATCCGTATCGGCAAAACTAGTTTCTGGCACTTGTTCAGCGATCACTTCGTAACTGCCCTCACCCGTACCTATTTTTCGTAAAACATCATAACTATGTGCTCCTTCTGATTCTTTCCAGCTAAGCTCAATCGCATGATTCTCTATAGGCTTTGCCTGAATCCACGCAGGTGCAATAGGTTTTACCCCATCAGTCCGTGTCAAGATATACTGCACAGCTTCACCCGGAAGCAGCGTTTCCTTGAATTCAAGCTCAGGGGCTGCTTGCAGTCCTGTCAAATACGTACGAGCTGTTTCATAGGTATCACCCGCTCCGAATCTTTCTCCTTCATACAAAGCAGCTTCGGGCATAGTTACTTTGGCGTGTATTGTTTGCGTACTCGTCCCAAAATTTACAAAGTTAAGCAGAATTTTGTCCGACTTTGCTCCTGATCCTGGGAGTGCAGGCAATGTCGATGTATCCACGCCGCGAAAATAAACAAGCTTATCAGCTAACTCAGACTTGTTGGTAAGTTCGTAAACTAGCGGTTTCCCATGCGTGGCATAGGCTAGATTCAACCTGCGCATAACCCCAACCCGCGTATCTTTGTCCGTTAAGTTCTTATGAATCTTCATTTGCGCTGGGTTTTGATTATTCAAATCAATCCCCGACTCAAACAAGGCATATTGCGGATAAAAGGCTGCATGCTGCATAAATATATCGGCATATCCGATATGAGCCCTCATAATGCGATCGAAGACCGCCGATTGGGGCTGCGTAGCACCGAATTCTTTGGGATCCATATGGCTATCTGAAGTTCCATACTCCGTATTCAACATTAGTTTCTTAAGGCCATCCTCTGCCCCTCCGAATGTTTGCAGATTTTCTAAGAAGCTTCCATCCTTATTATCGGAATACGAATTTCCGTAAGCATGCCCATTCGTTAAATCTGTCAACTCTTCTAGCTCCATTCGCTGCTCCGAATCGTCTTCCCACCCGTCGGGTTCTCCACATTTAAACATGCCAGACGAGGTTTGATTTCTACATGATCTAATGTTGTACTTAGGTGCATATGCCCAACCGGGAGCCACTGTTTTCACATGAGGAGCAAGCTCAGGTAGATGGGTTTTTAACCACTTCGCAATGGCTAGATTCACCCCTTTGGAGCGATTGAACAGGCCTGGTTCATTATCAATCTCATAGTATTGAAACATGGACCCATACTGCTTCACATAATCCAATAATTTATTCTCTGCATCTGCAGGCAGTGTGCCATCTTCTTTCAGCTTAATATTTCCTGTATGCAGATGAAGAGCTACCGCTCCAGTATTGTAATCACGCAGGGTTTCGTAATAAGATTTGATCGACGAACACCCCATCTTCACATCTGTCGCACAATCTACCCTCATCACATTGCCGCTGTAGGCGATTCCTAACCATTTCAAAACATAAGGAAGGTGCCTTACTGCTCCCTGATCATAGTAGAATGACAGATTGCTTACCTTCGTACCAGATTCCACATATCTCCCATGAATCGGTTCTGCTGCAGGTGAGGACAGCGCATCAAGTGCTAGGTAATCCCATTTCCACCAGAGAAATTTATTCTCCTCTGCCGTACAATACAAACAGCCTAAGGCTGACAGCTTCAATTCGTTATTTCCCAGCTGCAGCTGCTCCTTAGGGATATATAGCTCATATAATTTCTTGTACGGGTAAGTACTTGTTGTCCCCCCAACTCCAGCAATCTGGATGATGCCAGAAAGCATCTTGTTAGAGAAAACCGCCATCTGAGGAATGGCTTTGTGAGCATCCAGAATTCGAACTCGGAAATGAACACCATATTCAGGTATTTCAGTGAGCGGGAAGTTGATCGCAAAGGTAGGATTCAAGGATTTATTAAGACCTTGAGGCACCGTGTCCCAAGCATCCGTCTGCTTCAAGTCGGGCGTTACGGTGTAGCTGCTCTGTCCCGCGCTTTCGTTTCCAAACTCCAAATAGGAATCGTTCTGATTGCCCAACATCCATATTTGATTGCCAATCTGATTGGAAACTGCCATCACGTTTACAAAATCTGTTTTTGCCGATGCATTGTAGTTATTCGAAGCCGAGGTCAGGATCAGTAAGATCAATAAGGCAGTTGGTACAATCACATATCTCATCATGTTAGATACCTCTCAACCATCAAGGAAGTAATAGGACACTCGCGGGAATAATTTCTTTCACTTGGGACGGGCTCGTCCACATGACTTTAGCAACAGCACCATTCGTATTATCATAATATTCGACTTTCAAATCAACAGGCACGCCAGCGGTTAGTGCAATGCTTCCGGATCGTTCCACCCAGCTTTGATTAAACCAACTATCAATAACCAACACGCCATTCACCCAAACTCGGATGCCATCGTCACTTAAGGTAGAAATCTTATAGGTTTCCGTATATTTGGGCTTAAGTTTACCCGTCCATCTCACGGAAAACGTATCTGCTTGCATAGAAGGGAAGGGCGCCGCTGTGGACCAATTGAAATCAATCTTGGCATCTTCCTTCGTTTCCTTCAGCGCGGTCAAATCCTTATTATCGTAATATTCCGCTCGCAACCCGTATCTCTCATCCTGTAAGACAGGTTGTTGTGAGATAGGTGCTTTAATAGCTTGAAGAGACTCTCTTGTCAGTAATTTGGTATTCGTATAGAAGGATTCAATTTCTTGTAGGTTATTATTTTCAGCCAGCATTTTGCCCCATGTCATCAAATAGGCCCATTTGGGCTGTTCATTCAAAATAGTGCCGCTAGGCAGCTCACCATTTTCTCCCACGGCTACAGGCTTACCATTAGCCAATTCCACAATTTTGGTGTAATAATCCGAATGGTAATCATTGTCATAGATATCAACGGCGAGTACATCCACCTTATTTTCTCCAGGATAAGTGGCTGTATACGAGTCAGACCATGCATTCGGTGCATTCGGACTCCACACCCAAAGCAAATTGTTCAACTTATGCACATTAACGAAGCGGTCGTACATGATATTCCATAAGGCAGGAAAGTTGCTCTTCTTGCCCCACCAGAACCAATTACCATTCATTTCATGATAGGGGCGCCATAAGACAGGAACACCTGCATCTCTAAGTTTCCCTAAGTACAGGGCAGCTTTATCGAGATCTGCAAGCAATTGCGCGTACTGGGGAGTACCTGGCGTAACGTACTTATCAAAATCGGCTTGGTTCATTTCCTTCTTTACATTTGACCAGCAGAGGCACGTTCCCGGAATACTTTCATGAAATGATATCGTTACCAGACCGCCAGCCTGATTCCACGCAATCGCACTATTAACCACCTTTTGTCTTTGATCTGCCAATTGACTTTCTGATTGATCCGCAATAGCACCGAATTCATAACCATGAAGACCCGGATATTTACCAGTCAAGCCTTTGACTTGATTCGTCCATTCATCCGGGCTTTCTAGGTAATCATGCTGTCCGCTAATAATACTTACACCCGAAATGGCGTACAAATGCTGCAGTACTGCCTTAGCCTCGTACGTAGCTTGTGAGTTGATAGGAACAACTGACGCATTCGTTACGTTCGGGTGAAGCAAGAAATTCGGTGCTAGCAAAGAGAGTAGAAACAATAAGGAAACCACCTTCTTACGCACACCCACCTTTCCAAAAAAATCGATCATCATCTTTCCTCCAGTATCGTAGATTGACACAATGAACCCCGATTTACGCTTCTAACACACGTGTTCATCCTGCTTAATCTACCATACAGGTCATATATTAGATTTGTATAAGCATTATATAAATGTTTTGAAAGTTTTTCCAATTTCAGTTATGCTTTCAAACAAGGAATCGCCTTCCATTCGCCAAAGTCGAATAGAAGGCGGTTCGTTGTTTCAAAACAAATCTTAAATAAATTGGTGAAGGGGGATATCCTTCCATGCCATACAAATACGAACCGTGTCTTCTTCAACTAATTCGGATCCGCTTTGGACCTCGATAAATTCAACATCCGTTATGGCTCGAATGCTGTGCCTAGTTCCATCTGGAATTCGAACGACATCACCAGGCTTCACTTGATAGAGCTTGTCATTAATGACAATATCCGCAACGCCGCTTACGATCGTCCACACTTCACTGCGTTTATAATGCAGCTGATAGCTTATATTTTTACCTGCATGAACGAGAATCCGTTTGGTCAGCACCTCATTATCTTCCGCATATTTGACATAGTCAATCACGCGATAACGTCCCCACCTGCGCTCCTCATACATCGGACGATGTTCAATTTTATTCATAACTTCCTTAATGCGAGGACTTTCCGACTTGCTCGTTACTAGAATACCGTCAGGACTGACAGCAATGACGGCGTCCTTAATCCCAATCACCGTAACTGGAATATCTAGCTCATTAATCAAATGGGTATTCTCGGAATCCTCAGTCACGATGCCCGTTCCGATTTGGGATCGACTCATTTCCTCTGTCAGTGTATTCCAGGTGCCAAGGTCTTTCCAATAGCCGTCGTAAGGTACGACAACACAGCTAGCTTCCTTCTCTACGACTTCGTAGTCAAAGCTAATTTTCGTTAATCTATGATAGTTTTTAAGCATTTCTTCATACTGAATCGGGATGCCCTTCTCCACCATGACTTCAATGAGATAGCCTAGTCGGAAAGCGAAGACACCGCAGTTCCAAAGCGCCTTCTGCTCAATCAAGGCCGCCGCTTGTTCACGATTCGGCTTTTCAGCAAAATGGTTGACATGAAGAGCTTCTGACCCTTCTCTGCGTTTGTCAGAGGGAACGATATACCCGTATTTCTCAGACGGAACCGTTGGAACAACGCCCATTAGTGCCAAATTCGCATCCGTTTCGTGCAGAACATACTCAAGCTGCTTAATTTTCTGAAAGAAAGCCTCATCGACATACGGATCTACCGGTAACACCGTAATCACTGTGTTCAGGGGCAAACTTTCGACATCATACATATAAGCAGCAGCAAGCGCGATTGCAGGGAAGGTATCTCTTCTCTCAGGCTCGACTATAAGCGGGGCATCGCCACCCAATTGACTTATGATCATTTCTACCTGGGAGCGGTTCGTTGCTAAGTAAGCATCATCGCCGAGGCCCGTATTCTGCAGTTGTCTCCATACACGTTGAACCATGGATTCGCTTCTGCCTTCAGCATCTTCAAGTACCCTTAAGAATTGCTTAGATCTGGAATCATTGGACAATGGCCACAGTCGTTTACCCGACCCGCCGGAAAGAAGAACCAATTTCATGAATACCACGCTCCACTCGGTTTATTTGACAATTATCTAGCCAGCGCTTTTGGACGGGATGCTCCGATCAAGTCAGGTCTCCCGACGGAATAATATTTGAGCCCAGTTCCCTGAACCTGCTCTTTGCTAAACACATTGCGACCATCAATAAGAATTGGCTGCTCCATGACAAAAATGAGCTGTGACAATGGAACCACTTTGAATTCTTCCCAATCCGTAAGTAAACAAATGGCGTCGGACCCCGTGGCTGCCTCCAGGGCATTCTCACACCACTGAATCGCCGGATGGTCGATACGTTCCCTAAATTTCTCCATTGCAATGGGATCATACAGCTTCAGCCGTGCTCCCGCACGAATCAGGGTTTCAACGATTTCGATGGATGGCGCATAACGAATGTCATCCGTATTCGGTTTAAAAGACAATCCCCAGATGCCAATGGATTTGCCGCTTAGTGGACCGAGGGACGCCTCCAGCTTGGAAATCACTTTATAACGCTGCGATTTATTCACCTCGACAACCGACTTTAACAATTGAAACTCATAGTCGACATTGCCAGCAATTTGAATCAACGCGTCTGTATCCTTGGGAAAACAAGAACCCCCGTAGCCGATACCCGCACTCAGGAAGGAAGAGCCAATTCGCTTATCTTGCCCCATTCCTTTGGCAACCTCGGTGACATCTGCGCCAACTTTCTCGCAAATGTTGGATATTTCATTAATAAAAGAAATTTTGGTCGCCAGAAAAGCATTAGAAGCATACTTGATCATCTCTGCGCTGCGAATACTTGTAACGAAAATTTGATCAGTAAATGAACGGTGCAGCTCAGTGAGAGGTGCGGCTAAGCTTGGATTCTCAATCCCGAGGACAATCCGATCCGGATGAAGGGTATCGTCGATCGCCGAGCCTTCCCGAAGAAACTCTGGAATCGATACGACGTCGAAAGACTGCAACGTATTCATGGCAATAATCATTTGAATATGCTCGTTCGTACCAACAGGAACAGTGCTTTTCGTTGCAATGATTTTATAGCTGTTCATCGCCTTCCCGATTTCCATGGCCGCTTGCTCGATATACGCCAGATTAGCCTCTCCATTTGGTAAAGAAGGTGTGCCTACCGCAATGATAATGAGTTCGGATTGGCTGATGGCTTGTGCCAAATCAGAGGTAAAGGCCAACCGACCGGCATTGAGATTCTTCTCCATCAGTTGTTCAATACCAGGTTCATAGATCGGAGATATCAGGTTTTGCAGCTTTTCAATTTTCTGTTCATCGTAATCCACACAGATTACGTTATTGCCCACTTCAGCGAAGCATACCCCGGAAACTAACCCCACATACCCCGTCCCGATTACTGCAATATCCATACGATTAATGCCCCTCTCTGAATTGTTGGTAAGCCTTACCCATGTAGTCTTTTAGTTTATCCATGAATGTTTTCTCATCAAATTTCTGCGCGTGCTGCACGATTTGCCTTACATCCCATGCATGGTTTTCCACTTCCTGAATCGCAAGCAGCAGATCTTCTACCTCTTGCCGTTTGAAGAACACACCATTCACATGAGGCACAATCGTATCTAGCGCACCTCCTGCCTGATAGGCAACAACGGGTCTTCCGGCAGCATTCGCTTCCAGCGGAGTAATGCCGAAGTCCTCCTCACCAGGAAAGATTAATGCTCGGCACTGCGCCATCATTTGTGTGACCGAACCGTCATCCAGCCTTCCCAGGAAACGGATATTCCCTTTGGCCATTGCCTTAAGCCTCACCATGTCGGGTCCTTCTCCAACGATGTATAAAGGCAGTCCATTTCGATTAAATGCTTCTACCGCCAGATCAATTCGCTTGTACGAAACAAGTCTCGATACAATTAAATAATAATCATCAATGGAAGATGAGCTGTGAAATCGCGACGTATTAATCGGAGGAAAAATAACATCGGAATCGCGTTGGTAATAATTTCGAATGCGATTTTTTACGACGGAGGAATTAGCGATAAATTGATTCACATTAGCCGACGTTTTTTGATCCCATTGCTTAAGCCTATCGATATAAATCTTCAAAAGCCGCTTCATCACACTTGAATTGCTTTGTCGCTCCATATACGTGTCATAATCCCAAGCGAATCGCATCGGTGTATGGCAGTAACAGAGGTGAAACGTATCCTTTGGAACCTGAATACTTTTCATGAAAGCGCTGCTTGAGCTAAGCACGATATCGAATTCTCGGAAATCAAAATCCTTAATCGCAAACGGGTATAGGGGGAGCATTTCTTTAAAATGGCTTTTACCACCTGGCATTTTTTGCAACCAGGAAGCCCGTATATCCGCATCTCTTAGCTCGTCGAGCAGGCGATTATTGCTAAACATGGTCGTATAGATGGGAGCACTCGGGTACATTTGGTGAAAGACCTCAACCACTCTTTCGGCCCCGCCCATTTGAACCAAATAATCATGCGCGATTGCTATTTTCATTTGATCCATCCTTTATTTACTAGCGGATAATTACGAGTTAGCAATTAAACCTGCATAGTAATGAGTGATTTGGGTAACAGTTCGTTCGATGACAAAATGTTGTTCCACGCGTTTTATACCATTCTCACTCATTCTGCGCCGCATCTCTGGATTCTCCAGCAGGTAGCGTATGGAATTGGCAAGCAAAGCGGGATCACCGGGCGTAATGAGAAGTCCCGTTTCGCCATTTACAACCGTTTCAGTCGGACCGCCTTCATTAGAAGCAATTACGGGTAATCCAGCCGCCATACCTTCTACAATGACCTGACCAAATGGCTCAGGAGTTATAGAAGTATGCACCAGAAGGTCCGCTTGCTGCATTAATGTTTGAATGTCATCCACATGTCCCAATAAGGTGACATTGTACAGCTTGTCATCGGCCATTTGCTGAAGCAGCTGCTGCTTATACGCGTCTTCCCCGAACAAGGCATCCCCGGCTAACCAGAACTGAACCTGCTGATCGGGTAGAAACGATTTGGCAGCTTCGAGTAAAATATGTTGGCCTTTCCACTCCGCCAGCCTGCCAACTAGCAAAACAACGTAGGGCTTCATCCATTTTTTCTCTACAGCAATCCCTGAATTCTTCGTTTTTGCGAAAGCTGAGTAAACAACTAACGTTTTTTTCGATTTCGGCAAATGCAGAGCATTCAAGGTTGAATTAGAATTCGCTATGACGCCGTTTGGCAGCAAGCGGGACATCAATCGTATCGCCTGAGCGACGATCGGTTTCAAGTACGGAACTCCGATATGGTCCCGGATATGCCAGATAAGAGGAATGCCTGCCAATTTAGCAGCTACAGCTCCATAAAAAGCAGATTTTAACGAATTGGTATGTACACAGACGACTTGTTCTGCTTTCAATAATTTGGAAAGCCTCTTCCCATAGGTGAGAAGCTCAAAAGCGGCCGATACTGCTTGCAAATTCAACGCATTCCGGTTGCGATTGCGTACCTTATCACTTAATGGCAGAACGCGAACGTCGATACCTTTTTCTCTTAAGCGATCTACAAGCGCTCCCTCTTCAGCCACGATAACTAATGGGTCTACTTCGTTTCCGAGATGGGTAATAATGTTATAAAGTGCGACTTCTCCCCCGCTCCATCTAGCGGTATGATCCAAATAAGCTACCCTCATCCTGTTCACGTCCTCCTTTCTTCCCAGCGCTTACCTGACGATTGCCGCCGTAAGCAATCAAATGCTGATCGATTACGTGATTAAATACACTATCTACCTGTTTGGATACACGATCCCAGGTGTAATTCTCCAACACATGGCTTCTGCATTGCTCTGCAGTTGGCCACATTTCACGATGCCGCAATAAGCGAATTAATCCAGAAGCCATATCTTGGCTGCTTTTACCTGCAAACAGCATATCTGGTCGGTATTTCTGAAGAATTTCACGATTGCCTCCAATCGGTGTTGCCATGACTGGTACCCCGGCGGCCATTGCTTCTACGGTAATTAATCCGAAGCCTTCCAACGCTTGAGAAGGTACAACGAACAGATCAGCAGCCTGATAATAATCAGCAAGCTCGCCATCGGGGATGTAGCCCAGCATTCGAACGCGAGACTGGAGACCATATTCAGCAATTCGGCTTTCCAGTTCTCCTTGCAGCGGCCCTTTGCCACCGATGAACAGCACGGCATCCGGAATCGTTCTCGCAACCTCTTTCCAAGCTTCCAGTAATTGAAGAAGACCCATTCGGTTGACTAATCTTCTTAAGGTCAACACCGCTGTCGTCCCTTCCTCCAGCTGCAATTTCTTTCTTATCGCTGTGCGATTCACAGCCGGCTTGAACCGGGCAACATCAGCTCCGCCTGGTATGATGTGAATCTTTGAAAGCGGGACACCGTATTGGTGATGAAGAATATCTCGGAAGGTTTCACTTAATACAATGAATGCATCTGCCAGCCGATAAGCTTTCATCTCCCAGCTCTTGGCGATCATTGTTTTGATTCGATGCTTAAGTCCCTTGCCTTCGAGCCTAATTTCCTCACTCCAAGGACCATGAAACGTCATCACCACCGGTATATTTCGCGCTTTGGCTTCCATGGCAACTCCTATACTATAGGGAGCAAAGTGGGAATAAACGATATCGATGTCCTGCCCATTCATCAGTTCAGCTGCGTGCTTCCGAAACGCATCTCGTCTTTTACTTAACTTCAAATCGGTGACGGCTACGTTCGTGACGCGGAGGTCATCTTGAACGACCGGCTTATTCGCACTGCATACCAGCGCCTCCAGCTCATGACGGGTAGCTAAGCTTTCGCAAATATGTTTGAAATAAGTGTTTAGTCCTCCAGGCTGTGCAGATGGCCAACCCATTCCGGTACACAGGATCCGCAAACTATTGCAGTGTAGCATAAGCTTTCCCCTCCTTAATTGGCTCTTGGGACTGTTTCACTCTTTTCCGAGCAAGCCCAAGCTCATACTGTTTCATACATACTAGGAATTCGTATATTCCCCAGAAGAGGGCTACCGCAAGTCCCGGAATACCCTTCCTATACAGGCCATGAACGATATATTTCTGTACAAATCGCAAGGGAGGGCGAACGATCATTCGCAGCAAGCTAAATCGTTTCCCCGCAGCAACAGCGCCTTCGGCTTCCAGATCGGTATACTTATTAAACCGCTGAATATGATCATGAATACTGCGGAAACCATAATGCCATAGAACACCTGGCACATACTCGATATTCTCACTTGCGACATCCGGTGTTTCATGAACAAGACTTTCCCGGTACTGAATTTCGGTACGGTTATATAGACGGACAAGCTTCTCGCCCTTGCCCATCCAGCGTCCTAGAAAGTCACCAATACGCAAGACAGCATAGGCTTTGCTCGGATCGGACAAGTCACTTTTCAACTTCACGATCGAAGCTGCTAGAGGTTCACTAACAACCTCATCCGTATCAATAACGAAAATCCAATCATAGGTAGCTTGATCACTGCCATAAATACGCTGCTTTGCATAACCAGGCCAAGCGTTCACATATACCTTGCAGCCCAACTGCTCAGATACACGGACTGTTCCGTCTTTGCTCCCGCCATCAATTACAACAATTTCGTCTGCAAAAGGCTTGCAGGAGGCAATCGCACTCGCTATTCTCGTTTCATCGTCTTGCGCAATGATGACAACAGAAATCCGATTCTCTCCCACAGCGTCACTATAGTGACTCATTTCGTTCGCCCCTCCCCCAGTTTCAAACAAATTATTTGGCTTTATATGCTGATATTGCTGAAAGTAACCAACGCACATCATCTTTATTAATCAATAATTTAGGAAGCTTCGTCTTCAAGGTGAATTTGACATTAAGTAGAATAAAGACGAATCGCAGTAAACCCGATGATAATATGGCCATTCCCGCACCGAACAATCCGAACTTCGGAATCAGTACCGTTAGTAACGGGATGACGATTAGCAGCCCAATCCCTTGCAGAATCGTAACAATCTTGGGCTTGCCTAATGCCATGAACGCTTGAGCCAAAACCATGGTTCCACCAGAGATGGAAACTTCGAGGAGCAGCATTCGAAAAACACTGATCGCTTCCTTAAAATCAGGGCCATACAGTAAAGGCATTACAAAAGGTGCAACCAGCATAATCATCATGGAGCAAAGTAAAGCGACACAAGTGCTGATCCTGTAAACACGGAATGTCATCTCAACAACTTTATCCTTAGGTAAACCCGAAGCTTTCGGGAACAACACCACGATAATGGATGTAGAGAAAATGTTGACTACACGGGAAAGGCTTACCGCCACCGCATACAGTCCAAGCTCCGTTGGATTAAGGAGACCGATAATAACAATTTGATCGATATAATAGGAGACATTACCCATTAAATCATTGCCGTAAGATCCAATACCGTACCGGATTAATGTCTTAAAGGATTGAAAAGCATCCTTTATCACGAATTTGTATTGATTAAGTAAGCGCACTGTCGTCCATATGTAAAAGGGAACCGCCGGAGCGAGATAAGCCACGGCTGACGTGTAAGGATTCATTGTTCTTGTTAGGATTAGCAGCCCTAAGCCGATGAGCGTACTAAGCGGAACAAGAAAGCGCAGACGGTTGAACAGCTTATATTCGCCTCTCACCTGCATCATCGCATTATTAATCTGAGACAATACGATGAGAGGTACGAGCACCATGGACCATTGGGAGAAAAGGACCACGCTGTCTGAATACGTACGGAGCCAATAGGGTAAAACCAGTATCCCCAAGCTCATCGCAAGCATGCCTGCTGTCAAACCCATGAGAACAGCGGTCGAATAAAGCTTGGCGGAATCCTTCATGTTCTTTTTCACGTTGTAAATAATGGCGGAAGGCAGACCGAAAGTGAAACTAAAGGCTAGAAACTGAGACCATAAGACCATAGCCGCTTGCTCTCCACGGCCGGATGGTCCTAGAAATCGTGCTGTTAAAATACCTGTAAGCATATTAATCACTAAGATTAGTACACTGAAAAACATCGTTCTGATGGAAGCCGAGATATGACTCTTGCTTGAAAAGAATGCTTTAATGAAGCCGAATAGAGGCTTTATGCGGACTATTTTCAAGTTGACTGGTTGCTGCATCCGAAACTTGCCTCCTCTCTTGAACGATCGTTTGATGCGCCATAATTCCAACTCCTACGACCATCCATAGTAGAAAGCCTTTCAAACCTGTATACCCATTTTCGAAAACTAGACAAATAATACTTCCTAGCAAAGCGGACAGCGCGATTTTACTGTAAAGATTCAAACCGTCCGTTTCATTTTTTTGAGATAAGAGGAATCGAGTGACAACCCATAGCGCCCAGAAGAACAGCAAGCCTCCGAGGATACCAAAGGTTAGAAACACAGCAACAAATCCATTATCGAAGATGCCATATTCGCCAAGTGCTCCCCCGTTACTCAGCTTGGTGCCGACACCGATACTGCCTAGACCTAACCCTAGCGGTTTAGCAAATAACATGGGGAAAACCGTATGGAAGAAATCAAGTCTTTCATTATACGAATGATCGTCTTGTATAGCTGTCATTGTGCCCAAACGATCCACAAGCCCTTGTGCACCGGGAAGCTTTGGAATAATGACATACATGGCTCCAATTACAGCTGTTAATTGAGCAATTAATTTCCATTTTTGTCTACCAGCTGAAACGGCTGTGTAAATGACAATATCAATGAACAACATAACCCAGGCAGAGCGCACTAATGTGATAAGCAGTCCCACCGTTACGAGAATAACACCAAGCCAACCCAGCGAACCCCGCCACCTCTTATCCAGAATCATCGGTGCAAGTGCAGATGCCAGATACGTCCCTGCCGGTCCTGGGGAATTCAGCGTAGAGAACACTCGGATCTCCAAGGGAAGCGGTTTTCCAATGGAAGTCATCTCCACATGATTCATCCAGAAAGCATCCCATGGCGGCACCATCACATATTGGATAATGCCATAAACAGCAATCAAGATCGCGGTATCAGACAATGCTATAAGTAAGCGATCTAGAGCTTTACTATCAAATTTAGACAAGGCTGCATAAGGGATTAACAGTATTGGAATAAAATAATTAGCTAAATCGTATAAAGCTCCGCTGCCATTTTTCGCTATACCATATAAACTTCCGTATAACAGCACAATCGCTAGATAAATCAGCGCTTTGTTAATTCGAGAATCCATTTGATGTAACTTGGAGATGACCGGTATTATCACTACCGCACTCGTTAGCAGTGGCGCAATACTCAACAAGGAGACAGAATGGTACGTACCTTCCATCCAATCCTGGATTCTCCGGATCTCCGGGCATATGACCCAAACGAGCAGAATATAAGGAATCAATCGACGCGAGTCTATCAGAGCCATCACAAAAGCAGGAAACAGCAGCATCAACAAGATTGTGATCTGTATACTAAGTTCAGGATCCAGGGTTGCACTAGAATAACCGATGAGTAAAGAGACAAACAAAGCCATTCCAACCAACAGGATTGTCATCCGACTAGCCTGCGTCGTGATAAAAGGGGGCTTAATCATTTTGCTTATTTCATCCACTGTTGATTCCCGTCCCCTCCCGTTTCATCTTGAATTGCTTAACAACTTCCCGCCATAGCAAGACAGCAAACATAGCATCGTGAACCAAGTAACGCTTCCATAACCTTCGCGGTTCTTGGGCAAGACGCCAGAACCATTCGAATCCTGTTTTCTGCATAATGTTCGGAGCTCTCTTCACTGTGCCCGAAATGAAATCGAATGTTGCGCCTACGCCAATAGAGATCGGGACTTTGTACTGAAGATAGTTCTGGTAAATCCACTTCTCCTGCTTCGGAGCGCCAACGCCAACAAACACAATGTCAGGCTGCGTATCAATTAGCATCTGAATAATTTGCTCATTCTCCTCTTTTTTCTTCTCGAAACCATAGGAGGGTGAATAACAGCCAACGATATTCAGATTTGGAAATACGAGCTTCAGATTCTTTACCGCTTGCTCCGGAATACCGACAGCTGATCCTAAGAAAAAAAGCTTGTATTGTCTGCTTGCAAAAGCTTCACCTAACTTTGTGAACAAGTCGGATCCGGATACCTTCTGCTTGAGCGGTTTACGGAGCATCTTCGATGCCCATATGATCGGCATACCATCTGCAACAATGGCACCTGCACCTGAATACACCTTCTGAAACTCAGCATCCTTTCTGAGCTTGATTAAATGATCGACATTACAGGTCAAAATGTAAGAATGACTTTTCTGGCGTATGACCTCATCCATATAGGCAAGCAAGTCCAGAAAATCATAATTATCAAAATTAACATCGAACATAGTCACTCTACTCATCAGATCACTTCTTCTTTTTTCGAATTTGTCGTTGACAGAATATACAAGCTATTCAAATACCAGCAAAAAGGAATGATGAATTGAACAGTAGATAAGGTGTTATCCGACAAGGAATATAGAAAGAACGCCAGGATGAACGCCACGTAGTAAATCTTAATTCTCTGCGGGATTACTCGATAGATCATTCCAAATAAGACTAGTAACGATAGAAACAACAGGCTGCATCCGATATAACCAGCATCATAATAAAAGCGGATGTACTCGTTATGGGGAACCACAAAACCTTCATATAAACTCCCGTCATTCGCAACGGTAACCGCACCTAGCCCTCTACCTGTCAGGGGGGAATCTTTCACCCCTTTTAAGAAGTAGCTCCATGCTTCTGTTCTTCCAGACAAGTCAATTCCTGTACCTGTCTGGCGTTCGAACGAACGCTTTGTCATATTGTCCCACTGCACATAGACAGCTCCACCGATCAAGGCCAAGGAACATAGTAGCGGGATTATTAAGATTAGCTTCCCTTTGATATACTGCTTAACCATATCGAAGAAATAGTAAGCAGCCATGGCCAGCATGGCGAGGATAGGTCCTCTAGTTCCCGTAGCGATCAGAATCGCAAAGTTAGCAGCCAATGTACAATAAAAAAACCTGGCTTGCAGTGGATTGCGTTTGGTCTCTATTAAGGCAACCGTAATGCCTAGAAAAGCTAGCATCGCCAAATGGGGTGCGATATTCGCCCCTTGTACCCGAATCGCTCCCGTGAACTCCACATTGAGAAACGAATACAGATGAGCCAATTGAAGGAGCACCCCAGTTCCAACACTTACCAATGGCAATAAACAAATAATCCGGATATGCCTTTGCGCTGTCCCTTTATTCCATTTAATCATGAGAAAAAAGAAGGGAAGCGCCAGTCCGATAAATGCTTTCAAGGTGAGTGATAACGTCAGCCTTGGATGCCAATCTGAGAAGAAGATGGTAAGGAATAACATGCTGGCGATAGCTGCTATGGGATAGATGAACTTCCATCGAAGTCCGTTTTGCAGCATGCTGGGAACTAACAGAATTAAAATCCCAAGTTTATAAAGAGAAATAATCTCTAGCCCAGGCATATTCGCTTCGACGATGTAGTTAATCGATATGGCGGTTGAGAGCAGGACTAGATAACTCATTTTCTCCGGCTGGTAAATGGCATAAACGAATGAGAAAAGCACGCCTAGCCCTAAGATACTGAACAGAGGCTGATAAGCAGCCGCTACGCCCACCATGACTGCAAGAAGTACATAGACCGCACCGTAATACATTGGCTTTTTCTGAATTGAAAGATCTGGCGTCATCAGTATCCTCACCCTATTAAGCGCATTTTTCCACGTCTACTGAGCGTGTCTAACGTGCCTTTTATGCTTTGCATTCGGCATGTAATCAGCAGTTTTCTTCCTTCGGTACGCGCGAACAAGGCATCTACGGCAATATAGAGCACCTTGCTGGCAACTTTACCGAGAAGAACAATCTTGCTGATTTGACTCTTATGCATCGAGCCATTCGTAACACCTTGATAATAATAGCGCTTCTTGATCCAATCTTTCGTCAAGCGGCTATCTGGGATGAAGTGATCGACCACCATGGAAGGCTGATAAAGAATAGCCTTCCCTTCTTTCTTCATCTGCTCAAATATCCAGGATTCCTCTCCAGACAGCAGCAGTGTCCCCTTCCTCCCTAAGTCAGTTGGGAACAAGTACTTGTCATGAAAGGATTTGCGAATCGCCATATTCGCGCCAAAGGGATGCCTGTTCATCGGATATTCATGCACAGTTGCTCCCATGTCAACAATCGTATAGGGCAGCTCCAGCTCTTCGATCAGCCATTTCGGCCGTTCACTTTCGAAACGAGGTCGAATCACACCTCCCATCGCATATACATCTTGCCGAGTATCCAAGGTGTCTATGATGGTGCGAATCCATTCCATGCAAGGAACTGCATCATCATCGAGAAAGGCGACAATATCACCCTTAGCTTCTTGAATACCTCTATTTCGCGCAGCTGAAAGCCCTTGGGTTTGTTCAAATAGATAATGAACATCCGTACCCCCTGCTTGACGCTTAATAAACGATTGTGAGATCTCTCGCGTATGATCTGTGGAATTGTTATCCACAATGAGAATCTCAGCTTTGTCTATAGCCTTTAAAGCAGGTAACGAGTTCAAGGTGATTTGAAGCAAATCCGCACGATTATAGGTACAAATGACAATGGATACCCTTGGTTTAGGATGAATTAGCACGATGGTGTTACTCCTTTCCCTTCTGATCTCTAAAAGGCATCTTTGGAGCCAAGAAGGACCGAAACTGTTTTCAAGATGATTTTCAAATCATAGAAAATGCTTCGTTCTCTGATGTAAGTCAAATCGAGTTCAACCATTTGTTCGAAGCTTAAATTACTTCGTCCGCTGACTTGCCATAAACCCGTGCAACCAGGTGTAACGGCCAAACGCTTCTTCTCGTATGGTGTATACTCACTAACTTCATTCGGCAAAGCTGGTCTTGGTCCGACCAAGCTCATGTCACCGACGAGTACGTTCCACAATTGTGGTAACTCATCTATACTTGTTTTGCGCAGTAATCGTCCTACACGTGTAACGCGAGGATCATTCTTCATCTTAAACATCGCGCCTTCAACTTCATTCTGACTCATCAACTGCTGCTTCAGCTCTTCCGCATTGGACACCATCGAGCGAAACTTATACATCGGGAACAGTATTTCGTCTTTACCTACTCGATTTTGTTTGAAGAAAACAGAGCCTTTAGGATCTTCCACCTTAATCCAGATAGCAATGATGATAAATAACGGTGTCAGGAAGAGAATGCCCATGATGGACAGCATAATATCGAGCATCCGCTTTACAAACAAATAGGAAGCAGCGCTTTTCGCTTCTTGCGGTCTAGGAGTAGTAGCCGTGTAGTAGCTCTTCTGGGGAATTTTCTGAGGTCCCAGATACTCATAATCCTCCTGCAGTTCGCGCAAGCTCATGGTCTCCACCTCCCAGATGCTCTAAAATTGGTGCATACTGCTCCTTGATAAGGATAGCAGCCATCGCTTCAAGTACATCGGGCCGAAGATCTTTACTCTCCAAGGCGAACGCCATTGTCGTTAGAATGTAACCAAGACGTTCACCCACATCATAACGGATTCCGTCAAAATGATACGCTAGCACTCGTTCTATTTGATTAAGCTTCTGAATCGCGTCTGTCAGCTGAATTTCTCCGCCAGCGCCTTTCTCCTGAAGCTCCAAAAATTCAAAGATTTTAGGGGAGAACACATATCTACCCATAATGGCAAGATTGGAAGGGGCTGTGCCTAATTTTGGTTTTTCAACCAAGTCTTTCACTTGATACAGGCGGTTATTTTGCTCACCTGGATCAATGACGCCGTAACGATTGGTAAGCTCTGGCGGTACGGTTTGTACGCCAATGACTGAATTTTCTGATAATTCATATTGCTGAATGAGCTGTTTTAAGCAGGGCACTTTCCCTGTGACAATATCATCGCCTAGCAGCACAGCGAATGGTTCATTCCCGATGAACCTTCTTGCACACCAGACTGCATGTCCAAGACCTTTGGGTTCTTTTTGACGAATGTAATGAATCTCTACCTTGGATGAGCGCTGAACTTCCTTGAGAAGCTCCAGTTTCCCTGTTTCCAACAGCTTGTTTTCTAACTCGAAAGCATTATCGAAGTGATCTTCGATTGCCCTCTTCCCTTTGCCGGTAACAATAATAATATCTTCGATTCCGGATTCGATGGCTTCTTCCACGATGTATTGAATAGTCGGCTTGTTGATGATTGGGAGCATCTCTTTGGGCATTGCTTTCGTAGCTGGCAGGAATCTCGTTCCTAGTCCTGCGGCCGGAATAATTGCTTTTTTCACCTTTTTCATCTCTCTCATCCTCCTACCGATTATGGAAAGTCTATCCGTCAACATATGCAATTATTGGTTGAAAACAATGCCAAGCATTCTGGCTCCAGACTGCTCTAACTGTGTTCTCGCTTGTTTCGCCCATTCTCGCTTCGTCTTGCCATTTTTGGCAACTAGCATCACGCCGTCACTATACTCAGAAAGTAAACAAGCATCTGTATAGTCAAGCGTTGATGGCGAATCGATAAGAATGACTTCATACCTCATCTTGAGCTCGTTCATCAAAGCATTCATTTGGGCGGATCCTAACAACTCGGATGGATTCAGCGGTTGACCACCGCTGGCGATGAGATCAAGCCCGATGATTCCTGTCGGTGTAATGACTTCTTGGGCGGTTAGCCCCTTAGTTAAAAAGTGGACCAGGCCTTTCGAATTCTTAGCACCAAACATCTCATGCAGGGCTGGTTGCCGTAAATTACAATCAAGGACCACGACAGACTTGCCTTCCTGAGCATAGGTAATAGCCAGATTAGCTAGGGTTGTCGTCTTGCCTTCTTGCGTCTTGGGAGATGCAACCATGAGCACCATTCCTTGACCTGCTGGTACAACCTTTTTGTAGCGTACCGCTGTACGCAAGGAACGATAAGCTTCGGAGACCGACGAAATCGGATCCAATTCCGCCACAAGAACATTACTTAGCTGTGACATATGCCTTTTCCCCTACCTCTCTGCTTCTTGCACGCGAAGGTTTAGCTGCTTTACCCTTTTTAATCGTTCCGATGGAAGAGAGTACTGGCAGGCCAACGATATGCTCGGCTTCTTTTTCAGAACGAATCGTGTCATTGATATTTTCAAAGAAGAAGAATACACCAATAGCTGCCATCGCCGATAAAATGAAGCTCAAAGCAAGATTGATTACAACACTGGAATTCACAGGCAACGGCTTCACAGCAACATCAGAACTAGAAAGAATCTTAACATTATTCATATTCATCAAGCTTGGCACTTCACTAATGAACGTATCTGCAAGTGTCTTAGTAATCACAACCGCTTTTTCATAGCTATGATCCTCAAGCTCAATTTTGATAATTTGTGTTTTATCTGTGGAGCTCACCTTCAGATTCTTCAGCAGTTCCTTTTGGGTCATACCAAATTCAGGGTGACTCTGCAGCATCATTTGAATCGTATGATCCGACTTGATGATTTCCTTGTAGCTCTCAATTAAATTCAAGTTCATCGACACATCGTTAAGATCTATCGCCTCTTCACTCTTGAACGTGCTGCTAACCAGCACTTGTGTGTTCGCCTTGTAAACAGGCTCGACGAATGTCTTGCTGACATAGAACGTTGTCAGACACGAGAGAAGAACGAACAGCGCAATCATCCACAGCTTTTTGCGAATGAGTACAAAGTAATCTAAGATCGATTTCTCCATGGTACCCTCCCGAAAAAAATAGTTAAAAATCGTTGAATACAGTCTTGCTTTTCCTAAAAATTTAAGCTATGATATTTGCAATGAAAGCGTTTTATTTACCTGTACCCCCACTAATTAAACCGACATTCAATCACTCCTTTAGCCAGAGCATTCAACAATCTCTTTTCGACAGAGTTAGCTAGTCAATAGCCTAGGTGAAGCACTCTACGATCAAAAGGAATGAAGAATGCCGCTTTTTGTCAGTTAGTTGGTTATACACAAATACTATATGAATTCCCAGAATTATGATATTACCCGATATTATAATTTTTTGGGTCTATTTCGTGTATCCACCAATGGCTATATGTAATAAAGCGATGGTATACTTTCGGACCATGCATGCTTAAATGGCTTACTGAAAACTGCTGACTAGTCCTTTGGATTGCGCTAACAAAGCCGCTTGCGTACGATCGTTGACGCATAGCTTGTTTAGAATTTGGCTTACATGCTTCTTGACTGTGAACTCGGTTACCATCAGTTTCTTGGCCATTCCTTGATTGGACAAGCCCTCTCCAAGACCAATTAACACTTCCCGCTCCTTCGGCGTAAGCTTACTGAAGCTGTCTTCTTCCTCTTTCTTGAACAACATTTCCATTAATCCTGGATCGTAATACTTTTTCCCTTTAAAAATCAATTTAATGGCAAGCAGCAATTCTTCTGGCAGCGCTTCTTTGAGTACATAACCATCCGCACCCACAGCCTCAGCCCTTCTTACATCTTGCTCCATGGTCGATGAAGTCAGAATGATACTTCGGCATGGCGAATCTTTAATCATCTCAACCACTTCGAGTCCAGAACGATTCCCCAGCTTCAGATCCACGATAGCCAGATCCGGTTTCGTTTCCTTAATTAGCTCCAATGCGTGCTCCACCGTTTCCGATTCGCCAGAAATTTCGATGTTAGCTTCAAGCTTTAGCACAGCTGACAATCCTTTTCGCACCAACGGATGATCATCTACGATAATAACTTTCAAAGTACCACCAGCTTTCGTTAGAATGGGAATAGCTTTCATGACCTTGTTTAGCCCATCATCTGAAGTTCATTCAGTTCCTTTTTATCCTGATGCCCGGATGGGAGGGTCACTTGAATATGTGTACCTTTTCCTTTCGTGCTCTGAATGTTAATCGTTCCGCCAAAAGACTGAACAAGCAGCTCCATGTTGTTCACGCCAAGGCCAGATACCTTAGGATCCGACAGACGTTCTGCTACACTGAATCCACTTCCGTTATCCAAGACCGAAAGCTTCACCTCATCTGACTTCATACTGAGATCTACCTTAATGTGACTGCTTCGGCCATGACGAATGGCGTTTCCAGTTGCTTCCGATATGATTCTGAACAAAGCCTTTTGATAATTGACCTGTAGACCATGATCATCACCAGTCACATTTAAGGTTACTTTCACAGCGTGCAGCTTGGACAAGCTGTCTAGATGAGATTTGACGGTTGTGATCCAAAAAGCACCGCCGTTTTTCCGAGAGCTAAGACTATAAATGGTTGAACGAAGCTCTTGAGATGCCGCTACAGATGACTCTTGGATAATTTGCAGCTGCTCCTTGATCTGATCTGTTGAAATGTCTTTCCATTTGCGACTAAGCGAATGTACAGCATATACAATTCCGAAAATGTACTGCGAGACGCTGTCGTGCATCTCATCGGCAATCCGATTCTGCTCCTCGATAATCATCAGCTGGTTCTCGATACGCTCGAGCTGGTGCCTCTCCAAAATGACGGCGCACAGCTCAGATAGAAAATACAGCTGTTTTACGAACCAATGTCTACCCTCCTCATAGCTGGAGCGTTCAACCTTAACCCCCATCACTCCCCAGAATCGGGTCGACGACTTGATGGGAATCACAAGAAAATCACCATGCTCAGGAAGACTCATCACCATACAACTATCTAGCTGTCGCAGTTCGGCCGCATGAACTTCAATAGCTGTTGACAGGGCAGCTTCTACACCAACGGGCGTGACACCCTGGGTAATCAGATGATCGCGCCCGCCATTCCCACTCCCATTGACATCCCAGAAGAAGGACATCCTGAGCTTGGTCAGCTTTAGAGCAAATTCAGCAAAAATAATTTTCAAATTCTCTGATTCGCTATGCGTAGCTGCTTCCACGATTTGATACAGCGACTTCATATGCTCCATCGTCTCCGTGGTTCGAGCGTTCGCAATCTCAAGCCTACTTTTGACACCAGCTAATAGTTGAATAGAGAGGGTCATGAATAATAGCATCAGGTAAAAGCGATTTTCATTTAGTAACATAGTGGCTAGTGTTTGCGTCTGGTCATTGGTAAAAAAGTAGGAAAATGCGGTGACGAATAAGAAGTAACTCAGCATCATGAACCAGCAGTAGACAGAGGAGAGGTAGCTGGCAGCCATCCATGCGGGATTGAATACGCACCAGAGGAACGGACTGTCCATACCGCCGCTTAGAAGATGCAGGATCATCATCCCGGTCATTTCCAAGCCTACGGTTATTTTAATTGTGCGAGAGGCTTGGCCACTTTGGGTATACATGTCCGTAATCCACTTGGCAAAGATGAATAACACCAAGATGATGCCTATTTTTAAACTTAACGGGGGGCCACGATCCTCAATGGCATACACTAACGAAGTTCCTGCAAGCGAAATATACCGGTACAAGTAAAAGACTTTACTTTCACCAGAGAATATCTTCCTCATCTGTGTAATCATCCTTTAACCGATATTTGTATTTGGTTCCTTAAACAATACCCAAGTTTACCATTATCATAACAGTTAAATTTTTACAGTCAAAAGGGCTTAATATGACTATATACTTCGTATTATTTGTAGTTTTGTGTCTCATTAATTGGAAAAAAGCGAATTTCAGGAGTAAAGGTCTAGACGTTTTGATTACATAGACCTAACCTATTGGCGAATAAAAAACTGAAAGGGATTCCAATGCTACAAAAAAATTCATCCTTTTGTACCATAAATTTCCTACAAAAAATTCTACTTTAGTGCACATAAACTCGTTTCGAGCTCACTTTGAGAAGCTTTGAAACAGGGATTGACATAATTCCGGCTTTAGCACGGTTTTCGATTAGAGTTAGGCTCGGATTTCGAGCTTAACTCGGTCAGGGCGGAGGTAAGCTCGGTTTTACGAGATTATCTCGTTCAACTCCATGCAACACGTCTCCGACCACACTTCTAAAGGAACAAATAAGCGCGAAAAACGCGCTTACAGTGTGAGCTTTGCGAGCAGAAGCTCTTCGGTAGAGCCTGAGAAGCCAGAAAACAACTTCTCGTCATACTGTCCTGCGCATGCGATCTGAATAAGCGCAGAAAACGCACTTATTCAGGAGCGCCCGAACAAATAAGCGTGAAAAACGCACTTACAGCGAGAGCTCCGCGAGCAGAAGCTCGCTGACAGAGTCTGAGAAGCCGAAAATCGACTTCTCAGCAGACCATCCTGCGCGTTCGTTCTGAATAAGCGCAGAAAACGTACTTATTCAGGAGCGCCCGAACAAATAAGCGCGAAAACCGCGCTTACAGCAAGAGCTCCGCGAGCAGAAGCTCGCCGACTGAGTCTGAGAAGCCGAATATCGACTTCTCAGCAGACCATCCTGCGCATGCAATCTGAATAAGCGCAGAAAACGCGCTTATTCAGGAGCGCCCGAACAAATAAGCGCGAAAAACGCGCTTACAGACCGGTATTCAGACCGAGATTTATACTTCCATTGGATTTTTCCAATGGAATCGACTTTCAGGCTTCGAAATTCTCTCATCTATTGGAATAAATCCAATAGAATTGACTTTTAAGCCGCCAAATCCTTACTTCCATTGGATTAATCCAATGGGAGCAGTTGGTAGACTGCGACAGTCACAAAGCGGGAGCTGAATTTTTCAAATATGACTTTTGAGACAGCCCCACCCAAAATATATAATGATATGTAAAAAAAGAACCCGCAAAATTGCGAAGTTCTTTTCATTTCTGATGATTGTCAGATGATTTCCTGATAATTTTCAGTTAATTTCCTGATAATTTCCTGATAATTTCCTGATAAGTTCCATTGATCTACTGATATTTCTTAATAAACGCGATCGCGTTGGCAATGTCTACCTCAGGTTTTTCCCCAACTTCACGCTCAATTGTTAAATAACCCGTGTATCCAATGTCACGAAGCGCTTGAAAGTAGCGATCGAAATCGACATGACCTTCACCTAGCGCTAGCTCTCGATAGTAAGGTCCTGATGTCGCTGCCTCGGCGATAAGCTCGTGACTCATCGGTTGATACCCCAGTGAACCGTAGACTTCACGAGGGTCTGTCTGACGCAGCCGGACACCGTCCTTCACATGCGTGTGGACAATATAATCCTTCAATGTGATAACCCCTTGAACAGGATCATCGCCAGTCACCATCACCATATTCGCTGGATCAAAGTTAACAGAAACGCCTTTGGTGGACAACGAATCTAGAAAGCTTTTCAAGTGAACAGCTGTTTCTGGACCGGTTTCCACGGCAAAATAAGCGCCTAAGCTGCTTGCATACACGCCTAATTCCTCACACGCATGCAGCATCGTTTCATAGATGGGACCATTGGCCTGCTCAGGCACGACACCGATGTGAGTGGTTACGACCTTAGTACCCAGCTCAACCGCAAGGTCGAGAATACGCTTTGATTTCTCAATTTTTTCTGCATTCACAGACTGATCTTGGAAGCCATGACCGCCCAAATCCCCACACAAAGCAGAGATGTTAAGGCCCAATGACTCGATGTAAGCTTTCAATTCCTTACGTGCTTGAGGTGATAAGTTCGCTGGGTCCATCTCACCTGAAACTGCATATATTTGTACTCCGTCTGCTCCGAGCTCTTTGGCTTTCTTCAAACCATCGCGCAAACCTAGACGCAGACTGTCAACCATTATGCCAATCGGATTCCCCATATTTCATCAACACACCTTTCGTATCTCTGAATTTTATTGCCTATACCACATCTTCCCATAGCCTTCTAATGTTTTGCAACCCAATCAGCGTACCCATTTTGCATTCCTCCATGCCTTCGAATTCCAAGGAAATGAATCCGTCATAGCCGGAGCTTTTAATAACGCGCAATACTTCTTTCATATCAATATCACCATGGCCCACAATAGCGCCGCGCAAATGATTCCCTTGCAGGGTCTGAAACCAACCCTTACCTGGATTTTGATACGAAGGACGAAGGTAAAAATCTTTCACATGGACCATCGAAGCGAAGGGCAGATTATTTTTCACCGCAGCAACGGAATCTTCATCTACACACATGAAATTGCCTACATCCAGCGTAGTGCGGAAATTGGGACGGTCTACGGCTTGAATTAACGTTTGAACACGGTCACTATGCTGCACAAAGTATCCGTGATTCTCCACGCTAGTTATGATGCCATATTGCGAAGCATAGTCAGCAATTTGTCGGCAGGCTTCCGCCATACGTTCAAGCTCTTTATTGAAGTTCCCGATAGATCGATCCTCACTTGATGCGACATCATGGCGCATTCTTTGTACACCAAGCCTTGCAGCGAGATCAACTTCCCCTTTGACCCGTTTAATTTCCTTTTCATAGGCCTCTTGAGAATCTGTTAGAAAGTTTGCTCCAATCGCATAATTAGATATTTCGATACCCCGTGACTGAGCCTTAAGGCGAATCTCATCTGCAAGCTCCAAATTACCAGTTAAATCATAGCCAAGGGGTACAATCTCAACATGTTCGCCACCCTGATCAGCAATCCAGTCAATAACACCAAAAATGTCCATTTCTCCAGACTTCAGAGCCTGAAATAAACTATACGTACTAACGCCAAGTTTCATATCCGTTCCTCCATATCTGTTCCTAGATTGCTATAATCTGATTTCCTGACCTTTGGCAGCTGATTCATAAATACCACATAGGATTTTCATCATTGTAAGCCCATCTTCTACAGGACTAATCGGTGAATTCCCAGTTCGACAACAAGTTAGAAAATGACTGATCTCCTGATTAAAAGCTTCTGTTATGTTAATAGATTTGCTATCTGTCTGCGGCGCTACATTCAAAATGGTATCCAGCATTTCCGTGACGAGGACAAGCTCAGGCTCCAATTCCACTCCGCCCTTATCTCCGTACAGCTTGACCGCGATTTCATCCTTTTTGGCATGAAGAGTAAAGCTTACATCAACCATGAGGGAAGCCCCATTTTCAAACCGAATTAAAGCATTAGCCATATCTTCAACCGTATTCAAATCAACATTATAATCGGCAGCTTTATAAAAGGAAAGGTTGCGTACATTCGCCCGATTCCCAAGCTTGTTATACGTATGACCACTGACAGATACAGGCTTCGGTCTCCCCATTAAGTACCAGCATAAGTCAATCACATGTACACCAATATCGATTAAAGGTCCTCCGCCGGAACGTTCAGAGTCAGCAAACCAACCTCCTGGATTACCTAATCGACGAAGACACGAAGCTTTGGCATAGTACAATTCTCCCAAATCGCCATTATCGATAAAGCGCTTAACGAGTTGAGCATTAGTATCATATCTTCGCACAAAACCAACCTGCAGAATTTTCCCTGTTTCACGAACGGCGTCTTGAATACGCTCAGCCTCTTCCACTGTTTTACAAAGTGGTTTCTCTACAAGAACATGCTTGCCAGCACGCAAAGCTGCAATGCTAATCTCAGCATGGGTATTATTCCATGTACAAATACTTACGGCTTCCACCTCTGGATTGGCCAGAAGCTCCCGATAATCGGTGTAAATATGCTCAACATTATACTTGGCGGCTTTATCCTCTGCTCTTTGACGATTCAAATCACATACGGCAACCAATTCTGCGTCTGCTTGCTTCGCATAGGACTCAAAGTGCATATCGGATATCGATCCTGCTCCGATTACACCAATTTTCATTTTGTTTATGCTCATTTTGAATACTTGCCTCCTTCGTGTCATATGCAATCAGGATAGCATGATTTTAGCTGAGGTAGAATGCATAGGATGAGCATATCCATGGATTATATGGTCAAAAAAAGGCTTTCATTTTGAAGATGACCTTTGTTCTTTGAGCATAAACCAAATATTAACTAGCCCAACTATGAAGAAGCTAATCCAAGGTAGAGCACCCCAACCGAGCATGCTCCCCAAGTCGTACAAATAACCCCCGCCAACATTACCAATCATAGCGCCGATAGATAAAGCAAAACTATTAAAGCCAAAATAACTAGCTATACTTCCTGCCCCAGCAAATTCAGACACCATTGTATTCATCATTGGCTGCCAAAACACTTGCCCTAGCATTAATGAAATAACTCCCGCATATATCCCCCACATCGAGCCCGACATCCCAATTGTAAACAGCCCCGCCGAAATGAGTAACGTACCTACTGATAACACGCCAAAGGGCTGCATTTTAGTCTGACTTAATTTAGAAAAAGGAACCTGCAATACTACCATCACAATGGCTCCGCAGCTATAAATAATCCCGATATTGGCTCCTGCAGCAATCTGATTCACTCGAAATGGAACGGCAATGTATAGCTGTGCTACAAGCGACCAAGATATCATCGTAAACACCATGAATCGTAGAAAGCTGCGGTTCTGCAGCACTTTTCTCAGCTGTGGTAACATACCTTCGTAATCGGCTTTTGTTTGTTTAGTTTTTATCTGTGGCAAAAAGAAAAGACTTAACAAGAACGAAAACACAAAAATCAGCGTAGCCGTTATACTGACATATTGAAAATGAAAACCCATTAAAAAGGCGCCCATTATCGGTCCCACCACGAATCCCAAATTACTTAACATTTCACGTATCGAGTAAACCGTAATCCGGTTTTCAGGTGTAGAAAGCGCTGCGTAATAAGCATAACTAGCTGGTTGGAATAAAGCTGCGCCTAAACCCGAGAAGAAGCATGCTAGGATTAAACCCGGGATATGATCCACGAATCCGAATAGTCCGAAACCGAAAGAACGGATAAACAAACCAATCAATATCGTACGCTTGTACCCAAGTCTGTCAGCCAATGTTCCGCAGAAAACGGACAACCCTTGTTGACTGAAGCTGCGGATAGCCGATATGACGCCAACCATAGTGACAGTAAGCAATAGATCATGCAGTAAATACGAAGCAAGCAACGGAATCATCATATAAAACCCGACCGCCATACTGAATGTATTCATAAACATAACCCAAAAAGGAAGTTTAATAACGGTTAGCCTATTCATAGCTGTTAACAAGAGCATTTCCTCATTTCCTTGTACGATGCGATGTGTCAATTTTTACAAGATACATGATCCAGCAAGGATTGTATATGGACTTTCTTTATGTAGGCTTGGGTATATTATTGCTTTTTATAGTCAGGATCAAATTAGCCCAAAAAGGCGGCACAATACGTTAAATACCGCATTGTGCCGCCTTTTCCCCTGTTAAGGGATTAATAAGATTTTCCCTGTGCTTTTCCTGCTCTCTAAGAGTCTGTGGGCTTCCGCGCCCTCCCTCAAAGGAAAGCATGTAAGGCTCTCTATTTGAATAGTCCCTCGCCGCAGCGCATCAAAAAGTTCGTTTGAACGCCCGATTCGATTCTGCAAGGTGGTCACATGGTTCCACAAGTCGCCTCCCGTCAGCGTCTTTGATGTATCCATGAGCATTCGTGGGTCAATAGATGGCGGATCTCCTCCAGCCATGCCATAGAAAATGACCGTCCCCTTCGTTTTGGCAGCAGTGAAACTATCCATTAACGTGGACCCAACTGAATCGTAAACAGCATCTACGCCTTGATGGTCGCTGGACCAATCTTTGACCCCATTTACCCAATCGCTGTCGTAACTTAGCACTTCATCTGCACCAGCCTTTAAGACGATTTCCCTTTTGGCATCGGAAGATGTCAAACCGATGACTCGTGCGCCTTTACTTTTACATAGCTGCGTCAAAATCTGTCCAACGCCCCCTGCTGCGGCATGTACGACGATTTCGTCGCCCGATTTTACACGATAGCTGTCATTCACTAGATAATGCGCCGTCATACCCTGAAGCAAAATACCCGCGGCGTGTTCGAACGTGATATCCACAGGCAAAGGTATAGCTCGATCTATAGGCACAGCAACCAATTCCGCATTGGCAAAAGGAACATCCACGAAAGCAACTCGATCTCCAGCCTTGATTTGCTCCACATTCGAAGCTACTCTCTCGACAATGCCGGCGCCCTCATACCCTAGAATGAAGGGGGGCTTCCCAGCCAGATGATAATTGCCTCGTCTCCTATATATGTCGGCGAAATTTAAGCCGATGGCTTCCGTTTTCACTAGGATATGTCCTGGTTCTAAGCTGGGCTCAGGAATGTCCACATATTGCAGGACCTCTGGCCCACCAAACTGCTCAAAAATTAGTGCTTTCATGGACTACCTCCAACAGGCTAATCTTACTAAAAAATTGTATCATATTCACCATTTAAAGCAAAAAAAAAGTCAACATCACAGCGAGTACACTGGACGTTGACCTCTCATCTACTTTGAAACAACCACCTGTTTGGGTAAAGAGGCAAATTGAGCAGGCTTGTTGATATAATAACCTTGTACTCCCCAACAATTCATTTCCTTTAACATCCTATATTGTTCATACGTCTCGATGCCTTCTGCGATTACTTGTAGGTTCAGTGCATGGGCCATGGCTAAAATCGCTGAAATTAGAGAGACATTCATTTCCCAAATGAAAGACCTATCAATCTTTAACTTATCTATCGGAAGCAAGGTTAACATACTTAAAGAGGAATAGCCGGTACCGAAATCATCTAAAGCAATGGTAAATCCTTCAGCGCGTAATCTACGCAGCGTTTGTTGGACATCTTCCATCGAGTGAATCGTCGTGCTTTCCGTTATTTCTAATTCCACTACACGTGGGTCCACATGCTCATCTTTCAATATTTGAAGCATTTGATCAACGAAAAGATGTTCGTTTAGTTGAATCCTTGAAATGTTGACCGAAATTTTAAATTGAGGACCATATTCTGCTTTTAAAAGATGCCAATCCTTACAAGCTTGCCTGATGACCCAGTATCCAATCGGAATAATCAATCCCGTTTCTTCAGCGACCGGAATAAAGTCACTAGGTTGGATCATTCCCATATTGGCGGAGTTCCATCTAAGCAGAGCTTCGGCTCCAATGACTTCCTCCCGGACCGGATTGTAAATAAGCTGATAATGCAAATGCAATTCTTCTTTCTCAACCGCTACTGAAAGCGCAAGCTCATGAATGAAATTCTCAACATGGTCGTATTTAGATGAAGCTTCGAAAATATGAAATCTCTTTCTTCCCGCCCCTTTGGCCTTATACAAGGCAATATCCGCTTGCTTCAAAAGGGTTTGGATGGTTTCACTATTCACACTTTGAGCCACACCAATACTTACGCTTAATTTCATTGGATGATCATTTACCGTAAAGGGAGCCACAAAAAGTTGATTAATTTGGTCGGCAGTCTCCTCAGCTGATCCAGGTTGCCCCATTGCTACGACAACAAATTCATCTCCACCTAATCTTACAAGTATATAATCCTTACCAAATTTCTCAACAAGACGATTAGCGACCTCTACGAGTACGGTATCACCTACATCATGTCCGAAAATATCATTTATATTTTTGAAATAGTCCAAATCAAGCAAATAAATGTTCGCTGGATTGTGCACATGCTCAAGCAGGAATCTTCGATTATAAAGCTTGCTAAGATCGTCATGATAGGCGTAATGATATAGCAGATTTTCTTGTTTTTTACGTTCAGTAATATCACGAGTAACAGTGACGATGAACTCCATGTCACCGCTTTCATTGAAAATAGGCGTAAGTATGCTTTCTCCGCTTAACATACCATTGGGTAGAATAACGCCATCTTCATACTTAATGGTTCGCCGTTCGTTAACCACTCTCGTGTATTTCTTATGTAAATAGTTCGCCATCTGGCTTGTGTTTATATCAAAAAATGTTAGTCCGACAGCATCCATCGTTATTCCGCTGAATTTGGTAGCAGCATGATTTACATAATAGTATTTGATATCAGATCCATCAACACTCATGATGTAAATCGAGTCTTCCATATTATCCATCATGCTTAGGAGTGTCTTAACATCAAGTAATCTATTCGCAGGATTTATCATATAAACGACTCCTCTATACTCACAACAACCTTATAACTGTCTCTAAGTTGACTGGAATATAGCATTCGACAGAAAACTTCATTTTCCTTCCATCGAGGATATCAGTTCATCTTAATCTGTTTTCCGATTCACTTTTCTCAAAAATTGCAGGGTCCGCTCGTTCGTTGAAGCATCAAAAATGTCGGCTGGCGTTCCTCGCTCAATAATTGCGCCTTGATCCATAATGACAACTTGGTCCGCCACTTCTTTGGCAAAGCCCATTTCATGTGTCACAATGACCATCGTCATTCCTTCGAAAGCTAGATCCTTCATCACCTTTAGCACTTCGCCTACCAATTCCGGGTCAAGCGCAGACGTTGGTTCATCGAATAATAGTACCTCAGGATTCATCGCCATGGCCCGAGCAATCCCTACCCGTTGTTGTTGTCCACCAGACAGTTGATGAGGATAATAATCGGCACGATCACGAAGTCCAACCTTATCTAAGATGGATAAAGCCTTATCCTTAGCGGTTTTCGAAGATTGCTTAAGGACAATAACAGGACCTTCCATAATATTTTGCAAGACGGTTAAATGGGGAAATAAGTTATAGTTTTGGAACACCATACCGGTGTGTTTACGGATGGAACGGATGTCAGTCTTATTCAATTTAACTTCACCTGAGAATGTCATCGTCGCTTTGGCTATCGAGAGGGTCCCCTGATCTGGAAAGTCCAATAATTTCAGACATCTTAATAGGGTCGTTTTGCCGGAACCGGAAGGTCCGATAACAACGGTCGTGCTCCCTTTTTCAACATCCAAATCAATATGGTTCAAGACGTGGAGGTCATGAAAATGTTTATGTATGCCTTCCATTCTAATCATGCTGGGCCCCCCTTACTTGGCAATGTTTCGTTCGTAGTGGATCTCAAGTTTGGATTGGAAATAGGAAAGAACGGTACTGAAAACTAAATAAACAAACGCAACCTCGATATAAAGCCATAATGGCTCATAAGTAACAGCCGCAATCTGCTGCCCTTTCTGAAACATTTCCGTAACCGTAATCGTGGCGGCCAAAGATGTGTCTTTGATTAAACTTATGAAGGAATTTCCTAATGGTGGAATAGCGACTCGCACAGCCTGGGGTAAAATGATTCGCCTCATTGCCTGCCATTTCGTCATATTGATCGAATAAGCTGCCTCACTTTGACCTTTTGGAATCGACAATATCGCGGCGCGAATGATTTCGGAGCTATAAGCTCCTTTATTTAACGTAAACCCGATAATGGCTGTCGGAAAAGGATCCAGCGTTATTCCCAAACTTGGAAAACCATAAAATAGAATAAACAACTGGACAAGCAATGGCGTGCCGCGGAAAACCCAAACATAAAATCTCGCTATCGTCCGTAGTATGGCAAAATCCGATAAGCGAGCAAGCGCGGTGATGAATGCCAAGCTAAGTCCTAGTGCAAATGTGATTAAAGTAAGCGGAACTGTGTACGTAAGTCCCGCCTTTATAATAGGAAAGAAGGAATCGGACAGGATCCCTATGATTCGCTCAAGACGTTCATTTGTCATTAGATTAGGTCCTTACTTCGTTACATCGGCATTGAACCATTTTTGCGAAATTTGAACCAATGTACCGTCGGATTTCATGTCAGCCAGGGCTTTGTTTACTTTACTAACTAAATCCGTGCTTCCTTTGCGGAATAAAAAGGCGTTGCTCGTTGCGGACGGCTCCTCATAAACCGTTTTGATTGGGAGCTCAGGACGCTGCTTTTTTAAATCCAAATAGGATAAACTATCATTAAGCGTCGCATCGATCCTGCCCGAAGTCAAAAGATCAATCGCTTGATTAAAACCCTCCACAACTGTAGTTACCGCACCGTGCTCTTCCGCTATTTTCCGATAATTACTATCGAGGGATTGCCCAACCTTCTTGCCTTTAAGGTCATCTAACGTTTTAATATTGGTATTATCCGCTTTCACCACAAGAACTGCGCGTGAAACAATATAAGGCGTCGACATATCATACTTCTCCAAACGATCCGGGCGTACAGCCACTTCGTTGGCCACCATGTCATACCGCTTCGCATCGAGTCCGGCAATCATGCCATCCCACTTGGTTTCAACAAAACGCGGCGTCATGCCAATCCGTTTACATACCTCTTCTGCCGTCTCAACATCAAATCCCGTAAGCTTGCCAGCCTTATCATGAAAAGTGAAAGGTGCATAAGTACCTTCTGTACCGATCGTAATTTCTGCCTTACTCGGCGAAGATGCTGACGGTGTTGCGTTTGGCTTAGTCGAACTACAACCTATCGAAGTTAGTAGCAATGCAGTAGCTGCTGTTGTTGCGAGTAATTTTTTCATCCTAATAACCCCCTGTGAAATAACCCTTTTTGAGTTTAAGGTATTATTCCCCATGTGAAGGAATTTTAAGAAAAAAAATGTAGTGTGTGAAAATGTGCAGTATGAATTAGAAAAGAGTTATAATCTAACAAGCCGATTGACTCAAGACAAATAATGAAACAGAATAGCTAACGAAACGCAGACAGCCCCCTCTATTTGTAATTGTTAAATTTTGCATTATATGCTACAATCGATAAAAATTAATATCAAACGGTTGTGAAGCACACGCCGCTTTTCCAGATCAGCATCAGCTGTCCGGAGGAGCGGTTTATTTATTTTCTGGAGGTGGCCTAAACATTTATGAATGAATTTGAAATTGCACATGAAGCCTTTTTAACTAAACACATTTCGATGAGAGGCGGAGAACGTTTAAAGCGGCTTAAAGAGGGTCATGGACATGCGGAAAAATTGTTTCTAGAGCAGATTTGGTGGAATGCATTTGGACATTTTCAAGACTTGCATCCGGAATATGAGATCAAAGATTTTCGCGATGGTACGCGTTTTTTGGATTTCGCTTTTCTTCGCCACTCACTCAGACTAGCCATTGAAATTGATGGTTTTGGTCCCCATTTCGCTAATATCAGTCGATCCCAATTCTCAGACCAATTAATTCGACAAAACCACCTTATTTTATATGGTTGGAAAATTTTTCGTTACCTTATGATGACGTGAAAAATCGACCTCGTATGTGTGAACAATTAATCCAATAATGCATTGGCAGACACTTCGGGGATGTATTTAACCACGTTATAGAGCTAAATTATATAGAAAAAGAAGTTATCCGTTTTGCCCATGCGTTAGGAAGAGCAATTAAACCTGTTGATGTTCAAAAACAATTTCAGTTCGGACAAAGTAAAGCACAACAGACTCTTAAAGGGATGTATCAAAAATCACTTCTTGAACCAGCTGGGGAAGGTCATATTCGTGTGCGTTGCTACAGAGTAGCACAGCACGTGCTTGCAAGTTGGGAAGGTTTGGCGGTTTGGGGTTGAGAACTTCTAACCGACCACTGGACTTCTGATGCTGAGAAGTCGATTTTCGACTTCTCAGCCACCGCTGGCGAGCTTTGGCTTGCGGAGCTCTCGCAAAAGCACGGTTTTGCGCTTATTGTTCGGGAGCGTTTGAATAAGCGCGGTTTACGAGCTTATACAGCACAGACGCGCGGGATGTGGTCTGCTGAGAAGTCGATTTTCGGCTTCTCAGACTCTGTCGACGAGCTTCGGCTCGAGGAGCTCTCGCTGTAAGCGCGGTTTTCGCGCTTATTTGTTCGAGTGCGTTTGAATAAGCACGTTTTACGAGCTTATACAGCACAGACGCGCGGGACGGGATACTGAGAAGTCGATTTCCGGCTTCTCAGACTCAGTCGACGAGCTTCGGCTCGCAGAGCTCTCGCTGTAAGCGCGGTTTCTGCGCTTATTTGTGCGGGGGCACCTGAATAAGCGCGGTTTCCGAGCTTATTCAGCACGGACGCGCGGGATGGGTCTGCTCAGAAGTCGATTTTTGGCTTCTCAGACTCTGTCGACGTGCTTCGGCTTGCGGAGCTCTCGCTGTAAGCGCGGTTTTCGCGCTTATTTGTGCGGGGGCGCCTAAATAAGCGCGTTTTACGAGCTTATTCAGCACGGACGCGCGGCACAGTCAGCTGAGAAGTTGTTTTCCGACTTCTCAGACTCTACCGACGAGCTTCGGCTCGCGGAGCTCTCTCTCTAAGCTCGGTTTCCGCGCTTATTTGTTCGACAGCTCTCGATTAAGCGCGTTTTACGAGCTTAATCAGCACAGACGCGCGGCACAGTCAGCTGAGAAGTTATTAGGTAAAAAAAGACGGCCATATCCCCCGTCTTCTGCGACTTATTATTTAATCGATAACTTACGTATCACTTCGTCAGTTAATGCTTCATTAAATACAGCAAGTCCACCCAGTAGTCCGGCATAGAAATTGCCCATCTCCCCTGAACGATTCACACCACCAACGGTGAAGTCAGCACCCGTATGCCCCCCATCGAACAGACCTTTTTCATATAAGTAAGGGTTGTAGGTTTCCCTCTCGTCCAGCACGCCGTCCACATACACCTTGGCATAGGTGCCATCATAAGTAAACGCTAGCGCATACCACTCATCCTTCGCCAGCGGTGTTGCTCCTATCGCCGTTGTCATACACCACGGATATCCCTGTGTCGGACCTCCTTCAACAGAGACGTGTCCTCCCACTTGATCCCCGCTTCCCCAAATCCTCAGATTAAGAAACATGGCATATTGGCGCTTCTTCTCTGTTTCGTTCCACATGCCGGCTATCGCTTCGCACTGCCCGTTTACTCTGTTTTCGCGTTTTAGCCAAGCGAAGATGGTTAGCTTTGCCTCCGGTCCGTGGAAATCAAGTGCTGGGCAATCTTTACGGGGCAAGTTGAACCATTGGCCGTATTCTAATTTTGCCGCATAGGTCCCTAACACGCCTTCCTCAACTCTTTTAATCGGTCCAGACATTTCATCCAAAACATAAGGAAAAGGCCCTTTTGCCACTCGAGACTGGCCCTCAGCTTCTTGAAAGTCCCAGAAGGATACGAGAGAATCCTGCTGAAGAATCAATGCAGATTTACTTGTCATCCGCTCCACCTCCGATTACAATCTACCACCAAAGGCAGATATCTTTGATTTACCTACAGAAAATGATAGCTGGAAGTGTCCTTACCTTTTAAATTATAGCGTTGATAATGTTGGTAATGCGCTTTATATAGATTTCCATTCTTACTAGGCGTGTACGTCAAATACAACTGTTTGCGGCTTACGTCGGACAAGTTAGCCCCACTTTGATGAGGTGTAAACGAATGGAAGATGATTACATCACCTGGATTTGTTTCAACGATAACACCTTTTTGGGGATCAATCTCAGCAATTTCTTCAGCATTCATGTTGCGCAGCTCACCTGGCGTGGAACGCAATCTTTCATGATATCCTGGGAACAATTCCAAGCCGCCGTTTGCCGTTGTCGCACCATCAATTGCCACCATCACCGAGATCAGACCTTCAATGGGAAAGCCCTGCCACCAAGAAGCATCCTGATGCATCGAGTAGCCATTTGCGCCTGGGAGTTTAAAGATGAGTTTATCCTTGAAAAGTAGCGGTTCGTCCAAATAAATATCACGCAGCGGTGATAAAATACGCTCATCCTCCACTAAATCAGCAAACACCGCGGAAATGTCATGAACCGGGTCCAGACGTTCAATCGCAACTCGGCCATCCGCGTAGACTTTGTGACCCGCACGAATGTTAAACTTATCGGTATAATCGCCTAATGTAAGCAATTGATCGCATTCCGTTTGGATGACTTTCGCTTCATATTCTGTAAATACGCCCCGCAGTACTAAGTACCCCTGCTCGTTATATGTTTGAAGCAGCTCTTCTGTTAAAATACTCAAAGATTTCTTTCTCATTGAAATCTCCACCTCTCATTTGTTTTTTTGCCTCTCACATTGTGTGATTGACTTTCTTATAACCTTATATTACAGCCATGTATTCCCTTAATCCATGCACTAGGTTATACTATTTCATATACTTTTTTGCATGACATAGGAGTGTGAGTACATGATTGGAAAGCTCCAAATTAAGCGGTACTATTTTGGTAAACAAAGAGAGCAATTTTCTCTATCCGAAGACACTTATGATGGCTGGGGGATGCTCGCTGCCCAATCCGGTCGATTCTCCTTTAGTTTAGAGGGTGCTGAACAAGGTGAACAGATTGCCGAATTCGGGGAGCTTGTTTTTTGCCAGCCCGGCCAAACGCTCAGGCGTCTTGCTCTTGAACCGATCTCTTTTCATTTCGCTGAATTCATGTTAGATAGCAGTTGGACGCTGCCAAGTAAAATCCGCATCAAGGATGTCGGTAGGCTCAGCTCCACCTTTCAATATTTGCAAGAATGGCAGGAAGAAGTGGATCATGGCGATCATCAGTGGAAGGTCGTTCATCATCTCATTGAAGACCTGCTTTTCATGGCAAATCGGGAGCAGCTCACAGCACAGCGCAACCGATCTGGTACTTCTGATCCCTTAATGAATCAAGCGGCTGCTTATATAGAAATGCAGGCTTTCGAACATGAATTGTCCTTGCAAGGGCTAGCTGTCACACTTGGTATTGGCGCATCTCAGCTTACTCGGCGTTTTCAAACTGCTTACGGTATGTCACCAATTCGGTATGCAACAAAGGTTCGACTATCCCGAGCACGCTTGCTGCTGGCCGAAACGCCAGACACACTCGATGCCATTGCTGAACAGTGCGGTTTTCAGAATGCCTTCTACTTCAGCCGTGTCTTCTCGCAGCAAATGCAAATAAGCCCTTCCGCCTATCGAAGGACATTCCGTGTATGAAAAAGGGCCGTTGATCGTTAGTTCGAACGGATCAGCGGCCAGATTAATCGCAACAGCTTAGACAATGGAATAGTTAACCCAATCCCCTTGAACCCCGCCCATTTTCTCAAAAAAATGTTGAGCTCGTTTATTATCAGGAGCCGTTATCCAAGACATATACGCATATCCTTGATCTTTTGAGTAACCTTGACATTCTAAAAACAGTTCCGATTCCACTTCTGTACCTCTAAATGGCTCAACGACATAAAGGTCGTTCATGATGGTAATTTTCTCTGCTTTCATCGTACTAAATGCGAAGTATAAGGTAGCAAAGCCGACTAGCTTTCCGTCTTGTTCTGCGACAAACTGTATACCTAATTGTTTCTCTAATAGGGTTTGAATCAACTTATGTATTTTCCCATCGGCTGGCCTAGGTTTCTGATAAAATCCTACGATGTATTCATACATTAATTCGGTCAAGCTGTTTTCATCATCAGGTTCTGCGTCTCTCACGATAAGTGGCATTAATAATTCCCTCCAATTTCATTATTGCATAATTATACATAAATGTGCATATATATTCAACACTATTCTTACACATTATTCAAAATAAAAAAGAGAAGCCGCCACGAAAGCGAGCTCCTCCATCAATTTGAAACTTTGATTCCATTTAGGAAGCATCTGTTTGAAAGACTGTCCTTTTACATTTGGAATACTACCGTTGGATTGGTTGTTATGTTATTTACAATTTCTCTGTACGCTCCGCCATAAGTCATGCCAAAGGTATAAGAACCAGGCAATAATTCTTTGCTGATCTCTCCACCGATTGTTTGACCAAATGTCAGCCAGCCTCCCGCATAGTATTTCACGCTGCCGCTGTCCATCAGATTTCCCTGGCTGTCTTTCAGTTGTACTTTGACCCTAACTGTCTGGAAAATGACCACTGGATCAGTTCCTATATTCTGTACTTTCTCCCTATACGCACCCTCGTTTGTCATTCCGAAAGTATAAGAACCAGGCAATAGCTCCTTGCTGATCTCTCCACCGGTTGTTTGGCCGAACGTCAACCAGCCTCCCGCATAGTACTTCACGCTGCCACTGTCCATCAGATTTCCTTGACTGTCTTTCAATTGTACTTTTACCTTAACTGTCTGGAAAATGATCACTGGATCAGTTCCTATATTCTGTACTTTCTCCTTATACGCACCCTCGTTTGTCATGCCGAAGGTATAAGAACCAGGCAATAACTCCTTACTGATCTCACCACCAGTTGTATTACCAAACGCCAGCCAGCCGCCAGCATAGTATTTCACTCTGCCGCTGTCCATCAGATTTCCTAGGCTGTCTTTCAGCTGAACCTTGGCCTTTACCGTCTGGAATACAACCACCGCATCAGTTCCGGTATTTTGCACCTTCTCCTTATAGGTTCCCTCATACGTAATGCCGAAGGTGTAGCTTTTGTCTGCTATGGATTTACTTACCCTACCACTAGCATCCGTCACACCAAAATCCTTCCATCCTCCGTCGTAGTATTTCACTACTCCGCCGCTGAGTGGATTTCCATTACTGTCTTTTAACTCAACTTTTACTGCAGTTGTGGTAAGAGAAAAACTTAGTTGATGTGCAGACTCAACATTCCCTGCTTGATCCGTTGACTTATAGATCAAAATATATTGACCTTTTTTTTCCAACGTAACAGGGGATGTATATGGCTGAAATGTAGTCCCATTATCCAGACTGTATGCAGTATTCTTCACACCTGACTGGCCATCCACTGCACTTAGACTGAATGTAACCGGCCCAGCGTAAGCACCATTAGGTCCGTCTGGTTGTGCCGGGTTCAAACTGGCAGTTGTACTCGGAGCTACTTTGTCAATGTTGTTCACCGTATAGCTGGTAACATTCGACGCATGGCCTGCCGCATCTGTTCCTCTTGCAAAGATCATGCCATTTTCGGAAACGACTACTGGCGTTGTGTATGCTGTCCATGTGCCGCTAACACCTACTTTATATTCTTTCACCACTGCATCAGCCGGATAGCTAATCGTTACGGTGACATCAGTGTTGGTCGGTGCCGTGATATCTGCAGAAAGGTTTGCATCTGCCGGTGGTTGCGCAACTTGACTTGATCTGTACGTCAGCGGGATCCTAAATGATGCACCACCTGCTATATCATAGATAAATCCTTTACTGAAATCATTCGGATCTTTATAGGACCGGACAAGCGTAATGTCCCCAATATCGAGCTTCAAGCGAGTTCCTTCCATAACGGATACATTTTTGATGCGGTAAGACGCATAACGGACACCGTCGTTTTGAATGGTGATGCTCTTTCCGATCAAATCGGCAGGGGTGCCGAAAAGCCCGGACGCTTCGATAATAATCTCGTTATGCGGCGACAACTCTTTCGTAAAGTCAACGACTGTTCCGGTAACGGCTCCAACCCGATCCTGCCGGACTTCATTGCTCTTTCCGATATACGAGCCGTCGTGCAAATAGGTGCTCGCACTACCATCCTCCTGCACCGAATATACGCCAAAGAAGCCTTTAAACTCTAAGGAGTATGCGGTATCAGGTAGTTCAACCGTGTAAGCTTTACTTGAATCCAAGCTGCTAACGATATAATCAGTTCTGCCGTTTTTCAATTTCACACGAACCGCTCGTACACCGCTGTCATCCACGTTCTGTCCGTTCAACTTAACGATCAACGGCGTAATGGAGCTGATATAACTTTCTCCCTTATAAGGCTCAATGATCGAAGTAAACAAACTATCTATGCTGGTGCCGCTGCGATGAGCGATCAAATACCGGAGATCTTTCGGATTACCCACTTTATTGCGTGGAGGCACTCCATCGGCCAGGGCTACGTCATCCACATTGCCTAACATCGTCAACCTGAGGTGAACGTCTGTTGCTGCTCCGCTGCCTTGACCGTACATATTCCAAGTATCCTTCACATTCCAGTCGACGCTGAATTTATTCGCCGGAGATCCATCACGTTCCACATTTTTCAAATAATGAAACCCGCTGCCCATGTAGCCGACCCCTGCGACATCATCGACCCTTTCTCCGAAAGGCACGTCAGCTCCCGCATACGTCCCCGTTGCCTGCGGAACCAGGTTTAACCCTTCCGTCGCAACCGTTCCTTCAGCTCCATGGAAGCTAAAATAATGATCATTGCCTCCCTTTATCCGAAACAGATCCACGGTATAGGAGTTCTTGTCATCTGCCTTGATCATGGCCGTGGTCCGCTTATAAAGCGTCGTCTGCGGATATACCTTAGGCGCTTCCACATCAATGAGCTTCACCAAATCTGTATCATCAAAATGCTTTGCATCCGCAGCCCATAAATTCGTGTTCTGTTTTCGTTTATCCACGACTACCGTGTTATGGCTGATTGTATTGACGCCCCACTGCGCTCGATGCATATCGACGCTGTCCGCGAATTCGGGGTAGCCCAAATCTGGCGACAAATCGAGACCAAATGCGTGAAATCCAACATTTAACGTGTCCCCATGACCGTGGCTTACGTTGCGGCCGTAGAACATCCATTCATCCCGAAGCGTGTTAATCGCGTCCAACTGAGCATCCCGCTTGGCGCGCGCCTGCTCATTTAGCAGATTCAAAACTCGGACGTCCAAATTAAAGGCGCTGGATGACGGATGCTTCCCGATACCCTCGAAGGAAATGGTATGCAGTCCTTGCGTAAGGTTCATCTGGCTGATGATCTCGTATGCATTCGTATCCGTCCCGTAAAAATCCATCTCTTTAACGGGTTGCCCATCGATGGAAATTCGATAAATGCCATTAGACTGCGCTTTTACGGGGAGTACATCCAACTCATAGTCGTCTGTAGCTGGAACATTAAATTCAAATGTTGCCGTCTCCCCGCTTTGGGCTGCCGCAAGCTGGATGGAACTGGAAGCATCAACAAACTTCGTCGGTACACTTTGTGCAGACACGTTCATGCCGCTAAAGCCAATCCTCGTTCCATAATCAACTTTCGGGTTATCACCGTCCCGCAGCGCGGCAAATCCATATCCGCTCTCATTTACACTTTCCATATTCAGCGGGCCTTTGACGTTAATTACCTCTTGAATTTGACTTGCGATCGAATTAGGATTGGCGGAAAATACGTCCTTATGAATCCCATCGGTCGTATTGTTATTCAGAAAATAGGCCAGCTGCCCATAAATCGGATCGCCAAATTTTTCAAACGCTTTGACGGAATCCGTCATTCGCTCAATGATAAATGGATTTCCGGTTCGCCCTGTATCTCCAATGTTTGCTGTGAATTTTTCGCTCAAAATGAGCGTACTCATAGCGGAAAACATTTTTCTAAACTTCACGTTGTTGTACAGATCGGCCTGCGGGTATAAATCGTAGCCCTCCAAAATATCAGCAGTCAACCGATGATTGACCAGCCACAAAGCATTGTAACCTGGCGCGCTTTCATTCCCGTTTCCATCTCGGTCGACGTCCGAAACAAGTGAATTCAGAATATTCCCACCTGTTAAGCGGATCGGATTGGCAAGGACTCCTCCAGTCTGAAAAATGAAGTCCAGCCACTCTTTCGTTTCAGGCATCGTATCGTAGACAACCGCAGCCATCGCCAGCGCACTTTGATGCATGCCGTCATTGCCGAGTATTTGGGTCTTTTTTATTGCCGGAAATACTTGCTTAATTATACCGTCTTCGATATTGCGACGAATGTTTGCTCCGGTATTTTTCGTATTGACAAATCCAAATTGCGTCGACTTCGCACTCAGAAACTGAACGATTTCAGGGTCTTCAAGTGCCGGGAATAGAGCATCGTAAGCACTAATAAACGATTTCACTAATTCGGTTTCCCAGATGCCGCCTAATACTTTGCCATTACCAACAGATTTGCCCGATGAATTTAGAAACACCGTTCTGTCAAACTTGCTTATATCCATTTCCGGATAAACATCGGACACCCGATCTAGTAAAATCGAACCGGCACGGCCATACTTGATGTCCCCTGTATATAAATATGCATCGCGGAATGCATTCAGCGAGCGCTGAATCAGAGAATCTCTCCCGTACCATGACCAGTGGACATAGTAGGCGATGAATGTATACCGTTTTCCTTGTTCATCTACCCAGCCATAGCCGTCGTCAACTCCCCAGGTGGGTCCCTTTTCGGGGTAGAGCGTGTTTACGAGCAGACTCCGATCCGCGAGCTCCGGAAGGAATATGCCATGCTCATCCAAACCGCTGCGGTAATAGGCTCCAAAGTCGTTTGTCGGAAACTTGTACCCGCTTGAGGGATCCACAATTTTCCATGGGTCGTTCAATGGATCCATACGATACGGATAATTCCCGTATTTATCGATTTCCTTGCCGGTTATCGGACTTCCCAACGACTGATTAACGGCATAACTGCGAGGAAGCTTTTGACTGGGAACCGCGTTCCACAAAAAGTCCAATCCATTAGCCAAAAATTTATCCGCGTTTGAAACCGCCGCATCCTTCAAGCTTTTTGCCCATTGCAGCTGCTGTATATTTTGCCGGGCGGCCGTGACCTTCTCCTGGTTGTACAGTGTCGTCCTCGTTTTGCTATTCATCAGTTCACCCGACCTTACGAATGTCGCGTTATCGAAATATACAGTTCCTCCGGCTGGCGGCGAGGTGCCTAATCGCAAACTAATATAGGCAGTCTGAGCCGGAAAAACGCTCTTCAGCGTTATGGGCTTCCAAGTATTACTGGTCGACCCCGACTGGGACACCGATGAAAGGAAGACCTTGTCCGCATCCCATAATTCGACCTTCAGCTCAGCGGTCCCGGAGCTCGTGAAAGCAAACACATTTGCCGTATACTCAACGCTGGGTGAAACGGGAATGAGATGGCTGCGCAGTCCTGGCGACTGATCCACGGCATTGGTTATTTTGATGCTGCGTACTCCGTCATAGGCCCTCTCGCCAGATACCTCCGCAAAGCCATCGACCCCACGCCAATCACTTGGCTTGCCATTATCCAACAGCTCGAATCGGCCGTTATTCAAATTGGGACTTGGATCCGGAGTGGCTTCCCCAAATTTAGCATCGTCAAAATAAGTCGTACCGATGTTAGCGGCCCCCAGATACAATCTTATCGTCGCGTAAGCTGCTCCAGCAGGCGCAGCACCGACAGCACGGATCGGCTTCCATTTATTCTGAGTAGTGCTAGCCGCAATCACGTTCGTTAAATTTGTATTGGCGGCATCCCAAAACTCCAGAAAAATGGTAGAAGCGCCGGATTCGTCATAAGCAAATACTTCCGCTTCATATTTTACCCCTACTGAAACTGGCATTTTCTGACTTCGGACTCCAATGCCAGCGGTTGCGCTCGTATCCACCATTTTTACACTGCGATCTCCCGAACGCTTCCTCTCCAAGGAGGACATAATATTACCGCCGAAGATAGAATCCCAGTAGCGAGGCATTCCATCAATCGTACTCTCCATTCCACCGTTCCTCAGTGGCGTGCTCGGATCCTTCACCAACTCCCGAAAATCCGCGTCATCAAAATAGGACGTACCGATGTTCCCTAGTCCTGAATAGACTCTCAGGCTTGCGAAAACAGCTCCTGTCGGCGCGGTTTGAGTGATTCCAAGCTGCTTCCACTGATTTAACGTATTATTAGTGGCAGTTGGAAAAAGGATGAGCGTGTTACTCGCATCCCAAAACTCCAAATATAAGGACGAGCTGCCCTGTGCATTGTAAGAATATACGGAAGCCTCATAATCTTTGCCAGGCGTAACCGAGATCTTCTGACTGCGCAGACCAACGGATGCCGTACTGCTATTATCCGTTAACTGCACGCTGTATACTGCGCTGTGTACGGTGTATGTTGAAGATGTCACCGTCCCGCTCATAACGGACCAGTTAAGTGGCTTTCCACCGGAAACCTGCTCGAATCCACTGTTAGGAAGAATCGGCAGCGTGTCCGCTTTTGCTTTTCCGGGGAATACCGTAAATACCGAAAATGCCATTAAAAAAGATAGGAAAACAGATAGAAACTGCGAACCTCTAATTCGACTCATTAATAATCCTTCCTTTCCAAATTTGGTTAACCGCCCATAAATAAAGCGTTTTCATTTCGTGCTAACCTAAATTATAAAGTCCAGAGTAGCCTTGAGGATATACATGCAATTCAACAAAGTGTCTACAAATTCCAGAAAACAAAAGGGGTTATTTCCCAGGTCTGAGAAGACCTTGAAAACAACCCTTTTTTTCGAGTTTTGATGTTAGTTAACCGCCAAAAGGGCTGGTCAATTGTTCATTCAACCTGCTCTTTCATGATCCAAATTCCTGATCAACAAACTGTTCCAAACCTGTTTCTGCAGAACGGTATACAGCCTCCAGTGCAGCTATGACGCCTCGCGCATACGCTGGAGAGCAGCTGGTTTCCGAATGGTCCCGTATGGCCGTGAGCAGGTCGGAATATTGCAATTCGAATGGAGCAGCTGTGTTTGGTGTGTCAAGCTTCTCATACTGACCGCCCCGACTTATCCATAAGCTTTCACCGGTTACTAGCTTCAGCATACCACCCGTAAACATAATCTCCGTTTCATTGCGCGATGCCCCTAAGTAACCCGATTGAACAATTGTCGCAGGAATTCCTGAAGTAAGTTCCAGATAAATCATACCGCTGCCTTCTACATTGCCCCTGCTTCCATGATAACTCACAGATGACCTTAATTTACGCACCGTACGATCTGTCAGCCACTGAATTTTATCGATAGAGTGCGTACCCAGATTGGCCAGAATACCACCGCCTGATTTCTCTTTTTCGAGAAACCACTGTGGACGCGAGTCTTGGAAGTAATTCGTATGTCTGACATCATGAATCATGACGAGCTTTCCTAATTCTTCACTTTGGATGATCCTTTTGGCCTGTATATTTTCAGCAATATAGTGCTGAGTATGTCCGACCAAGATGCGAATATCCGCTTTACGTCCAGCCTGGATAATCTCATCGCATTCCGATACGGATAAAGCCATAGGTTTCTCCAGCATCAAATGACATCCATGTTCCGCAGCAAACACGGCTGTCTCTTTATGCAAATAATGAGGCAATGCGATGACCACCACGTCCGGGCATTCCTGTTTGATCATTTCCCGGTAATCGTTATAGGCCGTTATTTCATAGAGCTGGGCGATTTCATTTGCTTTATCGAGATTGATATCTACAACCGCGCAAGCTGCAAATCCCGTCGTTGATTGGATAGCATCAAAATGTGCTTTGGCTATAATACCCGCACCAAGCACCGCTACTCTTAATTCTGCTTTTTGCATGGCCGTTTCATCCTTTCCCGATTCTACAGATATACCTCTAAACCGGATTCACGACTTTCATTGGCGGCTTCCAAGAATCGCATGATCTGCAGCGTCTCTTCCATGTCGATATCAGGTGTTCCTGTTACAAACATGCTCATAATTTTCTCCATTAAGCTGGCATAATACGGTTTCGGATGTCGATACACATCGATAAACTGCGTTTTGGTTTCCTTATGCAGCAGTGCGCCAAATTCTGAGTTGCCTTTGCGATTACCGCGAATCGTACCGATGATACCATTTTCCCAGACGCCGGTAATGAGATCATGCTCATCATTTGTAACAGCCGAAACCTTCACACAACCTTTACCCAGCGTTTTAAAAAGCATCTCAGCCGTATGCACGCCATACCAGTATAGCCCCGGCTGTGTAGGCTGCATGGCTAGCGGACCATAACAATCCATGCCGATAATGCTGCCGCTTTCTGATTCCAGTAACGCCTCCGTCATTGCTTCAGCATAACGAAGTGAAGAACAGCTCATGATCGGTATGCCATGCAGCTGTGCTAGTTCCACGATTGCCTTCGCATCGGAAGAAGAAAGAGCCATTGGCTTATCGATGAAAATCGGTTTGCGATAAGCCGCGATGCGACGAAACAGCTCGAGATGAACCCGAGCGTCGACCGACACCATCAGAATGGCATCGCAAGCATCAGCCACTTCCTCCGGCGAATCAACAATTTTCACACCATACTTGTCGCGAACTTGCTCCGTAAACCCTTCCACTCGCGAATAACTCATCTCGAAATCGGCTGAACCTCCTGGATAAGCAACCGTCACTTCCCCACCAGGCACATGATAAGCATGGTTCTTATCGTTTAGCAATTGCGTAAAAACGGGAGCATGCGATGAATCGAGACCTATAATACCAATTCGAATCGTTTTCCCGGACATCATCTGTAAATCCTCCCATTCACAATCAATCTGCTAACCATTCGGATAAATGCCTCTTAACAAATTCATCGTCGTTCAAATTCGGATAATCCCGATAGACACGGTCAATTTCCTCCATTTGTCCGTTAGACAGCTCTTCTTCGGGATTCAAACACCAACGCCCTTCAAGAAGACCTTGTCTCCTAAGCACCTCATGAATTCCGGCTATACAGCCTGCAAATCCATTCGCTGTATCAAAAAATGCCGCATTGGAGTCCGTGACTTCTATATTGCGAGTCAACCAGTGGGAATTTAGACTTTCATCGTTTCGTACAAGTTTAATGGCCTCCAAGAGTTCAACAGCCTTTTGCGTCCAAACAGACCAATGACCCAACAAACCGCCCACTATTTTTTTCTCAACCTTGATTCCATTAACGACAAAATGGTAGTTGGTCAGCAAATCGTTCACAATATTATCGTCATTGCCTGTATACAAAGCGATTTCATCTCTCCGCTCGGAATTACATACGGCACGCACGACATCGATCGTTTGATAACGGTTAAACGGTGCCATTTTGATACCAGCCACGCCAGAGATGTTCGCAAACTCTTTCCAGAAATCGTAGCTCAATACTCTTCCACCGACAGAAGGCTGTAGATAAAAGCCGAATACCGGAATGATCTCCGCGATTTTGGCAATTCGCTTCAGTAAGTCCTTCTCTGTTAAGCTTTGAAGTCCTCCCATGCTGACTAAACCGAGATCATATCCGAGGCCCGCTGCTGTTTCCGCTTCGTAAACGGCTTGCTCTGTTGGGCCGCAGATACCGGCTATCTGAAGGAAGGGCTTGGTTAGCTTGGCATTCTTGACTTCTTCGGATGCTAATCTTAGCACCTTTTCGAACAGATTATGCTCCTTGTCCCTGATCTCAAACTGTGTCGTATGCACAGCAACTGCGATACCGCCCGCACCCGAAGACATGTAATAACGTGTCAGAGCTCTTTGTCTGCGTTCATCCATCTCTCTTGCAGCATTTAAAGCCAGCGGATGTGCGGGAATAACCAATCCCTCATGCAGCGCCTTGTTTTTTTCCGCGCTTAGTGGTTTTATAAGGCTCATTTTTAATATTTCCCCTCCCTCTCTTGAAAATGTGTTGGTTTATTCCAAGTGTGACCATCGGCCAAACACCACTCCGCGGTCCATTCAATCATTTGCTGCAGGGAAACCTGCGGATAACCGAACAGCTGATGGGCTTTTGCTGAATTGCTCAATAAAGCAGTCGGCGATTCTTCTCCAACAAAGATAGGTTCCACACCGAATCTTTGGCCAAACATATTTGCCGCCCAACGCATCGATAAAGTTTCAGGTCCGGAAACATTCAAGAATGTAGGTGGGGAATTGGAAATATTCAAGGAACGAATAGCCATTTCATTCGCATCCCCTTGCCAGATACAGTTGACATTTCCCATGGTGATGTTGATAGGTTTTCCTGCTTTAACCGATTTAGCTATTTCCAAAAGCACGCCATAGCGCAAATCCACCGCATAATTAAGTCTGAAAATGGTCAATGGCGTATTATATTTACGAGAAAAATGCTCAAAAATCCGCTCACGTCCCAAACAAGATTGGCCATATTCTCCGATCGGCCCTGTCGCCGTATCTTCAGTAGCTCCTCCATGAGCAACCGGTGTGAATGGGTACACATTCCCAGTGGAAAAAGCGACAATACGAGAGTTTCTATATTTTTCCGCAACACGTCCAGGGAGGTAAGCATTCATTGCCCATGTAAAATGTTCATTCCCCATTGTGCCAAATTTATTTCCCGCCATATAAATAACATTTTTCACATCAGGCAGCTGCTGAAGCTGTTGATCGTTCAATAAATCAACGGAGATCGTTTCAACACCGTCTGCTTCCAGCTCCTGTTTTAACCCTTCGGAAGAGAACCTCGAAGCGCCAATCACCTTTTTATTTACACCAGCTTCTTTGATAGCGTTCATGGCTAACCTAGCCAAACTAGGTCCCATCTTACCGCCAATACCAAGTAACAGTATATCCCCATCAAGTGCAGCAATATCATTGATTAAAGCGGACGAAGGCTGAGCTAGCTTTGTTTCTAATTCTTGGATTGTTTTCATGTCGTTCTCCTCTCGATTTTCAAGTCTACATCCCTATTTTAATGAGCCAACACATTAAAAGACAAGTCTTTTAAATGTCTATATATAAACAGAAGGATAGGACAAATCCCTTCCATCTCACCTTAGCTCTTCATACTTTCATCCAGGAACGCAAACTCAAAAATTTGCCGTGGACGGCCTTTCGGCATTTTCTCCATACCGCTAGTACGGACTAATCCTGTATCCGACCATTCCAACAGCAATCGATGGGTGCTTCTAACGGTAATATTGAGCAGCAAAGCTAATTCTTGAACGTTATACTCTTTCTTGCCGGTACGGGCATAGGTTACAAGTAACCTGCTTAAGTAGGGGGAGGTCATATTGGCGTTCTCTGCTTTTTTAATAAAGTCAGGATTCACCAATTCCAAATCTTTCACCTGAGCATCCACCATCTCCAAAGGTCCAAGTATGCCTCTGTCCTCTCTAACAATAAAGCATGAGTTGCCGCTCGCCTCCTTTGATTTCCGTAAAGCCGATCTCGCATTTGAACCCGCTTCATTGGCCGTTCTGCCAAATCCAACACCGATACTTAACGTTAACTGATAGGATCTATAGATTTCTGATGCTAGAGGAACTCTTTTGTATCCCGCCGTCTCTTGTTCAAATATCCCCCTGGTTGTAAAAAATAAATATTCATCGCCTCCCAGGTGCGTAAGATGACCTCGTAAAGAATCCACATAATCCAGCAAAATTCGGTGAATATTGAGCTTCAGTTTTTGAATTTCATGCTCCGAGTTATGGCGATCGACGATTTTGCCAAAACCATCCACATTGATCAAACCCACAACGATCTGGGATTCCTTACTTTTCCTCGCATCTGTCGATAGAAGCGCTCTCTCCAGAGCTACAACGATGTCCTGTGTGGTTGGGACCATCCATTCATTCGGGATACCTAAATCATTTAACTCAGCTGAAATTGAATTGATTCCAGTAAGCACTCCTGACACCAAACCCTTGTTAAAACAATCTTTATGGAATTCTAACAGTTGTTCTCTTGTGGGATTGCTTGCCTCATCATAGCAAATGATTTTCAAATCTTGTTCATCGATTTCTTCCAAAAATCGTTTTACCATGACTGGAGTTACCGTATCTACACTTATTGCTTTTCCAACCATATTCGATTTAACATTTACGTTTGCAAGCTTTTTTTGGATGTTGTAAAAAGCCTTATATAATCCAGTTTCGTTATATCGGACGTAATGAACAGGTACGACTGATTTCACTTTTTCCAGAACTTTTCGGTAGGGGACAGGACCGCATAATAACAGGACTTCCACTTCATTCTTTATTTCATCGGATAAATTTGGAGTTTCCAATTCATTCTTTGAATACCTGACAACGGGTTCAAAGGTGGGGAAGTTTTTGATGACTTTGACGATCCTTGACACCATATCCTTGGGTCCGACAATGCCAATCTTAACCCCAGCACTGCTACTACTGTGACCTATTATTTTTCCTAAAGTATCAATGGGAGATCCCTCGCTTTGATTTTCAATTGTTTCAACCTATTTTAAAGGAGACTGTCGATCCCTACATTATGCCCTCTAACCACTGGTAGGCATGACTCTAAAAATTAGATTTTAGAGTCTTTTAGCAGCTTTTATAGTGGATGCCAATGTTGTATTTACTACAACAATTCACACGCCAAAAGGCTATTTTGCAACTTGAAGTTGTAGTTCGTACAACATTTCGAGCCCCTTTGCTGCGAAAACGCCCTTTTTAGGCCCAATTGTTGTACAGTATGCAACAATGTAGAGAGAGAGGCAAGAAACAGGCAGCGATTGTTGTACTTTCTACAACATCATTCAAATAGGGATTCATGTTTAACCCAAAACAACCTTGCGCGAAAGCTCTGTGCGCAAGGCCGAAGGATGATCTGAATCGGATTGCCAAGGCAAGAGCAGATCCACATCACAGTAATTTTCCGAATACTGCGCAAACTCAACTTAAATATAACGCAGATAGGCCTCTGCCTTCAAGCAAGGTAACGTTGCCGTATGAGTTAGGCAGCTTACATCTCTTTCCCGAATACTTTCACTACATAAAAGCTGGGTAGCCCTTTGGATACATCGGTCATAACAATGCGTACATACCTGATCCCTGCTTCATGAAATTCATCCATGCCCATTTCTTGTCCCGTTTGTCTTTGAAAAGCCACTGCTTTCCAATGGATATCACCAGATGAAACTTCAACTTGATATTCATACTCCGTATTATCACTTTCCCAATAGATCTTACAGCCATCCAACTCGTAGAATCCTTCAAGATCTACCTTCCACCATTGCGGTAGTTCATTATTCCCAGCACTCCAACGCTCGCTCCACCGATCAGCAATGATATTGCTAGTTGCTTGACTAGCGCTGCATCCAGGAAGCTCAGAGCTGGCTTTCGCCGGTTTATTGATCGCAACATCCGTCCAGTGTTCCCAATATCTAGATGATGGTGGCGAAAAGAAAGCAATCTGATCTACCTCATATTCCGGTTTTCGATCAGGTGGTACTTGTGATTTTCCTGGTACAAATGGCTTAGAAATAGGCTGCGATATGATTTCTACAGTCGCCGATTTCAATCCATCTGACTCCGCAAGCAGTGTGATAAGGCCTGGTTCCTTCGTCGCACGAATGAGAACCCCGATGGCTCCCGCTTCCGCTTCTACGGGGTTTGACCCCACTCTACTGTCTCCATCACCGACAATTTCTGCCGGTCCTGTCAACTGGAATTCTATCTTATTGTATGCATCCGGAACTACGGTTCCATTGGCGTCTCTCACATAAACATGAACCATGATTAAATCAGAACCATCCGCTTTCAGATCAACACCGCAATCATCTACAGATAATGTTAAATAATCCGGAGTCCCCGGCGTCATGACGGAATGTGTGGCTACGATAACATCATCAACAATAGCTTCAGCCATTAATTTTCCCGGCTCCCATTCTACCCCTTCGAAGATGAATGGTGCATGCGGCATACTTCCATAGCTTGCGTCTGGTTTCTTAACACCGAGAAGCCTTCCGTTCAGATAAAGTCTGATTCGTTCACAGTTGCAATAAACCGTAATGTCCCTTGTTGAAGCCAGTGTCCAATCATTAGCAATGAATACCATTGGTGTTGTACGAATACCCGATATTTGTAAATCAGGTTCACTTTGGCTTTGGAATAGATAATAGCTATATTTGGGTAAACGATATAAATCCAGTGCACCACAGGCAGCTATATTATCATAATATCCCCTGTTCGTATCAATCCCGGTCCACAGCGCTCCGCCGCTAAGTCCTTTTGTAGCTAGAATATTATTTAAAATGTCGGTGCGCTCTTTCGAAGACTGCAGCATACCAGACTCGCCGCCTGGGTAGAAATCTCTTGTCCCTCTTGAACATCTGAGGTGCGTATGCCTTGGACCCGCCTGCTCCAGATAATGGTCTCCCCACTCCCTGATGAAAGATCCCTGATGATCACGAAGTGCTGCTCCATAAACGACATCATAGTGGGTAGCAGCAATCCTATAATTGTCACAGGCCGCATAACATTGATCACCTGGATATTCGGCATGTGTGACCTCTAGGGCTGTTCGTGTATATTGTTCACTGTAATCGGTTTCGTTCAAAATAGGCTCCCACAATACAATACTAGGGCGATTCCTATGATAACGAATCATCTCTCGAATATCTTGATAGGATCTTTCTTTAAACGTATCGTTATCCCTGAACCACTGCCATCCAGGTGTCGGCACAATACACATCAGGCCTAATTCGTCACAGGCATCCATGAAAGCCGGAGATTGCGGATAGTGTCCGGTACGAATGATCGTAAATCCGCCTTCTCTAAGCTTGATTGCATCCCTCCTATGCAGGGAATCAGATAGGGCATCTCCCACATATACATATTCCTGATGTCGGTTGGCTCCAATTAATTTCATTAATGTCCCGTTTATATGAAAGCCTTCACCATCAAATCGGATGTGCCTAATCCCAATTCTTGTTTCATAGGTATCTACAACTACATCGCTATCATAAAGAACCGTGTATACAGTATATAGGTAGGGGTGATTAGGGTGCCAAAGCTTGGGTTCTGATACTGTAACACTCTGAGTAAAAGTATGATCCTTCCGTTGATCTATGTTGTGTAAACTGGAAGATACCTTACTAACAACTTCATTATTGTCATTTACAATATAATGGGTCACTGAGCAAGCCTTTGGGATTTCATATTCATTACTAATATGTGTTTGTATATTGACTTGAGCTTTAAGTGAACTTACATCCGAGTACGTGATGAATAGGCCGCCACCTGCTTGTTGATTCGCATAAACGGCATCTGTGATATGCAATTTATCCGTCGTATGCAGCCATACATTCCGATATAGTCCTCCATAATAGCAAAAATCCAATTCTCCCTGAGGTTTACCTGGAGGAACATCCGGCATATCGGAGTTGTCTAGCTTCACCACAATAACATGATCCGTTTCTCCATCCGCCGTAACGTGATCCGTAATATCTAAAGTAAAAGGCAGGTAACCGCCGTAATGTGTCGAGAGATGCTTCCCGTTAATCCATACATCTGCCGTATGCTTCGCACCTTCGAATTCTACAAATATTTTTTGACCGTTGTAAGCCTTATCCACATAAAAATGTCTCCGATACCAAGAGATACCCAGATAGTTCAGGCCTCCACTGCAGTGGGCCGGTTCTACCCTCACTGTGTGAGGAAGGTGAACAATCTCCCAAGCTGAATCATCAAATTTAGCCTCTTCTGAACCTTGTATATCCCCCCGAAAAAAACGCCAATTCTGATTAAAACTTAATTTATTGCGATGAACCTTTGTTTCAAATTCCTGTGAGATACCCAATTCATCTAATGTATTCATGCCATACTCCTCTCAACTAACATGTCTATAAGCTTATATTAGTGAGAACACCCTTTAAAGACAAGTCTTTAAAGAGTCTTTATATGAGTTGAGGAAAAATGCGAATCCATGAAGAAAAGTCCCGCTTCAAAAGGAAATTGGAAGCAGGACTTTTGTCGTTAATTACCGTATTATTTATAAATTCAAGAATCAATTATCACCTTACGGAACTCGCCTGGCGGGATGCCAGTAAACTTTTTGAATTTGCGAATAAATGCGTTGACACTGTAATAACCGACCATAGAGGCGATGTCCAGCACTTTGAGATCGGTCGTTTCCAATAACTCCTGCGCTTTTCTCATACGTACGTTGTTGATATATTCACTGAAGTTGATTCCTTTCTTTTGCTTAAAGTAAGTAGACAAATAAGTCCCTGTAATACTCAGTTTATCTGCAAGCAAATCCAGTGTAATGTCATCACCAAGATGAGCGTTAATATAATCCGTAACAACATCGATTATGGGGTCTGTTTCTTCATTTTTTCTGCGAATGAGGGTAACCTCAACGTTTAGGAACCATTCCAAATATCGTTCCAATTGATTCAGTGTGTAACATTCACGAACGTTTTCGAACGGTGGCATCAGAATCATTGCATTTTCGGCTGTATGCCGTAAACTTGTATCCCTGCCAGTCGCCTTGTTTACCTTACGAATGACTTCTGTGGCATATTCATGCATTTGACGCAGAGTAGCTCTTTTCCTATCCAAATAATTCAGTCTGCGTTTCACAATTTGAAACAGTTCGGAAGCGTTGCCCATCTCCAAATTAGCATAAAACACATGATCTTCGTCGCTATCGAAATAGGTAGGATCTTTCGAACCAGCCTCCGTGATAATTTGCGTTTCATCTCCTGGACGCCGACCATCTAATAATTGCAAAATATGCTTGTAGGCATCAGGAAATTTGGCAGTGTGGTAATAAGTCTCGCTGACTGCGATCGAAACTAGGCAGTATTCCCGGTCCAAATCAAAAACCCGTTTCCACCGCTGAAGATATTCCTCCAATTTCGGGCTATTATCCTTTTCTATGAATACTAGAGATAAAATGATGTCATTTTCAATCTGAAACGTTAACGTTTCTGCGAAAGCTCCGGTCAAATCCGCATTAATATACTCCTTGAAGAAATTAGCCGCCTTGTCCTGCTCAATATCCATGTCCCGTTTCAATCGAGAATTGAACAAAAGTTGAAAGCCGATTAGCATAAACGGTTTATCGATGTCCAGCGGGATGTTCACTCCCTTGGCATAACCATGAATATTTTTAAATTTGTTCGTGTAAGCGTAATATTTCAACAGTGAATTCTGATGGTCTAAATCTTGATGGATGACCAGATTAGCTCTAATCAAATCGCTGATTTTTTCGCTGATCAAATTGAATTCTTTGATTTGGCTTTGCGGCGGAACGGAAAAATTCAATTGCCGGATGGATTCAACGATTTTTCGCAGCGGGTTGTTGAGACGGACGCTAAAAAAAATCGAGGCCGCAATACTTAATAGAAGTGATAAGATGAGAATCGAGGCAAGAATCAGATTTAACCTTGAAATCTGCGAAGAGATCTGAGAAGTTGGGATTACATTGACATAAGTAAACCCGCTAATTGTCCCCTTCTGATAAAAAATGTAATCTGTACCTACCTTCACATACCCTTTTAACAGGTCCATTGCAGGAAATTCCATAGATTTGAAACGACTATCGGAAGCAAAAAGCATGTCGTTCTTTTCATCCAAAATATAAAGCCTACTTCCCGAGACGGGTTGATAGAACTCCGCTGACATCTTGTCGTTATCCAATAAGGCGATAATAGCGATATTCTTGTTACTGCTGCTGCTGAATAATACGGGCATAAGACTGCCGCTGTTTTTCTGTGCACCCATTGTTTTGAGGGAAAATTCCGAGGAAGCGTACACTTTGAAGCCATTAACCCCGCTTATTTCCTTCTGCCAGAAATCATAATTATACGTATCGTTGTAATAAAATTTATCGAACATATCGTGAAGAGGAGCCGATCCGTCTTTATCGAACGCAAGATCGAGATTGTTTAATACAAACATCATATTGTACAAATAAAGAGATGGATTCGTTAAATAAGATTGCAACTCATTGCGTAACTGGGTTACAACCGCATAATCGATTCCACCGACTTTTTCCCGGTTCAGATTGCTTGTATTTGCTTTTAGGAATTGTGTAAATTCGAAATTCTTAATCATTCTAATATGATCTTCATAATGTTTTACTGTGGTATCTGTGACTAGGCTGTTGTTCTCGATCAATTTATCCTCTAAATTCGTACGAAAAAACGCATACGAAACAAAGTTGAAGGAGACCGGCAAGAGAATAATTACAATAAAGCTAATCAACAGTTTGAAGAACAGTGAGCCTACCTTCTTTTGAAAAGGTCGTATACTTACCAATACAAACGTCCCCTCTCTAGTTGCACCAAAATTATATCATCTCACCTATTAGTTTAATACAATGAGATTGGCTAAGGACATGTGTAGTTATTTGGAAAGTTAGCAGATCTTCAGATCGCAGGGAAAAAACCAAAAAATCACTGCCTCGAGGAACAACCTCAGGCGGCGATTTTTTGGTAATCAAATACTACTTTTGAAAAACCACTGTCGGATTCACACTTGTATTCTGAATTTTCTCTTGATAGGTTCCCATGTAGGACATGCTAAAGGTGTAGTTGCCAGACAATAGCTCCTTGCTTGCTGTTCCTCCAACTGTAGACCCTAAGTCCTTCCATCCATTAGCATAATATTTCACTGTTCCTCCATCCAACGGATTTCCCAAGCTATCCTTCAGTTGTACCTGCGTTTTCACAGTCTGGAACACAACTGTTGGATTCACACCCGTATTTTGCACTTTCTCTTGATAAGTACCCAAGTAGGACGTGCTGAAGGTGTAGCTGCCTGGCAATAATTCCTTGCTTGCTGTTCCTCCAACTGTAGACCCTAAGTCCTTCCACCCATTGGCATAGTATTTCACTGTTCCTCCATCCAACGAATTTCCCAAACTATCCTTCAGTTGTACCTGCGTTTTCACAGTCTGGAACACAACGGTTGGATTCACACCCGTATTCTGCACTTTCTCTTGATAAGTACCCAAGTAGGACGTGCTGAAGGTATAGCTGCCTGGCAATAATTCCTTGCTTGCTGTTCCTCCAACCGTAGACCCTAAGTCCTTCCACCCATTGGCATAGTATTTCACTGTTCCTCCATCCAACGGATTTCCCAAGCTATCCTTCAGTTGTACTTCCGATTTCACTGTTTGGAACACAACAGCAGGTGCAGATCCTGTGTTCTGAGATATTTCCTTGTATGTGCCTCCATAGTTCATGCTGAACGTATAGGGTTTATCCAACAAATTCTTAACTGCATTACCCGATGCATCCGTTAGCCCGAAGTCTTTCCAGCCGCCATCATAATATTTGACTGCACCGCCGCTAATCGGGTTTCCATTGCTGTCTTTCAGCATGACATTAACTGTAGGCCCGTATACATTCACTTCTTTGATGCTGGTATAGATGCCCTTGTTCGTTCCATGCCCTACGATTCGTACATATTTCACATTAACATCAGAGACGGTATACGTTTCGAACTCAGCTGTTGTTCCGCTGCTTGTTCCGGAATATACGTTACTCCATACACTTCCGTCGATTGAGGTTTGAATGTCAAATGTTTCTTGCCTTTGATGCCCTAAGTACCAGGCGATATCAACCCGATTTACCTTTTTCACATCAGTAAAATTAACCTTGAGCCATGGATACCCTGAAGGATTAACAGCCGTAATCAACGAAGTATCCGTCTTTGCAGACCATATGGTTGACATGTCGTCGTCTACGCTTTTATTAGGATCAAAGTCCGTATTGATTGCGTTACTTTCAGCACCCGCAACCGTAAGCAAAGGCGAATCCGTGACCGCTACCGTGTATGTGTTGGTTACATTTCCATTGGCAGAAGTCACTTGTATGACCGTTGTTCCTGTCTCACTTCCGTTCCAGTCAATATGGACTGTGGCGTTCTTGTCATGCTTGATAGCAGACACTAGCGTCTGTACCTTTTTCGAGGATTTAGGGACCATGTAGTTAAATATGTTGGAATTAAATCCTTGAATGAATTTCCCATTCAGGGCAATAGCATCTAGTGTAGCATCGTTTACGGTGCTCCCTCCACCGGTCACTTGTGCAGGTTGAACTGTATCATTCGTAAGATTTAGAGATACCGCCTTTCCATCTGCCTCAAACGTCCAACTATCACCCTGCCGAGTCAAAGTTACGTTACTAGGAATGGCCGTCGATCCCGACCATGAAAATGCTGAAGCATTTAGCCAGTGGGTTTGCGATGTATTGATCAAGCGGAATGCCTGTCTGTCTAAACTTGACTCGTCGTTTACATAGGGCACTGCTTCCACCCTCGCATCTACACCCGTTCCAGTCAACTCTTTATACCTCAAGTTTGCAGTCGTACCGGATGTAAGATAGCTACCATCTCCGAGCAGCTGTATGTTCTGACTCTCTGGGAAAAACCTGAGCTCCAGATTTTTCGGACTATCTACCTCTATATCGTCTACTATGACCAGGATATCAGGCTTCATGTAGATTAAATGCCTTTTATACTTCTTGAGTCCGAGCCCACTGTCATAAGCTTGTGTTGCATCTCCCAACATATAATCATAACTGACGTTCGACTCCGCCTTAACGATTGTCGGTTCTGACTTCACGCTTTGCATAGGAATGTTCTTTAAGAATTGAGCTCCCTCCCCTAATTGCCCCACGCCGTTTATGGTCAGAGTATTATGGTTGGATGTCCTTTTGTCCGCATATCCGTCATCCCTGATCAGCCACTCACCATTGCCAAATATCATAAAATGGTTTGCGTCTGGATGAGCATGAGCTACTCCCCAGTCTTCTATGGGCTCCGAATTGTTAAGATGAAGTGCTTTGTGCCCGATCGAAGGCCCGCTTTTAAATGCTACCATTGATTCATTCCCTGACCAGTCTGACCTTGCTGAGACGATGCCAAGGTCATCAAAAAGATGCAGTGTAGGCAGCGTGCTATTTGACGTTTCGGGTACAGACGGGTCATACCACAACATATTTGCGTACCTGACATTATCAGATTCTATATTGGCGGTATCGATCTGCCCGGCGAGCCATTGTGCCAATCCATCCGAATATTTTCCGGCAAGCAGCCTTAAAGACATGTCAGGCCCATACCAATTAGCTTTGGCATCATCTGCAAAATTAATGTGATTCAAATCCGATTTCCAGCTATTCTTAGGAAGTGACATATAAGCAGCATATTGTGAGGCATTCTTAAGCCACATATTGTTTTGATAAATATTGATTCCAAAAAACTTTTGTGCGATTTCTCCATAATTTAATAAATACTCAACACCATATTGCCAATAGGGGTAACCTTCCTGGCTTGCGCCGTCCTCAGGCAAATATTGAAGTACTTTATCAAATTTACCAATGGCATATTCAAGCCAAGGTTGCGTATTAATGCCCTCATCGAATATCGCCACTGCTGCTGCAGTGAGTCCTCCCAGACTGACCCACAAATGGTTTTGCAAGTAACCCTCCGTCCAATAAACTTTGGTATAATTTGTTTTTCCTTCAAAAGGCTGTCCAGATGCTTTAAGATACATTTCGTTTCCATGGGCTTCTAATGTATGTTTTATATTATCACGCGTAACTGCATCAAGATCGTTATACAGCCAATCGTATACAATCGCAAGACTAAGCAATTGATGTGCTGCCGCAAGATCCGTGTTTTTGAGCGGTTCCCTTCCCCAAGTTGGATAGCTCATAGAGGCAAGGGCATAAGCTTTAGCTGCGTTAAAATATTTTACTTCTCCACTTAATACATAAGCCATTGCAAGATTTACCGTGCGATCTGCCGTATCTCTTTCCCACGAATCACCAGGGTAAGGGTCTATATAATATGCAGGAGGAGGGGTATTAACAAGTACATCAGCCTGGGCTTTTATTTGATTCCAAATGCTTGCATGGGTTCCGCCAGGAAGAATAGCCGCTTTTAGCTGGTTGATTTTATTCTGATCAAGGAACAGCCTTGGATGTACATCCATGTAAGGAGCCATAGCAGCCGACAAGGGTTGAATCGTAACCGTTATGGTCGAATACGTTGAGCCTCCGTTATGGTCATTCACCCCGACATAAAAGAGATCAGAAGTGTTGTTCCCTGGATTAGGTTTGTATGTCCATGTACCATCGCTTTTTACGCTAAGCGTTCCATGACCAGGTTCAGCTAGTTTGGTGTAGGATAAGGCATGGCCAGCCGCATCACTAGCAACGACATGTCCGCTTACAGATGCGCCGAAGGTTGTTGTCGCGGTATAGTTAGGCACTGTAATGTCTAAGTTGCCTCCAACTTGTACGATACTCGCCGCTTGATAACCGCCATCCTGTGATGTCGCGGTTATCCCGGCAATCCCTTGATTTACCGCAGTAACCAAGCCATTATTTACCGTGGCTACACTAGCATCGGAGGATGTCCATGTCATGTTTGTATTCGTAGCATTTGTTGGCGTGATTGACACATTGAGCATAACACTGTCAGATACATTTAAAGTTAGATTACTTGGGTTTATCGCAAGGCTCTGTACGAAATACCAAGGTATTACACTTTCATTGTCATACCAGGTTATGCCTGTTCCCGCATCCGGCATATTCTCTATCCCCATTTTCACAGCGCCGTTAGGGGCTTGAACCATTTTCTCCACATAGCTCCAGTCGTTGGTGCCTTTCAAACCTGTTGTGTATATCATCGTGCCTACAACTGCATTCGCGCTGTCATAGAACCCTATTCTTACCCGAGCTCCCTCAACGGATTGTACATTCTCTGTCTTTATCCAGCTTGTAAACTTATAGAAATTTCCCGGTACCACAGGACTAACTTGCCTGGATACTCTGATCCTACCGCTGGTTGAAGCGTCAATCTTGAGAGATTTGCCGCCTTCCTTAAATACCGTGTTGTCCACACTTGCCACAGGACCCGCAGCAAAATTGGTAACCGACCAACCGTCGGGTATAACACCTGATGAGACCATTTCGAAACGTGCATTTTTCAAAAGATTACTCGCATCTATGATAGATGATGCCGTTTTATTACCATCTACAGTCGTAACTGTTATTATTGCAGTCCCCTGACCAACTACCATTACGTGGCCATCAGTAACTGTTGCTACTGAGCTGTCAGAGGATGTCCATGTAATTCTCTTGTCAAGCGCATTCTGCGGTGATATGACAGCCGATAGCTCAATCGTATCGTAAACAGCAGCAGTCACCTTACTGGCACTGATGGCTATACTATCTACACTCACTCCTATATTACCTACAGATACATAACATTCAGCACGATATCCCCCCTCACTGGTTGTTGAAGTAATGACAGCTGTTCCATAACCCAGGGCAGTCACCGTTCCACCGCTTACGGTCGCAACAGTGGGATTGGATGACGCCCAGACGACATTTTTGTTAGTCGCATTTGCAGGAGTGATCAAAGCATTCAGCGTAATACTTTGCCCTACTTGAAGATTTGCGTGTGTATTGTCCAATGTTATTCCCTGAACTGGATATATCGGTATCACGCTTTCGCTGTCGTACCAAGTTATTCCAGTACCCACATCCGGCATATTCTCGATCGCCATTTTTACTGCGCCAGCAGGGGCTTGAACGATTTTCTCCACATAGCTCCAATCGTTGGTGCCTTTCAACCCCGTCGTGTACACCAACGAACCTATTAGTGCATTCACGTTATCATAGAACCCTATTCGTACCCGAGCTCCCTCCACGGATTGAACATTCTGCGTTTTAATCCATGATGATAGGCTGTATGTTTGTCCAGCAGTTATTGATGGTACGGTTTGAGCAAGACTAACCCTTCCTCCAGCAGTAGCATCGATCTTCACGGAATGCGTACCCTCGCGATAAACCGCAGAATCCACGGTAACTACAGGTCCCGCTGTATATACTTTGATCGTCCAATCAGATGGATTGCTATTTGCCAATTGTGTCTCAAACCCTGAATTCACCAGCATGTTATTGCTAGCTGCCTGTGCTGAATTGTTTGCCGGAACGACCATCAATGTAATGAACATGATGATTAGACAACAGATGGACAATGTATACATTCTTTTATAAACTCGACTAATTCCCATTTCAATCAGCTCTCCTCACATATAAGAACTAGAAAACCCGCATCCTTGGCGTGCGAGGTAAATCATGAATCGCAAGTCGTGGATGCGGGTTAGGGTAAAAGTTATATTACTTTGTTTTGGACACCCGGTCAAAAGAAGCCTGATAGACATCAAGCGCTTTCTGAAGTCCTAATTTTTTGAGCTCCGCCACGTATTGATCCCATTCATCGAGACTTCTTTGGCCAATAATAAATTTCGATATGTTCTCAGAGTAGGCATCAGTGACCGCTTTGCCGGTTATCGACAAAACATCTAATTCAGACTGTGTATTTTTCGGAAGGGGACTGTAAACATCCATATATTTATCAGCATCATCGTAAGCCGATTGCAGACTTTTGGATATGATCGACTTATAGGCATCGAAATCAAACCAGGTGTACGTGCCCAGTGTCGTCAATCCAAATTTATTGGCTAGTTCTGAAGCATTATTAAATAAGCCCGGAATGAATTTCTTTTTCCCATTTTCAATGGTATAGGTTGCACCTTCCTTCCCCCAGCTGGCCATTGTCTTTCCTTCTTCGCTATAAAAGAAGTCCATGGTCTTCATGATTTCTTTGATTTTTTTGGACTTGGCGGAAACCATCAACCCACCGTCGACGGATTGCGTGTTAAGAAGCAAAGGCTTAGCACCGGGTAATCCTGCTGCTGGAGGCATAAAGGCTATTGTGGAATCCGGATTTTCCTTGCGCATCGGTGTGTTAAAGAAATCTATGCGAACGATGTAATCATTCGTTACAAATCCTTTGTTCGTTGAGATCATATCCTGCCAACGTTTAGTATCGACCGTCAAAAAGTCGGCTGGAATAAGGCCATCCACATAAAATTTATGGAGATATTCAACCATCTTCTTGAAGTTGGGTTCAATTGGACCAAATTGAGCTTTATTCGTTTTTTTATCCAGATAAAAGCCCCCATTTGCTTCAAAAGATGGAGCCATACTATTCAGGATGTTCAATCCATTGCGGAAGACAAACGGACTTGAATCCGGATAAATCTGCTTAAGCTTTTTCAAAACGTTATAGAACTCGTCGTAATTGGTAGGAGGCGTAAGATTATTCTTTTGGAAAATATCTTGACGATACAACCAGCTCATGCCATTCGCTTTCCCGTAACCCTCATTTGGAAAAACGTACATCTTCCCGTCTGACGCCAAAGCCGCTTTGACATAGGTCGGATACTTCTCCATCCATTTTTTAAAATTCGGCATGATATCCGTATAATCGAGAATATTGGCAAATACTCCTTGAATGCCATACGTATTCGCCATCGGCGTGTAGCCAAAAGTGAGATCCGGCAGTGATCCCGATGCCACATTGAGGGTGACCGTATCTTGCAAATTCCCTGATGGGAGCTGTACATTTAAAGTGGTTCCTGTATTTTCCTCAATATATTTCCAAATAGGCCAATCTTTGTTATACGGCCAACTTGCATTCGTCTCCAGGAGTGCTGTAAATGTGTTCTTCTCAATCCCTTTATTTACTGTTGCAACAGCCTCAGGGATTTTTGGATTCCCACTAACACTAGGAGCCGTGCTATCCGGGCTTGTTTTATTCGTGCATCCAGCAAGTACAGTAAGTACCAAGGCTACGTTCAATGCAATCAACCCAACTTTTCTCACACGCAATTTCCCCTTTGTTTTTATAAAATGTCTCTAGCAAGGTTTGTCTTCCAGATTCAACCTTTGACTGAACCTACCCAAACCCCTTTGTCAAAATATTTCTGCATGAACGGATACAGCAGCAGGATAGGCAGCGTAGATACCATAAGTACTGCGTATTTCAAGGATTCCGAGACGATAACGTCGCCTTGACCACTGGTCGCTTCGGAAGACATTTGTCCGGCAAGCATAATGTTACGCAAAACAACGGAAAGCGGAAATAAATTCACATCCCTCAAGTACAACAACGGCGTGAAGAAATCGTTCCACAAACCGACTGCAGTGAATAATCCGATGGCGGCAAACACAGCTTTTGACATCGGAAACACAATACGCAAGGCGATACCAAAGTCATTACAACCATCCATTCTGCCGGATTCTTCAAGTTCCGGAGGAATACCTCTAAAAAACGTGCACATCACTAACATATTCCAAGAGTTAACAGCGCCCGGAAGCACCATAGCCCACACCGTATCTAACAGGCCGTAGGATTTGATGATGAGAAAAGTCGGAATCATGCCTCCACTGAAAAATAACGTGATCACAACCATCAAGGTGAACCCTTTAGAGAAAATCATTTCTTTTTTCGTTAAAGCATAAGCTCCGAATGCCGTTATGGTTAAGGAAATAAGAGTACCAAGTGCCGTATACATCATTGTATTGAGAAAACCCTTCATGATACGGGTATCCTTGAACACTAGCTTATACATGTCAAGATTAAAGCCTTTCGGATACCACGTGATTGCCCCTTTCATCACAAACGTGTTCCCACTCAAGGAAACAGAGAGCATGTAAAGAAAAGGGTAGAGGGTAATCATGACAACACAAAGCATAAGAAATAGATTGATTAGGGAAAACAGACTGAATTTTTGCTTCATGAAGATATCCCTTCTACCATAGGCTAGTTTCCGTAAATTTGCGACTAATATAATTCGTGCCCATCAGAAACACCAGACTGATGATTGAAGCAAACAATCCAATCGCTGAGGCGTAACTGAATTGACCCCCAATTAGTCCCATCCTGTAAACGTTTGTGCTTAGAATATCCGCGGTTTTCAAATTGACCGGGTTCGTCAGCAAATACACTTTTTCGAAGCCAATTTGCGTGATATTTCCTACGTTGAGAATGAGTAAAATGACGATCGCAGAAGCTATGCCTGGCAGAGTAACATGCCACATCTTGCCCAAGCGCGAAGCCCCATCGATTTCCGCAGCTTCATATAACGTCGGGTCTATGGACGATAGCGCAGCAAGATAGATGATGGATCCCCAACCGAAACTCTGCCAGATGCCGGATGCCACATAAATCGAGCGAAACAACGCTGGCTCCATCATGAAATTCACAGGTTTAGAGCCAAACGATTGGATGATTTCATTAATCAACCCGCCCGATGGTGAAAGGAAAGTGACGATCATCCCAACCACAACCACGTTGGAAATAAAATGCGGCAAATAGCTGACTGTTTGAACAAACCTTTTGAACAGGGCGTTCTTCAATTCATTCAGCAGCAGCGCCAAAATGATCGGTGGTGCAAAACCAAACAGTAATGAATAAATCCCAAGCAAAAATGTGTTCTTTATCAATCTTAATGAGTTCGGGTCTTGAAAAAACATCGCATAATATTTCAGGCCTACCCAATCACTCGACCAAATGCCTTTAACCAAATTGTAGTTTTTGAAACTTATGACGATGCCAAGCATAGGAGCGTATTGAAAAAGTAGATAATACAACAAACAGGGCAGGAACATCACGAACAGATATTTTCCTCTAGTTAGTCTTTTTAAAAAGGAGATTTCTCCTTTACGATCGCGTTTTATCGTGTTCGTTGTCTCATTGACAGAAGCCTGTTCGTTTGCCATACTGATTTCTCCTCCCTTCTTATGTACGACATTAAGCCATTCATTTGTCATGCAGGTTTCCCTCTTTTCTTATGTGCTGCCTGAACAATGTGATCTTAACAAGTCATTTAGTCCTTGGAAATGGCTTATTCTTTGACAAGTTACCTGATCTCTTGCCTATTTAAAGATCTGTTAATTTTCTAAATATCTGCACATATCCGAATGCAAAAAAACCGTCATGTAAAACTCAACATGACGGCTCGTAACCTTACACTTGTTTATTTTTATATTGTGTAGGCGTAATTCCCGTGTAGCTCTTGAATAGTTTGCAGAAATAACGATAGTCGGAGATGCCTACAGCCCCGGATACCTCATAAATTTTCATCGTCGTCCGTTCCAACAATTCGCTCGCCTTTTCCATACGTACTCGGTTCAAATAATCCGAGAAGTTCTCGCCGACCTCCTGCTTGAACATTTGACCTGCGTAAGATGGGTGCATTTGAACAAGCTTAGCAAGCTCGGCCACCTGCACATCCTCCTTGTAATGCTCTCGGATATAGCGAATCATCAGTTGAACTTCCTTGCGCATCGACGCTGACGGATGAATGCGATTGTTCATCCATTCGTATACGGCGTGAATCATTTTTTCCCACCATCCGCAGTAATCCGTCCACGTCTCTAATCGATCGATCCCACTTAATCGCTCGACAACCGAGGCTGGAAGCTTTACGAACCCGGGGTGAAACATTTGTCGCGTCATCCGAAGCAGATCCGCTGGATGAATCGGTGGGTTATAAAGCTTGGTTATGACAGACACACTTTCCTGGAATGCTTCGGCATCCTCCCGCAGCATCGCTTTCACCACAGCTGCAATCCATTCTCGGATCTGCTCCTCATCGAAGCGCCGGAATGTTGGCGCATGTTTGCTTACAACAGCCGAATCCGACTTATAGAAATAAGCGGCTAGCCCATCAAGTCCTTCGCGCAACCCATCGGCAATATGCTTTATCGTCAAAGGTTGCTTGCCTAATTCCCGTACCGGGCCGACATGAATAAAGCTCTTAACCGGGGCGAAATCTCTTAAAGCTTCCAGTGCCGCCAAAGCTAGCTGGTTCATCTTGAAGCTTTCCAGAAGCTGTCTGGATCCGATCAGCAGGCACAACCGGCTTTGTCGTATCGGCAGCATCACCATCCGGTTGCCTTCACCGAGCATACGCGAGTCCAGCCTCTCCTCCAATACTTCGCCTACTTGTTTCTGGAGCTGAACAAGCTCCTCTTCCGTTAGCTCAGTTTGCTCGGGTCCCGCGGGGACTCTCCAGCCTATGGTCAATCCCGCCAAATAACTGGCTTGGGCCACCTCTTCGAACCACTCTTCAGGCATCGTTCGGGCTTGGATACTTCCATCATCGTCCACCAATCGCTCCGTCCACTGGCGCTTCCTAGTCCATTCCTTTTCCCATTCCAACTTACGGCGCATCTCCAGCTTCTGATCCACATCCATCTCCTGCTCAATCTCTTCAGCCACCTTGCGGCAAGCGTCGAGAATTTGCTCGGGCGTCTGCGCCAGCTTGATCAAATAGTTATCCACACCCAACTCGATGGCTTGGCGCGCGTATTCGAACTCGCCATAAGCCGTCAGGATAACAATCCGGATTCGCGGCCACCGCTTGCGAACATAGGCAGCTAGTTCTAATCCGCTCATATTCGGCATCGTAATATCCGTCAGCAGCAGATGCGGCATATCCCGTTCTATCATTCGGATCGCTTCCTCAGCTCCCGATGCGGCTCCCATAAACGTAAACCCTGCATCCGACCAAGGAATCCGTTCGGAAAAGCGTTCACGTACCCATTGTTCATCATCCACCATCAGCAGCTTCAGCATGGCACTTTCCCCTTCCGCTACATTTATTTCTCTCGAAGTTCTCCTATCGGTAGACGAATCGTCACCGTTAGCCCCTCATCCGGCTCATTATGAAAATGCAGACCATACGGATAACCGAACGTCATACTAAGCCGTTCTTGCACATTGCGCAGCCCCAAATTGTTCAAACCTTTATAAGGATTAGGCGTCCCCGTCTCTTCCGTCAGCAAGGCAAGCTTCTCCGGAGTAATTCCTGGTCCTGTATCCGAAACCTCAAGCAGTACACTATTAGCCTCCGTATTCTTCCCCGAGACAATGATATGATTAACCTCTTTTTTAGTGAGCCCATAGAAAATACTGTTCTCCACCAATGTTATCAACGTTAGCTTCGGGATTGCCGTGTTAAAGTAGATCTCCGGAACGGCAATGTCCATCTCGAATACATCCCCATACCTGAGGTTCATAATCTGAACATAGTTTTCCAATTGCCGAAGTTCATCCTCAACCGTCACAATATCTCCGACCTTGTCCGTTGAATATTGCAGCAGCCCCATCAGCGACCTAATCATCTCACACATTTCATCCGTTTGTCCGGTTTCACCCAAGCAGTATATAGCATTAAGTGTATTATTAAGAAAATGGGGGTGAATCTGCGATTGCAGCACCTTCAGCTCATGATGCCGCTTCTTCTCCTCCGCTAACCTCAAGTCATCAAACAAGGACTTGATATTGCCCATCATGCTGTTAAAACCATCAGCAATATGCGTGAACTCATCGTTGCGTTTCAGTTTGATCCGAGCTTCCAATTCGCCGCGCGCAGCTGCCTTGAATTGTCGGGTTATGGCTGTCACGGGCTTGCGGATGTAGTTCGTAATCCACACGGAAACGATCACTGCCAGAATAATGGCGATTAGCAGCACCAGCACCAGCTGTTTCTTGAGCGAGTCCAGCAAAGGAAACGCCTGCGATTCCTCGATGACCGAGAAAACAAACCAATCCCAGCGATTTTGATTACTGCTAAGCACCGTATAGTTTCCAAAAGAGGTGTGAACGGTGTTGAAAGCCGTCCCGCTCGTCAGAGTTAAGGCTTGCAAGGCATCCTTCATTTCCAAATGATCCTGAAACGTCTTCGGGTAGGCGAGATACGTGTTCGTTGACAAATAATCGCCTTGGCCCGAAAACAGATAAATTCGCCGCTGCTCGCCTTGAATGATCTGCGGACCGGTTAGCGCATTCAAATTCAAATCCAGCGCAACAACGCGGTTACTGTCGATTTGCTTTGAAACGGTAATTACTGCACGCTCGTTGATTGAATACGGGGGACTCCACCAGAAGCCCGTTTTGCTTGTTTGAGTTTTGATTTCCTCAATTCGCTCGGGAGTGATATAAAATCGATATCCGTATGGAGAGCTAATCTTCACTTTGTCATATTCGATCAGATAAATACTATGAATCTGTTCTTGATGGTAAGTCATGATATTATCGATCAGCTCCATATAGTCGGCTTCGTCCATTTTATTGTATAGAACCGGATTGGAGAGAAAGATCAGTTGACTTTGTATGGAGTTCATTAAGGTTTTGATATAATTTTCAACCTGCACGACGGAGCCCTGCAGCACTTCTTCGTTGTTTTGCCTGATCGGCTCAAAAAGCCGCTGGTACCCGAAAATGCCGATCACCAGAAAAAGTACGATTACAGACAAAAAAGTAAGGATAAACAGCTTGGTGCTAACGCTGGAAGTGAAGCTTTTTCCTGTTATCCGACGAATCATGCAAGATCGCTCCCCTATCCTATGAGGATACAGCAAAGCCCCCGATGATCGAGGGCTTGTGACTTTCAAGTATTATAGCATGGCCAATACTTCTTTGTACCATAATTTTCATACTCAATCATTTGCGCTCACTATTACCCTTTGACGGAACCTAGCAATGCACCTTTGACAAAATATTTTTGCAGGAACGGATAGATGATCAGGAGCGGTAATGTCGCTACTACAACTACGGCCATCTTGATCGTTTCCGGAGGCAGCGCGTCGAGAGCCAATGAATTAATCGACAGCTCAGAGCTAACATTTGGTGCTTGAATCATGCTTCTAAGCACAACCTGCATCGGCATAAGCGTTTTGTCGGAAATATAAAAGATACCTTTGAAATATTCGTTCCAATGCGTAACTCCGTAGAACAAACCAATCGTAGCCATTATGGGTGCCGACAGAGGTAGGACAATGCGAAATAGTGTCTGTATGTCTCCGCAACCGTCTACCTTGGCTGCCTCTTCTACTTCCGCCGGGAGGTTTTCAAAGTACGTTTTGACAATCAATAAGTTAAAGGTGGATACCATTCCGGGAATAACGAGCGCCCAGACCGAATCGTACAATCCGAGACTGCGAACCATAATGTAAAGTGGAATAATACCGCCGCTAAAAATCATCGTGAATACGAGCGCCATCAGGATAAAATTACGGCCTGGAACAGACTTCTTGGATAGCGGGTACGCCAGCAGCGTGGTGACTACCAGATTCAAAGTCGTGCCTACTACCGTAATGAATACAGTAATTTTCAACGCCTGAGGAATACGCGCGCTCCCAAATATTTCTTTGTAAGCTTGAAAGGTAAAATGCTCGGGCCAAATAACGAAACCGCCATTCTTCATGACTTCTATATAAGGAGTCAGAGAAACGATAGCGACATAATACAGCGGAAACAAAGTGACGAGGGCAAACAGGGTTAGAACTGTATTTATTGCCACATCAGCTACCTTATCCCCTTTTGACTTTTGGAGTACGAATGACATCGTAATACCCCTCCTTTTTCAAATTGCAATCTACCATATGCCGGAACCCCCGACTTTCTTGGCTATTCTGTTTGCGCCTACAACTAAAACGAGCCCTACCAAGGATTTGAAAACACCCATAGCTGCTGCAACGCCAAACTCCAGACGCTCGAAGCCATATCGATAAACCCATGTATCTACAATATCCCCGACATCATACACCCGGGCATTCAAGAAGATGAAAACCTGATCGAAGCCTGCATCCAGTATGCCGCCGATTCTGATAATCAGCAGAAGCACGAATACATCACGGATACCAGGCAACGAAATATGCCAGAGCTGACGCCAACGTCCTGCACCATCCACGACGGCAGCTTCATAAAGTTCCTGGTTAATGGATGCCAAAGCCGCCAAGTAAATGATGGCTCCGAATCCGGTATTTTTCCAAATTTCTGTAAGTACCAGCATCGGTCTAAAGAAATCATTGTTCGTCAATAAGTCAATTTGTCCCCATCCCATATCGCGTACATAAGTACTGATCAACCCGGAGCCCGGAGCTAGGAAAGAAAAAGCTAATCCATATACGATGACCCAGGACAGAAAATATGGTCCGTAAGTTATGGTTTGTACCGCTCGTTTGAACCAAAGGACCCTTACTTCATTCAACATGAGTGCAAGGATAACATCAGGTACCATGTTGCCTACAATTTTGTAAATACTGATTAACAGCGTGTTTCTCATGATTTGCAAAAATTCAGGATTATCGAAAATGACTCGAAAATTATCAAAGCCGACCCAAGGACTTCCCCAGATGCCCTTCATCAAGTTGTAATTCTGAAAAGCTATCAAGGTTCCCGCCATTGGAGCAAAATGAAACAGAATATAATAGACCAGTCCAGGTATCATCATGAGGTAGAACCATCTGCTGTGGTAAATGCTTCGTAGTTTACCTTGCCTCACCGGGCGTGTTGCTGTAGGTTTCTCTTTCATTGCAGTTGTGGTTTCCGCCATCGCCATATCCTCCTAGCCGTATCTCTGTTGGAAGGCAGAAGGAAACCCATGAACAACCCAGGGTTCCCCTCGATGCCTTGACACGTTTATTTAAAATCGTTAAGTTTCTTATCTTTCAGAACGGAGTTCAATTGTTTGGTATACTCTGTGAAGATTTCTCTTCCTTTGAACTTGGTCATCAGTTCTTCACGGTATTGCGGCCAATTTTTACCGCTCTTGTCTTCAAGAACTGCTTTGGCATGGAATTTGCTCATTTCTTTGCGGAAATCCCCGATGTTGATGCCTGCAGGAGGAACTAAGCTTACTGGAGGCAATGCGTTATGTTTCGGGAAGCTTTCAACCGTTTTCAGAATCGCACGGTCATGCTCGGAAACACGGGAATCAATTAGTTCAAATCCAAGTACATTAGGATCTTCTGGTGTAAATGCAGCATACACATTCAGCCAGTTACCTGCTTTGGCGACATCAGCTTCGAAAGCTGCTACATTTAAAGTAATCTTATTGCCAGATTTCGTGTAGTGTTTACCTTCTTGTCCGAAGTGGGTCAGCAAGAAGCCTTCTTCACCTTCAAGCCAGTTGACGATTTCCAAGGAACGCTTCACTTTGTCCGGACTCTTATCGGCTGTAGCTTCGCTTATTAAGAATGTGTCAGTAGGAACGTTGTATTTCCACATGATCGGTTTGTCGAGCGGGTAAATAGGCTGCCAATTGGCTTTTGGATCAAGAGCTTTCGTACGATTTTGTACGCTAGTAGCAACGCTGTCCAGCGCCACTGTTTTGTCGCCTGCCGTGAAGAACATTCCGACTCTGCTTTGAGAAGCTTTATCAAAATGAGCTGGCGGCTTGTTCAGGAACCAGTCCGGATCTACGATTCCAGCTTTGTTCCATTCCACCACTTGATCGATAACACCTTGTACTTTAAGATCCGTCCGATTGTCTACATAACTATTGTCTACGATCATGAAATCAGCTACAAAACCGTTGTTCAACCATTGCGGGAAGTCAAATGGAAGATTTTGCCCGCTGCCTGCTGCAGTAAAGCCATAAGTATCCTGCTTGCCATTGCCATCCGGATCTGCTTTCGTGAACTGGGTTAAAACGTTGGTCAGATCCGCGTAAGTTTTGGGAGACTTCAACCCCAGCTTATCGAGCCAATCTTGGCGAATATACCAGGAAGCATAGGTGTTACGTGAGAAAGGCACCATACCGCGAGTGAACTCACCCTGTTTGAGTTGATAAGCATCTACTTCTTCTTTCGTTACCCACTTGAAATAATTAGGCATCGTTTCTTTCGTAATGAATGTGCTCAGGTTCGCGGTTATACCGTCGTTAATATACTTCTGGGACTCGGCACCACCAGCGATGAACAGATCAGGAGCACTTCCCCCCGCCAAGGTAGCATTCAACTTGTCATGATATTCTTTGCCTGTCACCATATAATCGATTTTCAAATCAACGTTAAATTTCTCTTCAATCGCTTTTTTAACGAAATCTTTGTCAGCGGAAGGAAGTGTCACATTCCCCATAAGTCCACTCATAACGGACCAGTTAAGCGATAGCTTGGCCGGTTTAGCGTTTCCTGTTGCCTTTGGAGTTTCTGTTGTTGTTGCTTTGTTGTCCGAGCATGCTGTAAGCGCAAACATTGTAGCAAGTCCTAGCACTACTAGTTTTTTCATTTGATTAACACCCTCCTGTTTATATACTGTCCGTAAACATTTACCCCCTGTAAAAGCTTAATGATGACGTTTACTTGACTTCATTATAGGTCCGCCCAACTAGCGAAACTAGCATACTATTTCAAGAAATAGTGGTCATAATACAGAAATGACTCTTTAATTTACACAAAAAAAATGCAGCCCTATGGACCGCATTCTGATAAACGTTCCTGATAAAATTGTAATACGCTTTGTCATTTATTGCCATCATTCAATTTTTTTCGACATAAACTTGCTCCTTAATAGAACGATAACAAATAAAATGGGAATGTACACATAATTAAAATAAAAGCCTACATTGGAGTTAAACTTGGACAATTCACTAATGCCAGATCGATCTTTAAAGAATAGCAATTGCAATGCCAAGAATCCAGCTAGAAAAATAAGCAAGCTTGTTCGGTGTTTGATATTTACTGTAGTTTTCACCCCTCTGCAGGCGGCCCAAAGAAAAATAGAGATTGTGGCTAGTATTTTGAGAAACCAGATTGAGATCACGATGTACTCTAATCGCTGTATCAGTGGTATTTCGATGATCTTGAGCAACGTTACCGTTGGCCAAATGATATGTTTCATCTGTCCTTGACTGAAAAACATAAAAGCAAGGAGTGTGAGAACTAAGTAGATGGAAGTCGTACTTAGAACAGCCCATTGTGCCCACTTGTACGATTTTTTTGGTGTTTGGACCAACGGATAAATGATTAATATGACTTCAATACCGCTAAATTGAAGCGCCATGGTCTTAATGGAAAGTAATATGTCTTCGACTGAATTCACATGAAGGGGGAGCAAGTTCCGAGGATGCAAGTACTTTATAACAAAAAATAAAAGGGGAATTACAACAACGTATGGAAGAACTATACCCCAAAAGCTCATGCCAGTAACCGTACGAAAACCGCCTGATATCGTATAGTAAATAACGACAAGGAAAACGACGCTAACCGGATACAAGCTCATAGAGGTAAAAAGCCACACCTGAACAATTTCAACAAAACCTCTAAAAACAGTAAATGCCCCCATGAAAAAGTAAAGCACAACGCTTCCATTGATCAGATTTCCAACAATACGACCAAAACAGGCTTTATTCAGTGAAATGAGGTCTGAATTTAGCGGATCTGTGGACAACATTCGATAAATGATCCATACAAGGAGATGAATAGTGATCCCAGCCAAAATTACAGAAATCCACGAACTATAGCCCCCGTGATTAATAAGTTCTCTTTGGAAATTCAAGATGCCAACACCAATCATACTACTATTGAGAAGAAAAAAAACGAGATAGGGAGATATTGTATGGGATTCCTTTTCCAATTTACTCGCCAACTCCCGTCTGAATAATGTGAACAATTACGTTTACGTTCGACTTTAAGGATTCATACCCTGCATAGAAGTCCTCCTCGTCCCAATTCAAAGATTTACTTCTTACCAAATCACCGAATCCAATGGGATCTACCTTGTTTTTTTGACAATAAGAAATAAAACTTTGAATTTCTTTTTCAAAATAGCTCCCAACTCTTTGTTCAAGTCCTCTTAATTGATCCTCTTTTGCCAAATCAATTTGATTAGGGACATCTTTGACTTGCAGTTTTACATTAACTTTAATTGAAATTATAGGCGTTGGCTCAATCCGATCAACCGTATACTTCATTCTAGAGCCGATACTATGTAATAAAACAAATTCGTTCCTATCAGATTTGGGGCCATTCAACGGATACATATAGCTACCATTCTTTGAATTACCAACTAACATTTTTAAAATAAATGCGTCTTTCATACTAATTACGGTTTTTAATCTGTCGTATGAAAACAAGGCTATCCCATCTATTTTAATATTTCCACGTTCAAGGATGATATAAGGTAGAAAGGGGTCCCGTCCCTCGCCATAGTGATCAAACAGAAACTCTTGCAGATTCGTTATCGGTAAATTCCCATGGGTGATGTTCTGATTAATCATTCCGGATATATAAAACGGATCCTTGTATTTCTTTGAGGTGGTTAATAATTCGGATGCATCTCTTTCTGCAACGCCGAGTTGAATGCGAGACCCTATTTTGGCATCTCGACATAAACTGTGTATGACGGCATCAATTCCTTTTTGTGAGTAGGTTTTTCCAAATAAGACCATCCTCAATTGACCATATTCAATGGGATCATTTGTTTTGGTATTCAGTCTGGGAATGATGTCGTAATAAGAATTCGAACTCGTATCCAAAAGTTCTAATTGAGCTTCATTTTTCTTTTCGAAAACGGGATAAAGAACAACACTCTTAACGCCATGATCCGTTAAATCGTAACCGATCGATTGGACAATTTTAATTTCATCCACAAGCTTCTGATTCGCACAGGCGGATAACAGGGTCATACTTATTAGGCATAGATAGACTTTTAGAAAATGCATATTTACCCCACAAAATGTCTACTCATTCTTCATCAAAATCTTTTTTCTTATTTGATTTAGGTTTATAGCGTAAAGATGATTTAGGTTTCAGATAACCGGGTCTTAAATTAGTTACCTCATAGGAGGGCCGAATAAAGCTGTCTTTGAGATCTTTCATTCTTAAAGGATAGATTGGCACTGTGTAAGGGGTACCTAATGATTTTAACCGTGTAACATGGATGAGTAATAGGCAAATCCCAATGACAATCCCCAAATTGCCCCAACAGGCAGCTAATAAGATAATAGGGAAACGTAAAAAACGTATCGTATTTGACATCTTATAGATGGGGGTCGTGAACGAGGCTAATGCGGATAAAGCCACAATAATAAGCAAAATATTACTTGTTAATGCCGCTTCAACTGCCGCTTGCCCAATAACGATCCCTCCTACTATACCTAACGTTTGACCAATTTTTGTTGGCAGCCTTGCTCCAGCTTCTCGAAGAAATTCTATCGTTGCCTCCAGAAAGAGTACTTCAAGTACCGGAGGAAAGGGAACATTTTGCCTAGAAAATATCAGCGGCCCTAATAAACCTATTGGAATCATTTCATAATGATAAGTCGTTAAAGCTACATAGATCGATGAAGCGAATACGGAGAAAATAACGCCAGAGATACGGAATAGCCGGAAAAAGGATCCCAACACCCATGGCAGATAATAATCTTCCGGAGATAAGAAGAAATCAAATAACGTCGAGGGTCCCGTTAAAAAATACGGCGAGCCATCACTCACAATTGCAACTTGCCCGTAAATAAGGCCATACACAACACGATCCAAACGTTCTGTTGATACAAAAAGTGGAAATGGTGTCCACGAATTATCCGAAATGACTTGTTCTAGTTGAGAGGAATCAAAAATGACATCAAAATCAAAAGATCGTAAGCGTTGTTCGACTGTATTCAGATTCTCTTCATTCGTTACGCCATCCAGATAAACAATCGCAACTTTGGTGTTTGATACTGTGCCTAAGGTTAATTCCTTAACAATTAAATTGGGGATATTGATTTGTGTTCGCAATAGATGAATATTAATATCCATCTTTTCTACAAACCCTACTTTAGGACCCACAACACTAAATTCATTTTCGGTTGTGTTATGATCTCTTGATCCTTCACTGGACGCGAGCCTGATTAAAGCACACTTGGGATCATTCTTCTCGTGTATTTGTACAATCGCATACCCTTTTAGCAGGCTGTTTTGAATGACTTTGATATCCTCGGTGATAATAATTTGATCGATTGGAATCCATGCCGATATCTCTTCAATGGCTGTGATTTCTACCTCACAAGCACTAAGCTGCAAGGTATGAATCAAATTATGCTGCAGTAAATGATCATCGATCAACGTCTTGTAATAGGAAATACTTAACTTTTGAAGAGGGAGCTCAATAAAACTCTTTACAAAATCACTGGATAGAGCTGCTACTTGCATTAATTGTTCAAAATTATTAAATTCGGTTTTTACTTTATTCTCTTCTGCGGGTTTCTCTTTGTTCATCTTTTTGAGATCTTTCCACAATAACTTCAGTGTTCTGTTCACGAATTAGAATCACCTCAATAAGAAACAACTAACATAATTTACCTTCATTTCACTTATGTTTTGCAAAGATGTTGATTTTTATGCTTTTCTTATCTTTCTAAAAAAATAACCCCCATGCCCGCTGGGTGCGCGAGGATGAGGATCTTAGTCCGCTTATGGGCAGGTATAGGAAGATGGATTCCGATTTCAATGACAGCTTACTTCCCTACCCCTTTATTCATTACTGAAAATGCGATTAACTCGTTATTATCTGGGTCGATAATAACAACGCCTATATAATAATAATTACATAAAATGAAGCCATCAATACAAGCTTTCCGAGATACATCGACACGATTCATAAAAAGAGGATTTTTAAACACAAACGTATATCTAACCACATTTTTTCCAGGAGTTATCGCTTTTTCTAGAAATATAGTTCTAGATCCTTGGGCTTCGCTTAACTCATTTTTGCTAGGATCACCTGGCAGAGAAGCCGATTGAGATGTATCGTATCCTATCATTTTGATTGGCGCGTTATGCACATAGGGTTCGATCATTTGCTTGATTCTTAAATTGGGGATTTGATGGTGAATTTCTACCAGTGAGAAGATGATGATGGATAGGAGAAATACAATACCCACACCATTTCCAAGTGTAATTCTTTTGGCGAATAGGAAGACATGCAGGCATGAAAGCAATATACATCCAACGGTTACCACGTAAAACTGCAAGGCTGTCATGTTATATTGATAGGGCGCGATAACGATATAACTCAAAGTGAGTACGATCATAATGCCGATGATTTTAATGTTTTTTCTCAAGGATTAGCCTCCAATTGTTCAATTCCTTAATCTCCCTTTATACTATATTTGTTCCAGAATATCATTGTTGCACAAAAAAAAGCTAGCCTGTTAAGATTAGCTTTTTGATTACTTATTTAGCCAAATGTCATAGTCTAGGAGCATCTAAAAATCTCCCGCATCCATTAGATGGGGAGATTTTCATGCATCACTTGTATACTCGCTAGCTCGTCTGACTGTAAATCCTGCCACCGATCATCGTCCATGCAACTTGGAATTTGTCATCCAACAAGACCATGTCGGCATCGGCGCCAAGGGCGATCCTGCCCTTCTGCGGTAGACCTAGCAAATCCGCAGGTGTTCGTGACGCCATAGTAACAGCATCCTCTAGGGATATGCCTAGCTCAACAGTATTTCTCAATGCCTCGTTCATCGTTACTGTACTGGAAGCGAGTGTTCCGTCCTGCAATTGTGCGACTCCTCCAAAGACCTTCACGGCGTGCCCGCCAAATTGATAGTCCCCGTCGCCCAGCCCCATCGCATGGAGCGCGTCTGTGATAAGAACCATCCCTTCCGCTCCCTTGATCTTATGCATCAAGCGTACAATTGCGGGATGAAGGTGTACATGGTCCACAATCGCTTGCAAGCTAACATGCGGCTGCTCAAAAGCAGCGACAACCAGACCCGGGTCACGGTGGTGAATCGGGCGCATGCCGTTGAAGCAATGCGTAATATGGCTTGCCCCCAGACGGAAAGCCTCTGTTGCTTCGTCATATGTAGCGTCGGAATGTGCAATCGCCACGATAATTCCACGTTCTCGCAGGTAAGTAACAAGCTCCATCCCACCAGGGAGCTCAGGTGCGATGGTGACCATTTTCAACAGAGAGCCCGCTTGCTCCACGACCCGCTCCATTTCCGTCATATCCGGATGCCTAAGAAAGGCTTCATTCTGCATCCCTTTTCGTTTTATATTCAAATAAGGACCTTCCGTATGAATCCCGACAATGGACGCGCCCCGCTCCTTACCTGCCACTTGCTTGACAGTGTAGATCATTCGCAGTAAATCCTCCATTTTGGAGCTTACCGACGTAGCCAAGAATGACGTACAACCCGTGGCAGCACATGTTTCTGATACGACTTCGATACTCCGAACGGTGCCATCCATCATGTCATAACCTTTCGCCCCGTGAATGTGGACGTCGATCATGCCAGGAATTAGCAGCTTACCCTCCCCATCGAGAATATCAAGCCCCTCCGAGTGAACGAGCTCACCTTCCACAATCGCGGTGATCCGTCCATTTTCCACACATACCGAACCTTGTTCTATGATTCCTGTCTCAGCGACAACACGGACATTCGTAATCCATTTCGAAATTTCCACTTTGAATCCCCCCGTCTTAAAAATTCAGGTTCAGTATACTAGAGTCTAGTAGAAAATAAAAGAGAACAATTTGACTGTGTCGAACGCACATTTTTGTCACATCAAAATGCTGCGAAAAATCAAGGAAATAGTCGAAATAGGAAATATATGGGTCAAACTACGCAGGACTAAAAGCACTTACTAGAATAGTCAAACTATTATTTAATTTTAATATACCATTGGTTAAATTAATAGGTTGGTTTCATACTCTATTATGGGAGGTTTCATTTTGAAAAAAAGCACCTTGAAAATCACTAGACTTTTACTAGCAACTAGTTTAACAGCAGGACTTTTCACAACATCATCTGCATTCGCAGCAGAATCAAACTACTCAGAGGCACTTGAAGCACCGCCGGTAGATTTTAATATTTTAGACGATGAGCGTTTGGCAAAAGGGTTAATGGACAGAGGGCTGTTAAGCAAAAGTGCTACGCCTGAGCAGATAGCCAAAGCCGTCAAATCATACGTATCAGCTAAAAACAATAAAAGTGTTAAATCAAAAGAAGACACAAATCATGATGAAATAGACAAAAAGTCAAAGGATTTTATAGCCAAGCAGAAAACCAAGCTGTTTTCCCAACTGAACAAAGGCCAAGAGAACTTCAAAAAAGGTAATCCAAACGGCTTACCCGTCCCCTCTGCAAAACAAGATACATACAACGGTCCTGTTCGTGAAGATAAAGTACTCGTTCTTTTGACTGAATTCTCTGACTTCAAGCATAACAACGTAAAACAAGAGCCTGGTTACATGTTTGCAAACGATTTCAACCGTGATCATTATCAGAAGCTCATGTTTGGAAATACTGATTTCACCTTATTTGATGGTTCTAAAATCCAAACCTTCAAACAGTATTACGAAGAACAATCTGGTGGCAGTTATACCGTAAATGGATACGTATCCGATTGGTTAACCGTTCCTGGTCAAGCTGCCCAATACGGAGATGACAACCCAGCTGGCGGTCATGATAACTTAAACCCTATAGGGCCTCGTGATCTAGTGAAAGATGCTCTAAATGCGGCAGTAGCAACTGGCCTTAATTTAGCGGATTATGACAAGTTTGACTTGTACGATTTGGATGGGGATGGCGACCAAAACGAACCCGATGGTTTAGTTGACCACTTGATGATCATTCATGCAGGAACAGGTCAAGAAGCTGGTGGCGGACAATTAGGCGATAATGCCATCTGGTCTCACCGTTGGACTTTAAATGGAGTGTATCCTATTGCAGGCACAACTGCAGGGGTTGATTATTGGGGTGGCCGTATGGCTGCTTACGACTATACCATTCAGCCTGAAGATGGTGCAGTAGGTGTTTTTGCTCATGAGTACGGTCATGACTTAGGACTGCCAGATGAGTACGATACCCAGTATACTGGACAGGGGGAGCCCGTTGCTTCTTGGTCCATCATGAGCGGCGGTAGTTGGAATGGTAAAATTGCCGGCACAACACCTAGCTCTTTTTCACCACAAAATAAAGATTTCTTCCAGAAGACAATGGGCGGAAACTGGGCAAATGTGAGTGAGATTGATGCCGCAGACATTACGAAATTAGGTACAGCTGCCATCATTGATCAAAGTGTAACGAAGTCGAAAAACCCAGGTATTGTTAAAGTCAATTTGCCGGATAAATCAGTTCCTGGCATTCAACCAGCATTCGGTGCACGCTATTATTATAGTACAAAAGGCGATAACCTTCATACCACACTCTCAACTCCTGAGTTTGATTTAACTCAAGCACAAACCGCTACATTTGATTTTAAAACCTTATATGATGTCGAGTTTGAGTATGACTACTTAACGGTTACAGCATCAACTTATAATGAGCAAGTTACCCTTGATATCATTGGTGACAATGATACGAACGGCGACGCACGCGCGGAAACTACAAACGGAGCTTGGGTAGACAAGTCCTACGATTTAAGCCATTTTGCCGGCAAAAAAGTTACCCTCCACTTTGACTACGTCACGGATGGTGGACTCGCATTGAATGGTTTTGCAATGGATAATGCGAAATTAACCGTAAATGGTCAAGTCGTATTCTCAGACGATGCTGAAGGCGCTGCTAAATTGAACCTGGACGGCTTTGTCGTATCGAATGGTGTAGAACTTAAGAAGCACTATTACTATCTGGAATGGAGAAACTACGCTGGAGCCGATAAAGCTCTTGCCTACAGCCGTGGTGTCAAATACAATACAGGACTTGTCGTTTGGTATGCAGATGACAGTTATCTAGACAACTGGGTCGGTATCCATCCAGGTCAAGGATTCCTTGGCGTAGTCGATTCTCACTCTGACGCTTTAGTATTCAAAAAAGATGGACAGGATTCCGTCGCGCAAACGACACGTTATCAAGTTGCGGATGCGGCCTTCTCCTTGGACAAGACGCCTTCATGGTACATCAACAACCCGACCAGAGGCGAGTTCAATTATAAATCCTTGCAAGGTGTAGAGGAATTCTCCGATTCCAAGAGCTATATGAACTCATTAATTCCAGACGCTGGACGCCTTGTACCGAATTATGGATTGAAGTTCCGAGTTGTCGGTGAAGCTAAAGATAATTCTGCTGGATTAGTATGGATTCATAAGTAAGCTTTACTATGCATGGTAACTAGAATTGGCTGAGAGGGAGCGTCGATCTGCTTTTTGGTCGAGCCCCTCCAAAATCATGAGGATGAGGAACGACGATGCGTTATTTGGGCGAAAAACACCGAAATTAGGAGAATGCGGAACGTAGTAGCGTTATTTCGCGGTTTTTGCCTTTGGATCATGCTTTTTTGATCAAATAGCATCCCCTCGTTCCTCTCATTCGATTTCAAGCGCAGATTTCCAAAATAGCGCATCGACGTTCCGCCAAATAGAGATCGGGTGACTTAAATTTACAATGTACAGAAAAACAAAAAAAATGAGGCGGCAAGATTAACCTTGCCGCCTCATTTTTTTGTTTTTCTGCGCCCCTTTTACCTTTTGGGAGAGCCCGCTTTATTTCGAATCTCCTTAACTTTACATCGATAATATGGACATGGCCTGTTGGATCGTTTCAGCAACGATATGCTCCGCTTTTTGTCCAGAAGTAAGCATTCTTGTACCTTGTCCTGCCCATAAGGACATATAGTCGGCATTGCTTTGACTAGCGGCAGCATTCCTAATATCCCGTGTAGCGGTATTTTGCGTAGGAAAAGGAAGTGGCTCTACGCTGCTCGCATCCCATTGTTTAATGAAAAGGTTGCGTACCCCTCTCGCTGGTCGACCCGAGAACACCTTGGTAATGACTGTGCTCTCTTCTGTACTTTTTAATAGTGCCTCCTGGTAGGAGACATGAGCACCTGATTCAATCGCAGTCAAAAAGCGCGTACCCATCTGTACACCTTGCGCTCCAAGAACGAGGGCGGCGACAAGCCCGCGACCATCCATTATGCCTCCAGCGGCAACGACTGGAATCTGAACACAATCAACTATTTGCGGTACCAGTGCAAACGTTCCGATGTTTGCACCCATAGGATGATTCGAAATGTCGAATGTTCCCCGATGTCCCCCCGCTTCGCTTCCTTGTGCAACTATGGCATCACAACCGGACTGCTCGGCCAAGATAGCTTCATTAACCGTGGTCACCATGGTGACTATTCGCATGCCAGCCGATTTAGCTTGTCGCATTAGGGGTTCAGGAAGAACACCAAATGCCGTACTAATGACAGGCACTTTTTCTTCCAACACTACCGCAAACTGTTCTTCAAAATGATCTGGAGTTACCACGAGTTCCTCGGTTGCATGCGTTATTCCAAGATGGTCTCTTACCTGGTTAAGCTGTCGCTGAACTTCCTTCGTTCTTTCATTCTTGTCCGACATTTGAATTGAAAATAAATTCACCCCAAATGGCGCATCCGTTAGCTGACGGATCTCCCGAATTGCCTTGCGGATTGCACTAGGCGTCATATAGGCAGCCCCTAGTGTCCCAAGTCCGCCTGCGTTAGAGACAGCTGCCACCAACTCAACAGTTCCAGGGCCTCCCGCCATTCCCGCGAGGAAGATCGGAAAACGAATATTAAATAGTTTACAAAGGTCTGTTTCAAGTTGAATTCTCATCGTATCCCCCAGAGAGGTCTGAATTAAATGCGCTGAAAGCGTTGCGGCCATTCCATCTTCGGATGGAAATTGTACAGCAGCCCCTCTGTATATATAATAGCATTTACCCATAGTGATTTGAAAATCAGAGGCTTTTGATCAAGAAATTGCAGCGGATCGACCGGAACCGAGAAGTTAGTAAAGGCTTCAAAGTCACCTTCGAATCCTTTCGGCCAATGCCGCTTCAAGGGATGATCGGGGACACGCCCGCCAGCTTTCACCTGCTCAAAAGTTTCCTGCAGCCACTCCATGGCAGTGACTTCCTTAATCGGAATCACTAAGTTCTCCCAACCTCTTAGAAGGGAACCGTGTTTCCCCCACTCAATGCGCACGATTGGGCGCCCGTTATTTTCTTGCGCCTCCTGTACGGCGACCTGTGATTCGATGACACTACTATGAAAAAAAGTCAGCACATTCGTAACGGCTTCCGTGTGTGGATCGTATGCAACCCAAATCTCTTCATGATCACATGGCTCATAATCGTCAGGGAAATCATAATCGTCTTCCCAAAACAAATGGTAGCCAATAAGTGGAAGTGTTGGATGATGAACAGCTACCACATCCTTTAGAGGAAAACACTCGAGCGGCGTTGTAAGTAACATCGGGCAAAATTTGCGAATAAAGCGAATTTCGCGCTCTTCCAGCGGCTGCGGTGGAGCCAATTCCAGCGTACGCTTATACTGCTCGCCCGCGCGTCGTAAATTTCCATCAAGATGGAAATATTCCGCCCGCCAGGCCGAATATTCGGATTGCTCAGGGCAAACCTGCTGGAGCAGCTCCAATAAAGGAAGGATGGCTTGATAATAGGCGCTTCCCGCTTTAACTTCACCGCTCAGCATTTTGGCCTTAAGTGTCTCACTAGCAAGTTTGAATTCATGGGCGTAGATTTCAATCATAAACACTCACCACGCATCTTTTGCTTCAATTGCACCAGAGCTGTAACATTTCGCGTGGTTATGGAGGCAACGCCCAAATCGGCAACCTGCATCATTAGATCTTCTTCATTCACAGTCCATACATAAACCGGCAGCCCTAGAGATGAGGTATAGTCCATTAACTCTTGGCTCACGACGCTGTAATGGATGTTGATACCGAAACAGGAGGCTGCAAGTGCATCCTCGCAGGTTTGCACCATAGCATCTCGATATGGAAGTGTTTTAAAAAGGTCGTGGTCTGTATTCAGCAGTTTGCGCATTTCTGGGTGTAATCGCTCTGCTAACATCGCACGATCCATTCCACAGCCGGATAGAAAAGCATGCTCTAACATCCCATATTGCTTCACCAAAGCAGCAACAGGTTCGATACTCTCGTCCACTTTCAGATCCAAATTCACGACTTTACCTGAAGCTTGGATAAGTGGCAGCATGTCTTCCAGTCTGCAAATTTGAATCGTTTCACGTTGTTCACCATGAGTGACCACGAACTGAAGCTCTTTTAATTCTTCAAAAGTCATTTGCGAAATGGACAATATCAAACCATCCACGGTAACCCATTCATCATCATGAGCCAAAACAGGGATGCCGTCCTTCGTCACTCTAACGTCTTCCTCGACCACGTCTGCACCGAGCCTAAGCCCCGTTTGCACCGATTCGAGCGTATGATCTATCGTGTTCATGCTGCCGCAGTGAGCAGTTATGAGCGGAAATCGATAACCCATGCTACCAACACTCCCTTTCATCGATCCACATATATAGCATTCGTAAAGGCGATCAAAGTGCGAACTCCGCGAACGATACCTTTTAGCTCAGCCCGAATCCATAGAAGTTCATCGCCAGAAATTTCAATCTCGTAATTCGGCTGATCCATAGTAACGAATTGCTCGCTTAGAACACCGGTATTACCTATCAAGTTTAGCGTATAATGGGGTTCCTGAAAATCCCAAATCTCTTTCCGCACATGAAAATCTATGTTTACATGGACCTTATAACTGTGGGAGTGATCCTGCGGAGAAACGACGGCGCCGACACCGTAGCATGCATTATCTGTCCGAATTTCTAGCGTTACCAAGGGTCCCATGGTTACCGATACTTTGCCATCAGCGAGGGCACGCACCGCTCGATTCGTCACAGACCCTTCCCCGTCATCGATATCGAGATATGTCACCGATACTGGTTCATCCATATGCTCTTGAGCGTGCCAATCTCGCCCTGAGGTGGCCGCAATCCGGAAGCCTTCATTCAGCTTGTCGGTCCATAATCGATAAGCGCGGTCATTGTCCGTTTTAATCGAAGGAAACGTACCTGACCAAACCTCAATATAGTCAATATCATTCCAATCTTCGATGTTGAATTCCCAGAAGCAACCCGTACAAATTGGACTTCCTATGCGATAAGGATGTGCCATTCCGACAATCCCCCCGCTCCTATGAACATCGGCAATTCCTTTATGGATATCGTCTGGGCCCGCCGGGCGCCAATCAACGAAATTGGTCAGACCAATCGTAACCATATGCCCATAAAAGGTCGTCCATTCCATCCCGGAAATGATCGAAATTCCGGTTTCTAGCTCCACGGCATCTTTATCATGTAAACCCGTCATGGTATTGTGGTCGGTCAACGCAATACACTCGAAACCAAGTGTCTTTGCGCCACTAGCCAGCTCCATGAGTGTTTGTCTTCCGTCGCTGTGGAACGTATGGCTGTGTAATTCGCAAGCAATCCAGGGCATACCGCTATTCCTCCTCTTGATGAATTTGCAAAGTGTAACGGCAGCTTTCTGTAACAATCGCATGCAAACTTAACGTAACGTGCCACATGCCTGCTAGCATTTTACCACTGACAAAGCCGGGGGAAGATTCCAGTTCACTTATAACTAACAGCTGCTCAGGATCATGCCGGTGTCCCGCACCGCGGTGCTGTTCAGGGTCGTCGACGGACACCGTAATTAAGTTTTTCAGCGGTAGGAAGGACTCCCATTTCGCCTGAATCCGCTCACGCTGATTGGGTTCCGTGTACTTGTCGATACTCTCGAAAATCATCGTTTTCGATTGTTCCTGATCTTCTAAATTTTTAGGTTCATAAGCAAAATGGATCCTTAACTTGCCTCCCAGCGTACCTAAGTGAAAGCGATACGAAATATGCGTTTTGGAGGAATTGGGATGTACAACTCCTTGTACATCCAGTATTAGTTGATTCATCGTGACCTCGCACTCTCTTCCGTGATCATACTGCGGATATAAAAGTATCCCATTACTGAACATAGCAGGAACGTAAAGAATGCGATCGCCGCTGCTAACTGTTTTTCTTGGAAAACGCCGAAAACTTGTTCCATGGATACCCCTAGCATTTGTGGCGCATTGGGTCCAATTAGAAATGGAGCCGTAAACGAACCGATCACACCCATGAATACAAAAGTAACAGCAACGAGCAAAGTCTTATACGTAAGCGGCAAAATGAAACGGACGAAGATTTGTAATCTACGTGCTCCTACATCCTTCGCGCTTTCAATAATAGAATTGGGAACAGCGGATAAGGCGGAGCCAAGCAGCATCGTTGTAAAAGGAATGTTAAACCACAAATTAGCGATAATAATCCCCTTCATGTCGAAAATAATTCGCGGCATGTCCCCTCCGTTAACCAGAAGCAACATTCGGGATACCCAACCGTGGTTGCCAAGCAATTGAATTAAACCGTACGTAGCGATGACAGATGGGATGAAGATTGGAATCATGTACATGTTGCGAATCCATTTCACCATCGTCCCGTTATTGAATCTCATATAAGCCGCCAGCGCGTAGCTGATAATTAGCACTAGAATGACCGAAATAATCGTCACTTCCAGCGTAAAAATGATGTTGGAGCGCATCAGCTTATCCGTAAATAAATACGTATAATTGGATAAATCGTAACCGCCCGCCTTGTTGGTCAGGCTTTCTTTGAACGAAATGATGATCGGAATGACGACAGTGACAAAGAGCAATAAAAAAGAGGGGATGACCAGAAGCAATCCCAGTATCCCCATTTTCATTTGTTTACTCATTGGGCAGCAACATCACTTTGCCAGCGTTTGGTCATATCTTTGTCCAGTTCGCCGATATTGAAGGAGCGGAATCCTTCGGATGCACCTTTGAATGAGTCTTGAATTTCTTTAGACATATTCGAAAGCTTGATCCCTGGGAAACCATGCATTTTGTCTACAACCACAGCTTGTGCTTCAGATGAAAGAACGAAGTTCAAGAATTTATATACCGCATCCTTCTTTTCAGATAGCTTAGGAACCATTAAGTAGGTTGGTCCGCCGTTAAATCCTGGCTTAATTTGCGCCATTTTTGTTGTTTTTGGAAGCTGCCCTTTAGCCAATTGCTCAAGAACCATATCTGACCATGCCGGTATCATATCCACTTCACCGCTTGTCAATAAATCTAATGTACCTTGGTTTTTCTTTGGATAAATACCTTTGCCGTATACGGATTTCCCCAGTTCCTTGAGCAGTGCAAAGCCTGGATCCCACCCTTTTTCAACACTTGGATCGGAATTATGAATAGCTTCTTCTGGCAGGAATTTATATAGAGTTGTCGCGACAAAAGAATTACCGGAACCCCCTGTGGATGGATCATTGTAGGCGAATTTGGCCGGATTTTTCTTGATCCAATCATACAATTCGTCCAAATTAGTTGGAGGCGTCTTTACTTTATCACTGTTATAAGCCAATACGACTGCAGATGAACGATAAGGAATAGCGAGATTGGAGATATCTTTTAACGTTTTCTCATCTACATTTGCCAAGTTTTTAATTTTGTCGCCTGGTAAAGTGTCCCACAGGCCATCTTTTTGGCCGCGAGTTACATAAGACAAGCCATCTTCATATAAATCGATATCGCCTGAGCCTTTGTTAGCTTGCTTTGCAGCTGTAATGCGGTCATAGGTTGGTTGTGCGCCTGTTCCTGAAGGAATGTAGACTGGTTTCACTTTAACATCCGCATTTTGTTTCTCGAACATAGGAATCAGCGTATCCCACAGATCTTTTACATTTTGTGAGCCGGTAAAATAGAAGTTAAACTCGACAGGCTGTTTCGTACCAGCTGTCTCTTTGGCCGGACTGGTGCTTTGAGTTGCAGAGCTGCCGCACCCGGATACAAAAGCGGCGGTAGCGGTCATTAACGTCACTAACATAACAGCGGATTTCTTGCGAAACATAGATAATTCCTCCTTGGGATATGGGTCTAACTTACTGGATAGGCTAAAACTTTTGCAAAGCTTACTTTTACTTGTTGCCCTGTATGAAGATCCTTGACGAAATCCCGTGGTTGAAACGCCCGAATTGTGCCGTACGCTGGCAAATCGATGGACACTTCGGCATAATGCCCAAGTACCATAACCTGTTTGATCACGCCAGAAAGGCCTAGTCCCTCTTCACCTTCTATCATCACATCTTCAGGTCGAACTGCCACATTTACTTGCCCGGACAGATTTTTTGTATTTGGAAAACTTAGATGCCCTACGGTCAACCCGCCGGCCGTGATCACCCCTTTCAAAAAGTTCATTTTGCCGATAAATTGTGAGACAAACAACGTATTCGGTTCATCGTAAATTTCTTGCGGAGTAGCAATTTGCTCAATATTTCCTTGGTTCATAACGACAATGCGATCTGAAATCGATAACGCCTCTTCTTGATCATGAGTAACAAATACCATCGTAAGACCAGTCTTGGATTGAATTTCTCGCAGCTCTTCTCTCATCTCGTGACGAAGCTTCGCATCAAGTGCGGAAAAAGGTTCATCCAGCAAAAGAACGGCAGGGTTAAGGAGCAAGGATCTCCCAACCGCTATGCGCTGCTGCTGACCCCCGGAAAGTTCACCCGGATATTTGAGCTCAGCTCCAGGTAAGCGAACCAGCTGAAGCACTTCGTTTACAGCTTTTTCGATGTCAGCCTTTTTCATCTTGCGTATTTTGAGACCAAATGCCAGGTTGTCAAACACCGTCATATGCGGCCATAAATTGTATCCTTGAAACACCATGGAAGTCGGCCGTTTCTCCGGAGGTGCTTTTAGCACGCTTTTGCCCTCAATGAGAATGTCGCCTGAATCTGGGTCGAGAAACCCTCCGATGCTGCGAAGCACCGTTGTTTTACCGCAGCCTGATGGGCCCAGCAGTGTGATTAATTCGCCTTTGCGAACATCGAGGTTGATCCCTGTTACGCCTTCTCCTGTTTTATAGCGCTTCGTCAATTGTTGAACGGAAAGCTGAATGTCCATATGTGCCCCCTAAAAGTTTTGTTGAGCGTTGCTTCTAAGTGATACTTCGAAACAAAACTCGCATCGGAAGCATACGCTTTGTTAAATGGTCTATTGTCATTTGAGTTGGAAACCGCTGGACATAATATCTGCACTTACAAAGCGCTGCGCGGCCAACAGTAGGATAATCGTCGGAGCTGTCAAGATAATGGAAAATACAGCACCCGCGTAGGCTGGATAATCACTGATGATAGAGTACATGACGATCGGCATCGTTTTATAATTAGGGATGCCCACCAGAAAAGTACCTTGGGCTTCATCCAGCGAATTAAGGAACGTAAAGATCGAAGCCACGATAATACCCGGCATTGCCATCGGCAGCGTAATACTGCGGAATACGCGGAACGGGCTCGCCCCCACATCCCTGGCCGACTCTTCCTGAGCTGTATGCACATTACGGAAAGCAGCCGTTGGAATCCAGGTCATGAACATGAGCACATTGATCATATGGATCAAAACAACGCCGATCAACGTGTTCATCAATCCCAGTTTGTAAAAGAGTACAGCGATCGAAACATAAAGTCCCATTTTCGGAAAAGCATGTGTCAATAGAAACGAGAACAGGAAGAACCGACTAAGTGGAAAACGTATGCGAGCAAACGCATAGGCCGCTGGGATACAAAGAACAATGGATAGAGCGGTCACGATGGATGCGATCATAAACGACAAGCCGATCGATTTCGCGATATCCTCCTGCTTTAACACAAATGTCCACCATTTCAGTGACCATTCGTGCGGCAAGATGTCTGGGTAGGTCCATTTGCCGGTAAAAGCCAGTATGGCTAGGTTGAGCAGCGGGCCCAAGAAAAAGATAACGAACACAACAAGTATGATAAATTCCACGATTTTTCGTGGGCCTATCGCTTTTAAATACCAACGCATGCGGACTAACCACTCCTTTTCGAGAGAATTTATTGGGTTGATTGCCGGACAATCAATCTGGGTACAAGCTGCTTGGGATTCTCTATGTTCACTTCCTGACGGATAAGCTTGTCTAACAAGCTAAAGGCCTGAGTCCCCATCTCCTCTGTATTGACCCTGATCGTTGTTAATGAGGGTGAGAACATAGCGGCAAAATCGATATCATCAAAGCCTACAACCGCTACCTGTTCAGGAATGCGTACCGATTGCTCCAACATAAACTTCATGGCACCCAGCGCTATCATATCGTTGGTGGCAAATAGCGATGTAAACCCGCCCGCACCAAACTGCTCCCAGTGGCTGCGCATTAACTCATACCCTTCTCCAAAGGTGGAAGTCGAGGCCTGTAAGATCGATGATGATGGGATCGGAACCCCAATTCCTGCCATGTAATTCTTAAAACCTTTCAGCCTCAAATTGTGGCTGCGATGCGTCTGCGGTCCGGCAATCACGAAAATCTGACGATGCCCTAATTCCGTTAGATATTCGGCGACCATCCGTCCGCCTTCCTCGTCTTGATTAACAATATGCATGACGCCGTCGACATCCGTAGAGCCATTGACCATCACGTAGGGAACTCCGAAGTTAGTGATGTAATCAATGACGTTCTGCTGCAAGCGGCTGATCAGGATCAGTCCGTCCACCCTTTTTTCCATCATAAAATCAGCAGAACGCAGCGACATATCATGATCTGTTGTAACGAAAACGGAATAATTTAAACTTGCGGCTGTCATTAAAATAGCATCAAGAATTTTGCCGTAAAACGGATGAGACGCAATAGGATGATGCTGGCGATAAATAAGTACACCAATGTTGTGCGTTCTCTGTGAAACCATAGCCCTTGCTACTGCATTGGGCCTATATTGCAATTCTTCAATCAGCTGGAGCACCCTATCGCGTACCTCCAAGCTGGTATAGCCCTTGCCAGAAATCACCCGCGACACGGTTGATTTGGATACGCCGGCACGCAGGGCAATTTCCTTAATCGTAAGCTCCATGTGCAACCTCATTTCTTCGTGTGAGACCGTTCCCACATATCAAAAATAACGTATTTTTGTTTTTCCTGTGTCAACCACAAGATAATAAATTGTAAATCTTCAAAACAATCAAATACCTTGATTACTTTCTTATGCTTCTTTTCATAAAAAAAGACCGCCCGTATGCGAGCTAACATGCTCCCTGGGCGATCCTCATTTGAAACTAATAACCACTCCATTATTTACCCTTATTATAAGTAACTAATTTATTGTTTGATATTTACTCAAAATAAGTTATAATAACAACTGTAATTATTTTAAGTATAGAAGGGAAGTTTTAATTATGGCAACAGTACTTTATATCACTGCACACCCGCATGACCACCAAACATCATTCAGTCTAGCGGTAGGAAAAGAATTTATCGAGGCATACCGTGAAGCAAATCCATCAGATGAGGTTATTCATGTTGATCTGTTCAAACAAGATATTCCTCAAATTGATGCGGATGTATTCAGCGGTTGGGGAAAACTTCAATCAGGAACAGCTTTTGACCAGCTATCTGATGCAGAAAAAGCAAAAGTTGCACGTTTAGGCGCAATCGTTGACCAATTCGTGGCTGCTGATAAATATGTTTTTGTTTCTCCAATGTGGAACTTCTCATTCCCTCCAGTATTGAAAGCTTATATTGATGCAATTTCCGTTGCAGGTAAAACTTTCAAATATACGGAAAGTGGTCCTGTTGGTTTGTTGACAAACAAAAAAGGCCTACATATTCAAGCGAGTGGCGGCATTTATTCCGAAGGCCCTGCTGCAGCATTTGAAAGTGGCTTCAGCTACCTGAAAAAAATCTCGCAATTCTACGGTATCCCTTCCTTCGAAGCCATTTTTGTTGAAGGCATGGCTGTTGCGCCGGATCAAGCTCAATCCATTAAAGAAAAAGCAATTGCTCAAGCAAAAGAAGTTGCTGCTAGTTTCTAAGAAAATAGTAAGAACCCGCTAAATCTAGCGGGTTCTTTTTACGTTCAATGATTGATATTCTTGTATCAGTCCATATTTTATATAGAAACATTCCCTTTACTGCGGCTCATTAACCAGAGGGTTAACCAAATAAATACAAAGCCTACTAGTTGTCCCACGGTCAGCTTTTGACCAAATACAACCCAGTTTATGCAGACACCTACTGCAGGGAAAGCAAGCTCGGCAAGCGTTGCAAAGAATGCTTTAGTCGATGACAGCCCCTTATAATAGAGGAGCATGCTGATCAACCCTGGGAAAAAAGCCTGGAACAGCAGGTTGACTGCGATAAGTGTTAGATCACCACTAGAACCGCCTACATGCCAAGCATCGCCACTTACCAAAAGTACAACTGTTAACAGCGGGATCGCCATCAGGAAGCGCAGCGATGTGACAACAGGGAAATCCAAGTTTTTTTGAAGCAGGAACTTACCCATGACGGTCGATCCCCCCCATAAGACAGCCGCCAGAATTGAAAATAAGCAGCTTAACGTACCTAAATCCTTCAATCCCATCTCCGGGGAAGCAAAACCAAACGTCAGCAGATACGTGCCTAGGAGCGCCATTACGATATAGGCAAAAAATTTAGAAGGCAGTGTCTCTTTAAGCAGCAAACGAGCCAATACAATGGCGAATAAGGGCTGCAACTTCTGCAAAAGCAAAACGGAATTTGCACTGCCGTGAGCGAAAGCTGATGTGAAGAGTATGGTGGCTATGGCCGATCCACCCCAAGAAATAAATAGAAGAGCGCCAATAACTGCTAGAGTTAATTTGCCAGCTAAGGACTTGCGGTACTTCAGAAGTACCGGAAGCGCATAGCAGGCCAACAGCAAGTGCTCAATGAACACTATTTGTGCAGAGGTAAAACTTTTCAATAATAAGATTCGAAAGAGAGGGTCCAACCCCCAAAGTGTGGCTCCGAGTGCCACATACCAGATCCCATTGATGCCTGTGGAACTTGATGAATACAAACTTGCGCGCTTACTTCCTAGCTTAAATACATTTTCCAATTCAAAAACCTCCCAATAGGAGAGACTTTGAGAGATTAGCTCAAAGATCCCTAGATGATGTTTTGAATTGAACCTTCTGAAAGAGACAATGCCCCTGTTTATAATCAACAGGGGCATTGACAAACAGACCTATTAAAAATTGAATTTTTAACAAGTTGTCCTTCACCTTCTCTCATCCGGACTATACCGTCGGCCTTGGAATTTCACCAAGTCAGTCCCAATCTATACAGACTGGGAGTCGCGGGCTTTGGATACTTACGTATCCATCACCGCCGGTAGGGAATTTCACCCTGCCCCGAAGGTTCAAATCTTATTTAGTTTGTTTATTTGGTCCAAATAAACGTTAACGTTGAAAGTGATGTTAACACCGATAAATAAAAAAAGCAAGGATTTTCATCTCTGCTTCGCATTTTTCACTCTGATATATACCAACTTCTTCTCGTATTTATTTCACGTTGCGCTCTTAAAAGAATACGTAAGGCCTTATCAATTTCTTCCTCTGCTCGTCTCAGTTTATCTGCCGTGACACTTCGCTTGGAGGCTCCCAGCACATCTATCGCTTCGTTAATTTTGTCAATAATTTCTTCTCTTGAAACTCTCGTCATACCATTTTTCCCCTCCCTTGCACTCGTGCTTTTCATCAACTCTTTATTCACTATTTCTTCTTCCACTATCTCTATATCTATTTCTTTTTTTGGAATTTCCTTCTTCACGACCACTTTCTTCACTGTTTCTTTCTTTACTATTCCTTTCTTCGATATTACTTTTTTCGGCATTACTTTTTCACCCCCCATTTCCCCCATACTATATCTTATGCTTATGAGAGAAATGACGATTGGGTATATAACGACACGCATGATATATAATCCTACTAGTCAATAAAACCATAGACGAACACACTAGTAATAGATACAAAAAAAAAGGGATCTCCGACTGTCTTATATATCTGACAGGGATACCCTTTATAATATCGACTGGCGTCGTTTTAAGAAAAGAAATATAGCAACGCCAATTGCAATTCCAACAAATGAAAAGAGCATAGGCAGCCAAACTGGACCCAAGAGAATACTGAAAGGGTGAAACACATCCGAGTAGATGATTCCTACCGTCCCCAGAAAAGCGCCTAATACAAAAGGAATATACGCATACTCTGCCGTATCTCCCCCGTCTTTATAAGCATCCCAGATACCAAACATGTAAAGACAAGGGTAAAACATTAACCAATGATAATCGGTTTGTTGGATGGCCTCTTGAATGTTTCCTTTAAAACTGTCGATTATAATTTGATTGAGATCGGACATGTAATTCACGATAAATTCTAATATGATCAACGTGATTCCTTTGACATATTTCCCGTTTAAAAATTGACCAAACCCAGGGAGTGCGATGGCCCATAATAATTTCTCAATTTTATTGGATTTGTGCATAGTTTTCATTTGGCAGACGGTGATTTGCCGTACTTGCTATGAACTCAGGTGAAGGCATCTTGCTATGGGATCGTTCCTCTACAAAATTTCCTCCTCTTACTTCGGGCGTAATCCTTTTTAATAAACCTACAAAACCTCTTATTGTAAACAAAGTAAAGTTAATTGATGCAAATGTATGAACAACAGACCAGGATTTCCATCTAAACAAATCGGTTTTTCTTTCTAAAAACCATTGAAGCAAAGTCATTGGTCCACTAAAATATAAACTTCTCGTGAGGAGTTCAACTGGCTTGCTTTGATAAGTCGATCTTACCCAGATAACACTTAAAAGCGGATAGAATAACAAATCGTACAAAATATTCGTGTCAAATACTTTGGCGAAAGGACGAACGGGGTACGATATCTTCCCTTTTTTAATAAAGAAGGAATCTATCGAACTTGATAAAACGCATTTCGAAAAGAATACAGTCAGATACATGAGCAGGTTTTTTCGTTTCAAGATGAATGGGGCAGCTGCTAATGATGAGGCAAATAAAATTCGCAATAATATCTTTTCCATTTAGATCTTTCCCCCTCGCTTTTTTTGCTATTGCTTCATACCTTCTAGTGTGGATAAAAGAACATTCTATTATGCATATAAGGAATAGTCAGCTAACCAAAGAAACTAAAAAGAGCTGCCGCGGGCAGCTCTTTTTATGTTTGACTGACATTTGTATAATAAGGGGATAGATAAAACACATCTCTAGTTAGACAGGATGGTATTAGATGAACGATAAAATTGTAATGCCGGTATGGACAATTGGCTTGTTCATTGTGGTCATGAATACGACGATGTTCAATGTTTCTATCCCTAGTATTATTCAAGATCTTGGCATCACCGCAGATCTCGGATCGTGGGTAATTTCAAGCTACTCCATCGGGTATGCCTTATCGACAGTTATTTACAGCAGGCTTTCAGATGTCCTACCGATTCGCAAGCTGCTGACCGTGGGGCTCTTGGTGCTTGGATCTTCATCGGTTTTCGGATTATTTGCCCGGGATTTCAATGCATTGCTTATGGCTCGAATTCTTCAGTCCGCAGGTGCAGGGGCGATGGCCGGCCTTGGTTTGGTTCTGGCTAGTCGATATATTCCGATCGAAAGACGGGGGTCAGCCATCGCCATGATCTCCGCAGGGAGTGCTATGGCTTTCGGGCTCGGTCCGATCGTTGGCGGCTTGATTAGCGAATACCTTGGTTGGAACGGGTTATTTGCAGTTACATGTCTAGTTCTGGTCATACTTCCGATTCTCGTGCGTTTGCTTCCCAAAGAAAATGCGACAGCCTTTCGGTTCGACATTCTGGGTGCTCTCTTAACGATCGTCAATGCTACTACGCTGCTTTTAGCTGTGACACAACTTTCTGTCCCCTGGCTTATCGCGAGTTGTCTTTCATTGCTTGTACACACTTGGCACTTGAAACGAGCGAACAATACGTTCATTAACCCTGAACTATTAGGCAATCCAGCTTATCGTAAACTTGTTACGATTGGGTTTTGTATATTAGTATTGAACCTTGGTAATTTATTTCTAATGCCGTTGGTGTTAGCCAAGGTCTTCGATCAATCGGCTATGATGATTGGCTTAACCATTGCACCAGGGGCCATTTTATCGGCCTTCTTGACACGTTTCGTCGGACGATGGATTGATCGATACGGTAATCTACGCTTTATGTTTATAGGGCATTGTATTTTATCTTTCGTGATGATCGCTTTTTATTTGACTCTCGGCGCTTCACCACTTGTTATACTTCTTGGATATCTTTGTTTTTCTCCTGCTTTTTCAGCAACGATAGCGTCTTTAAACAACGAGACCTCACGTATTCTTCCAAAATCATTAATTGGATCGGGCATGGGGCTCATGCAGCTTATCCAATTTTTTGGAGGTTCAATTTCGGTTGCGATTTGTGGCATACTACTTGAAATTCAAAAGAATACGTCACTTCCTTATTCCTTCAAACATGTTTATGGCCTTTTATTTTTGATAGGTCTGATTTCACTGGGCATGATGCTTTGGTACAAGCTAACTGCACCTGTGGCAGCTTCCTACGGAGATAAATGATAAATCCTTTTTTAATTGGACAATCTAATTTTTAGAGGTGATATAGCTATGAACGAAACTCAATTAAAACTAACTTCGACTGAAATCGGAGCTTTGTGGGGGCAATATGTAAATGAATCTATGGTAAATCAAGTAAATAAATATATGCTTTCTATTATAGAAGATACGTCCATTAGAGAGATTTTTGCTGATGCAATAAAAATATCAGAAAATCAATTGCAGCAGGTTTCGACCTTTATTCTTAATGATGGATTTCCATTGCCCATAGGGTTTACAGAAGCAGATCTCAATCCCAATATTGGAAGGTTATTTTCCGATATTTTTTGTTTGGATTATTTGTATCTGATGACCATACATGGTTTAAATGGTCACATATATTCGCTTACTACATCAGTTAGAAAAGATTTAAGGGATTTTTTTGATTCCTGTTTGACGGATGGAAAAAATATGTACCAACGTACCGTTGATTTATTACTTGAAAAGGGGCACTTTCAAAGAGACCCATATTTTTTCCCCCGTTCAAACCCAGAGTTTATTGATAGCAAAAAATATCTCGATGGTTTTTGGGGAGATAAGCGTCCTCTTTCAGCCATAGAAATAGGTAATATTTCCCTTAACTTAAAGAAAAGTATAATGGCAAAAACACTTGGAATTGCATTTAGTCAAATTGCCGGAACCAAAGAAATAAGAAAATTTCTAACAGATGCCGTTCAAACGTCAAATGACCACATTCAATTGCTAAGTAAAAAACTAAAAGATGATAATTTACCTGTTCCGATGTCATGGGAAACGGAAATAACGGAATCTACAGATTCACCGTTTTCAGATAAACTTATCATGTATCACACTGGTTTTTTGTTTCTGACTTCTCAATCCTATCATGGATTAGGACTAGCGGGTTCCATGAGGTCTGACCTAATTCTTGATTATGAGCGAATCATTCTCAAAGATCTAACTGTATCAAAAAATTGGTTTGATCTCATGATAAAAAATAAATGGTTAGAACAACCTCCAATTGCACCAAACAGAAAAGAAATTGCTAAAGACCAATAATACCACTTATTATTAAAGCCCTCTTTGTAGATGTTCAAAGAGGGCTTTTCAGTGATTATGAAATTTAGTTTTATATTTTATATATCATTGTTTCATAGCTATCGATCCATAAACTGGATGAATCATTATCAGAGCGGCGGTCGTCTCTTCCGGTTCGATAGATCACATTTTTACTGTCCTTGATAACATCGCCTGCTAACGCGTCATTATCTAATTGAACAAACAAAGCATCCTTTGATAAGTTAACTATGATCAAATACTTACAATCCTCGTACTGCCTCAAGTAAGATAACACCTGCTCTTCAGAGTTGCGAATAAACGTTAATTCTCCACTCCAAAATGCCGGATTGTTCGTCCGAAGATGAATCAGAAATTGATAGTGCTCGAACATATCCATATCGAATTGATCCCAGTTCAGCTTATATTCATCGAATAAGGATGTCCATGTTTCCAACGTACTCTCATTAAATTCCTGCCCCATCATGATGCATGGAACACCTTCAAGCGTCAGCAAGATAGAAGCTGCAGCTTTTGCAAGCTTTTCGCCAAAAAAGTCACATGCTCTCGACCGTTCTTTTTCCTCCAGCCAACTCATTCTTAGCGCATTCCTAGGAAAGCTGTACTTATAAGAGTTATAAATCGCTATAAAATCGCTCTGTGTGATTGTACCGTAAACCATATCGCTTATCAGAATGCGGGGACTGCCGTCGTAGGTCAAGTCACAAGATTCAATATGATGATACTCATCGTAGGACTGTGAGATTAGGATAAGATCAGCTTTCACTTCTTGCAGCGCATGCTTAATTTCAGAGAGAAAATCAAACGGAGTTATGTCCGAATCGTCCAATCGAATACCGTCAAAATCAAACTGAACGATCCAATATTTCATAGCCTCAATGACATATTTCCTCATCTCGCGGTTACTAAATTCTAGCCCGGCGAAATACGCCCGATTGGGAACATCATAATAGATCTCATCTTGTTCATTTCGAGTAAAATATTCCGGATGGCTTCTTGTCATAATGTGATCCACACTTGTGCGGTTCAACACCCAATCCATAATGACTTTGATTCCGTTGTCATGAGCTTTTCGAATAAATGAGAGTAGATCCTCTTTGGTTCCGAAGCTGGGATCAATGGAATAAAAATCTTTTACCGCATAGGGGTCGCCATACTTACCTATCCGTCCCTCATGTCCAACTTCGTTGAAAGGCATCAGCCAAAGTGTATTTATTCCCATTTTTTTAAAATAGTCGATTTTGTCTGTTAGTCCATTAAAACCATTTTCGGTAAACGCCCTGAGATGAAGTGCATAAATCACTGATTTTTTAATCCATTCAGGACTTTGAATAGCCGTAAAGTTTTCATACATATATCCAGGTTGTTCTTTTGAAATCTCAAGGGTTCTAATCAATACTTCTCCCTGCTCAGTAACCGTAATAGCGGAGTTATTTTGCCCATCTTCCGACACACTCGGATTCAATGGGTCCAAAATCCATGCTTCCCCATTCACTACAAACTTATAAAGATGTCTACCCTTAGGTATCGCTAACTCAATCTCCCAACCTTTCGCATCTTCCCTTTTGTTCATATAGTTTCTATCGCCGTTCCAGTTATTAAAGGTCCCTGCTAAGGCGACACTATCAACTTCAATATCTGTGTAATAAACAAACCGTACGCCATTTGTACCTTTTGTTGGATAGTCAGGTGACATTGTATGAGCTCCTTCGTATTCATCTCTTCTCCTATAGTAGCAGTAAAGAAATAGGCTGCCCATATCCGATTCCACTCCATTATGATGCTATTCTGTTGTGATCATTGGGCCCAAGCCAGTAGTTTCATGAGTTCGGGCTATCATAGTGTCTTTAAAGTTTTTAGGAGAACATTGATGGTGTCTTTTAAAAAGTTTGTAGAAGTGGGAAATGTTCGGTAAGCCAACCTGTTCAGCAATCTGAGCAATGCTAAGATCTTCGGTCAAAAGGAGACGTTCGGCATATTTGATTCTGCGGTGAATCACATAGTCTGTGAAGGAAATGCCCATGATCTGTTTGAAATATTTGAGGAAATAGGTATAGCTGAAGTTAACAAGGTGACATGCTTGCTGGGCAGATATTTTATCCGATAAATGGGCTTCCACATAATCGAACACCGACTTTAAGTTGGAGTCGTTTATCGATCGGCTTCGGCTTGGTCCTAACAATCCCATGTTGTCATGACGTAATAATAAAAAAATACATTTCTTTACCAAATAGTTTATTGCGAGCTCATAGCCCCTCTGCTTCTGCTGATGTTCTTGCTGCAATTCAATGACCGTGCTGTAGAATTGTTGACGCAGTTCCGAATCTTTAAACAAAGTGTTTAGTTCGACTAGAGGTAGCATTGACTCCTGAAACAGATACAAGTATGGAAGCATGTTGGAATCAAAGAAGGCTTCCAGCTCAAATTGAAGCGCTACATAATCAACGACCTCGTTTTGCTTTCTCAGATCGAGATGGGGTTGGCAAGAACCCAATATCAGCACATCTCCCGCTTGCAAGTGGTATACCTCCGCAGGTGTGTGAATTTCCATTCTTCCGGACCGAACCGCTATAATCTCTATTTGAGGATGGAAATGCCATCCATCTTGACATATTTTCATGCTGTTAAAGCTAAGCACTTGAATACGAAGAAGAGGATCATCATAATGAATCGGCTCTTTAAATATGTTCATATCGTTCCTCCAGAACAGATAGGGCTATGTGTTTAACGGAATTCCATGAAGACAAACTTTACCTATTAAACTGTCCTTTACTTCAAAGAATAAAGCAGGTCGCCCTAAGCGCCTGCTTTTATGGTACGTCTTTATTCTCCACAAGTCACTACTTAATCGTTGCGACTGCCATGAATCGTTCCGTTTCGGCCGTTGCCGGATTCATCATGGGCCCCTACTTTGAAAGTCCAATAGCCTGCAAGGCCCGTATGGTTTTCGGATTCAGCATGGTTGTTCATATCCTCTTGGATTTCAGATTCTGTTCTTACCATCGTCCAGAATCTGACCTCTCCGATCTGGCCATTGAAATATCGAGGATCCTCCAAAAAATCGGCGCCAATCGTAATCCGGGACGAATTTGTCTTGTAAGTGACGCCCGAACTCATGGAATCGAGTACTCCATTAATGTATAGTTTCATAGTTTGAGTCGTACCGTCGTATAAAGCTGCTAAATGATACCATTTATTTAATTCAAGGTTGGTAACTGAATTAACCTCCATTCCATCCCCTATCTGGAAGTTTATTTTATTGTAGTCAGGATAAGTCGGCGGACCGTCACTCAAACGAAGTGTGAAGGAATCTTGACCGTGCGCCTGATATTTGGACACAATTCCTGTCTTCCATTTGAAATCCTTCGGTTTAACCCATGCTTCGATCGTGAATGACGATGAACTATAGACCATGTCATTCGCGATTTCTACATAATCGCCGGTACCGTTGAAATCCAAAGCTTGATTCGGTTCGGCAACCAATAGAACAGGTGGGGTCATAACAGAGACTCTATTCGATTCTCCTGCCTTAGGCCCTCCTGTTAACATCAATATAAATTCATAGGATGTGTTTGGTGTAAGTCCGGTTACGGTATAGGTTGCTTCGCTGACGCTGAGAGTCCCTGCATCCATAAATGTTGATTCCGCAGCAGTCTTCTTTAACAACTTCACACTTGTCGCCCCAAATGGCTTGCTAAAAGTAAAGGTCGCGTATGTGGCTGACGTAGCAGTTGGTACAACGGTGAAATCATCGATTGGATATGATATCGTATTTGGTTCAATTCGAGAAAGTAAATATTCAATCTCCCCTTTGAGGCCAAACACACCATCTCCATTCATATCCCACTCGTGGTCAGCCACGTCTGAAGCAATCGGTACGATGTCTTCAATATTGAATGCTTCGTTATCATCGACAACGATAGGAGGCAAAGAAAAAGTATTCGTTTCACTGTTCGATACGACTTTTGCTGTAAGCATGTGCACTCCTTTACGAAGTGGAGGCAATTCAAGAATTACATTTGAATTTCCATTCCCGTCTTTATAAGCAAGCTTCGTCGTGCCTTCAAAAATCTCGATCGTTGAGCCTATTGGAGCTCGCATAATTACTTCAGGTGTAGTGTCCACTATAACCGTTCGTATAGGTGAGATTAGTGTAGACTGTGTAGGTACGCTGGCAATAGCATGATTCTCATTGCCCAATAACGCGTAGCCACTGGAAACTAACACCACTGTTGCGAGCATTAATCTAGCAAGTGCCCATTTCATAAATGTTCGTTTCATCTTGATCCAGTTCCTCCCCGATCCAATATAGCTTTTATTTATCTGGAAATAAATCTCACTAAATTATAGCATATTTCTCTTATTCGACGCCTGTATTCTCATATTCCTTGCTGTTCAGGTAGGCACCGTTTGAAACCCGTTTTACCTCCAACCCTTTTCGGTTAAAGTAAACTATCTTTATTGCAATACAAACAAGTGCCAACATAATAAACAATAAGCCACTCCATATTGTCCCTTTCATTCCTGTAGTGGTAATAAACCACCCACCTGCTAAGGAACCGATGGATACACCCAGATTGATGAAGGAAATATACAACCCCGTGGCAAATTCAGGAGCTTCCGGAGCTTCAGAAGTTAACCATATCTGGGTTACGATGAGCCCACTGGTATGAGCGGCTCCCCACAAAACCACAATAACAATGATAGGAACAATGGATTTTTCCCCCATGTAAAGCAGCAAGAAAGAGATGGCTAATACGATCGGATGGAAAACAGTCGTTCTGACCCTATTTTTCCCAATCAGTCTCCCTGCCAATAAGTTACCTGCCACTCCCCCTACACCGAAAATGACAAGCATAATACTAACGATTTTCCCGCTCAACCCCATCACTTGTTCCAAGTATTCGGCAGCATAGCTATAGACCGAAAACATAGCGGCGAAAATGAAAGTTGCAGCTCCAATATTGATCCAAAGGGGGACTTTACGCAATATACCGAGCTGTTCCCCGTAAGAGACTTTCTCAGCTTTGGACGAGTTCGGAAGCATGATGGCGATCCCCACACTAGCAGCGATGTTTACAACGGCACAAAATATAAAAGCGGCCTCGAATGAGAATTGATCTACGAGATAGGTTGTTATCGGAATTCCAAGTACCATCCCCATACTAGTACCAACAAATGCTTTCGCAGAAGCTTGAGTGGATTTTTCCTTTGGATAGAGCGAAACTGCAGCTGCAAAGGCCAAGGAAAAATATACGGGATGGAACAATGCCGGGATAATCCGAAGCGCCAGCAAAACATAAAAATTAGGAGCATAAGCTGATAATAAACTACTTACAGCAAAAATGAGTAAAGACACCACCATTACGATTTTACGGTTATATTTAGAAAGAATAAGCACCATAAAGGGACCACACAGTGCTATAACAAGCGCAAACACACCGACGAGCATTCCGGCCTGAGACGTACTGACATTGTAACGCTCCGTAATAGCTGGTAATATTCCGACAACACCAAACTCAATGGTATACACGCCGAATAAGCCCAGAGCGATAAAGAATATGGGGTTTATCTTCAGTTCATTCATTCGTTCCTGATCCCATCATAAACGGCTTCACAAAGATCAACGGTAAACTGGCCTGACATGCCTTCCAAAGCTGTATTGGTAAACGCTACGACACTTAGTCGTTTCTCAGGATCAACGAACCAGGAATGACCATAGGTACCACCCATGCGCCAGGTGCCCGGTGATTCCGGAGTGTCTGCGGCGATAGGATCATTGAGCAGTATAAATCCTAGGCCAAAGCCTCGCCCTGGCCAATAGGCCATTGGCAGATCACCTATTTGGTTAGTAGCCATCTCTCGAACCAGACTCTCCGGCATCAGGGGTGCTCCGCCCTTTCGTAATGCTTCCAGCAGCAGCAATAAGTCGCCGGCGCTCCCGACCATGCCGGCTCCACCGGAGTGATAGGCCGTATCGTCAAGTGCCCGGCCAGGGGCAAGCCGGAAGCCAGCCGTGCCTTCTATAAAATCAATGCTATCGGGATCACGCAAAGGCCGTGGCTCTGGAACAGCATTGGCATAGGCCGTCGTTAGTCGCTCTGGATCGACTGCTGTAAAAGCAGTGTCGTCCATGCCAAGCGGCGCTGTCACTAGCGTACGAATGGCTTCGTCAAGCGGTAAATCTATAACCTTCGCAATCACGGCGCCGAGAACATCAGTAGCAATTGAATATTTCCACTGAGTGCCAGGCGTGTAGAGGAGCGGAACAGAGGCAATACGACGCAGGTTCTCTTCCAAAGTAATACCAGCCTGATCCATACCATCCGATACACCGGCGCGATGATAGGGACCATTCTCTTCCTGAAAAAAGCGATAAGTCAGTCCTGCCGTGTGCGTCATCAAATGCCAAATCGTCAAATTCGCGAATTCTCCGCTCTCCAAACGTGGGCAAAACTCTGGAAGCCAACGATCAACACGGTCGTCCAGTCGTAAGCGGCCCTGCGAAACTAGTACCATCGCAGCTGTTGAAACGATAGGTTTGGACACAGAAGCAAGCCTAAATAAGGCATTTTCTTGCATCGGCTGGTTCTTCTCACGGTCTGCAAAACCGGCAGCGCGGTTATAAACCAGTACCCCGTCTATCGCTATTTTAATGACAGCGCCGACCAACCGTTTATCGGCAAGGGTACGATCGATTACTTCATCCATGCGTGCTTGAAATCGGTCTGGATTCATTTTGTTTGCATTCAACTTATTCATTGTTATTCATCCTCTCTGAATAGGAAAGATTTGATCACTTCACTATTGTTAGTTTATTATAATAATTAAGTCACTTGCTTTACATAAGGCATTCAAGCTATGTCTACCCTTAAACATATAAAAACGAGTTAGTTTTTAAACAAAACCTTAAATTTAAAGGAGCCGATTTCAATGGACCATGTTGATAAACAAATCCTTTACCATCTTCAAAACCAAGCGAGAATATCAATGACGGAACTAGGCAAGTGTGTTGGGTTATCGCAACCCGCAGTAACGGAGAGAGTAAGACGTATGGAGGAAAAAGGGATCATCCAGGAGTATCGCACCATGATTTCCCCGGAGAAAATCGGGAAACAAGCAGCCGCCTACATCCTATTTCGTACTAGGGATTGTCATGCATTCCTTGATTTTTGCCGCTCATCACCCGAAGTAGTCGAATGCAACCGCATAAGCGGAGAACACAACTACTTATTGAAAGTAATGACCGACTCCACAAGGTCTCTCGAAGAGTTCGGCAACCAATGTGATAAATATGGGACGTATACGATTTTAATCGTGATGTCATCTCCAATTGATCCTAAACTTCTTATCCCATCGCTTGAAGAAGCAAACTTATTTGCGGATCTAGAATAAAGTAGATAACAAAAAGGAATCCGGCATAAAACCGGATTCCTAGTACTTTAATTGTTCATCTTGTACTCAATCATCATCTAATCCTCTAAAATAACATCAAAAGATATTCGAACCAGCTCTGTATTCAACGTTTCCCCCAAATAGATGATATCGTAAGATCCTACTGGAAGATTCAAATCAGTGAAAATGATCTTCCCATCCGGCTGACTAGCCGAATTGGTTTTAATATGCGCAATGGTAGTAATAGGTTGAATCTCACTCGGTAAAGCACCTCTTGGGAAAATACCAAACGCATCTTCTCCTACTGACCCCTTGTAAGTAACTTCAATTAAATCGCGAGTCCGATAAACGGCCTTGTCTATCTGCATTGTCGGGCTACCGAGCGTCAGATCGGGATCGTCTTCAGGGTCCACTATCGGAATTAACGAAGGAAGTGGTACTGAGAAAGTGGCATCCTCAATCCACGTTTTTGCGAGAAAGTCCCTTCCTTTTACGACTACTTTATGATCATATACTTCTACGAAATATCCCTGGGAACCAGCTTTCTCCACATCCTCATCCGTCCATAAATAGGCAGTGGAGGCTGCATTAAACATAGTTGCATACTTTGCGTTGTACATGGTATCTGCCGAGCCCAATTCCCAATGGGTATGACCTGTAAATACAAACGTTTGTGGATGCTTAGCAAGAATTGTCTTAAGCTCCTTGTCCTGTCGAATACCATGCCAACCAAACTTGTTTTGTGACCCTGAAACGGTATTTTTCAAAGGCTGATGGACGAAAATAAAGGACGGTTTGTGAACCTCTTCGTGCTCCGATAACTTAAGATCTAACCACTCAAGCTGCGTCTCAGATAAATACGAAAAGTCTTTTAACCCTATCTCTGTCCCTAGGAAAATAAAATGATAGTCGTTCATCCAAACATCGTAATACTTTTTATCCATACCCGTACTTGCTGTAAAATAAGACATTTGGGTATCAAGGTCCGCCCAACGAACATCATGGTTGCCATAAGTAAAATAGATGGGTGGCAGACCCTCGCTATGATCCTTCAAAATTTGAGTCATCGTTTCAAATTCTGTTTGCTTGCCATTGTTAGTCAGATCACCAATATGCATAATTCCTTGACTATCGGGCGAAGTTGCCCTGATATCCTGTAAAGCCTGAATGAAATTTTGCGAATGTACGCCTTCTATTTCATCTTCCACATGTGTATCTGTAATGACAGCGAATTTGATATTCGGCTTTTCGTCTTGTCCCTCATTTATATACTCCGCCATTTATTTCCCGCCTTTGAGTTTTTTGGAACTTTTCAATCCTATCGAAAATGACCTCGCTTTTGATGGGTTTGCTGATGTAATCATCCATTCTAGCTTCAAGACATTTTTCACGATCGCCTTTTAAAGCGTTTGCTGTCACAGCAATTATGTAAGGGACTTTATCTGGTGGTATTGTTTCTTTGATCTGTTTGGTCGTTTCGAAACCATTCAGGACAGGCATCTGGATGTCCATAAAGATGATATCGTAAGTTTCGTAAGCGAGCGCTTGAATGACCTGATTGCCATTTTCTACAATACTAGTGAAATGCCCCATCTTTTCAATCATTTTTTTTAATACGAGCTGATTAATTGGATTATCTTCAGCTATTAGAACTTTCAAAGGTTTTTGAATAAATAAGATCTCCTGTAATGAAGAGTCTTCTTGATACGATACCTCTTCTTTAAACCAAACTGTAAAAACAAAAGTCGCCCCAGGTTCGCCCGTTTGTTCGATCCAAATATCTCCACCCATCAGCCCAACAATTTTTTTGCTAATGGCTAAGCCTAGTCCAGTTCCTTCCGATTGTCGCGTCATGAAACTATCCAATTGATAGAATGGATCAAACAAATGATTGAGTTTTTCCTTAGGGATACCAATCCCGGTGTCTTTAATTGAAAATTTAAGCCGGAGCTTTTGATTTTCACGCCCATTATTTTCAACCTTGATGGAAACCCCGCCGCTATACGTGAACTTGATCGCATTACTAATGAGATTCATTAATACTTGTTTAACGCGATCGTAATCACCAATTAATTTATATGGCAATTCTGTAATCATAGAAACTTGAATATCGAGCTTTTTTTCATGTGCTTTTGGCATCAGTACAGCGAGCGTATCGTCGATACAGTCTCTAATATCAAATGGCTGATCTTGTAATTCAGTCTTGCCTGCTTCAATTTTGGAAAAGTCCAAAATATCATTAATAATCTTAATCAGTGTGTTCCCGCTTTTATGAATGATTTCTACATATTCTTTTTGCTCGTCATCCAAATCCGTCGTAGTTAATAGCAAGTCGGTCATGCCGATCACCCCATTCATAGGGGTCCTGATTTCATGGCTCATCATGGCTAAAAACTCACTCTTTGCTTTATTTGTATTTTCAGCAGTTTCCTTAGCAATAAGCAGTTGTTTCTGTTCGGTCATATCTTTCGCAATAACATAGTACCCGACGTTTTCCTTATTTATGATGATGGGCGCTATCGTTGTTAACACTTCAACATGATGTCCATCTTTATGTCTGATTTTATTAATCTTTCTTTCCGTTGTAACGTCTTCAATGGAATAGGAAAGTAGCCTACGGAGATTTCGTTCACCAATAAATTTGGAAATTAGCTCTCCTCTCATCTCAATAACCTTATATCCAGTCAGTCGTTCTGCCATTTCGTTGGTGTTAATGATCCTGCCTTTCACATCCAGGGAAATAATAGCATCGTGGTTGTATTTTTTCAGAGACGTATAGCGCTCAACAGATTCTTGCAGCTTCAACTCTACTTTTTTACGCTCCGTGATGTCCTGTGTAGTTCCATTCATTTTGACAGGATTTCCATTTTCGTCGAATGTTACTGAAACGCGAATTTGCATATACTTAATAGTTCCATCGAGCTGCAGATTGCGAAATTCCGAGCTAATCGTTGTACCTTGCATGGCTTGATCAATGAATTCATGAAATCGTTGTTGATCCTCTGGATGAATCATAAATGAAAGATCCGTCGGATTGGATGGTAAATTATTTTTGAACAAGTTAAAAATTTGGTAAAATTCTTCAGAGAATGTGATCTTATCGTCTATAATATCCAATTCCCAACTGCCGAGCATGGCAATATGTTGAGCCTCCGCAAGATTATCCTGGTATTTCTTTCGCTCTGTAATATCCCGCCCGATCCCTAATACCTTCAGTAGACGGCCTTGATCATCTCTAATGAGTTTAATCGCAGTCTCAAACCAAATATACGTACCATTCTTATGGCGTGAACGATAGGTAACTACCTCATTATCCGAAAAAGGTTCAGATCTTATTTTTTCTAAGTCTTCAGGATGATTTAATTGAGAACTATCTTTTCCGATCAATTCTTCTGGATCATAACCCAATAAATCACGCACGGAGGGTGATAAATACTCGATGTTACCATCAGAATTCACCAAAGTAATAATATCTTGAGCATTTTCTGAGATAAGTTCATACAATTCTTCAATCTTTAAAAGTTTTTGTTCAGTGGCTATTTTATCTGAAATATCGATGATATGAACAATAAAGTATAAGGGTGTTCCTTGTTTGTCGTCACGTACCAAAGAGAGCCTTACAGACGCCCAAATAAGGTTACCGTTTTTCTGAATACAACGCTTTTCTAACTCATAGAATAGTGAATTTCCATTCAATACCTCTTGGATTAGTGCATTAACTTTATTCAAATCATCAGGATGGGTTATTTCCTTAAGTGTAAGTCCAATTGCTTCTTGCTCTTTATAACCGAGGGTTGGATAGAAGGATGGATTGACCCTCCTGATCGTTCCATCCATGGACACCAACGCTATAGCATTTGGTGCAAAGGTATATACTTGTTGATAAACAGAGTCGCGATCGAAATCTACCTTAGGCATTTGAAAACCTCCAGTCGTCAATGTACCCCCTATTTCTACTAAATAATGCTATCTAAATATAACATTACTACTATAGTGAACTGAAATTGTCATTATCTTTTACTTAGAAATTCACAATTTGCCTTCACGTATTGTTCTCCAGTCGTGCTTACAACAATATCGTCATCATGAGATTGAATAATGACATTTTCACCTATTTGTTCACCTTGTAAAAAGATCGAGATTGGCTGTCGAAATACCCGCATCCTTTCAAAGTCTGAAGGTTCTATCAGTTTGCGTTGTTTTGGCATGTTTTTCTCCTTTTAAGATATATGTTATTACATTATTGCATAAATAAGGATCCGATTGCAGGTCCTATGAGAAAAGGACCTTCTCAATTGTCTGAAAAGACAAAGGAAAGTCCTGTTGTATTATTTTAACGTTGCCCACGATTGCTTGGTCGTTTGGACGGTTTCACCCGATTTAACCGCATGGGTGATCATCATGCCAAGGTAGTGGTCTTGAGCCGCTTCCGCAAGGCTATAGAAACTAGGTTCACCCTGCACATAGTCACCCATCTTTTGCAGACAAGTAGCAATCGCTATTTCGTCATCAGACAGACGGCCTGGCTGGAAGGGATTTCGATAGACCCATTTATCACCAGCCAAAATACCTTTGTGATAATACCCTTCGAGGTTGCCATTCTCCCCGGCATTTAGCCGTCTTAGCTCCAGTTGAATGGGAGTACGAAAATCCTGCAAATAGGCAATCCTCGTATTATTAATTTCTCCCTTATTCCCTCGTACAAGCACTCGCTCGGAACGAATCCATGAGAAGTACTGATCACCGGTGAAATCAAACACACCTAACTTGTCCCCGAACTCAAGGTGTGCGATCACTTGATTAGAGATCGACGTCTTCTCCTGGCTTGGATCACCCTCTCGATTAGGTCCGCTAATAATCGGAGAAGAGAATCCGAAACCTCGAATGTGTGCATCTTCAAATCTTATGCCCAGGAGTTTGCGCATGATGCTGATCCCATGGTAGCCATGGGCAGCTGAGACTTGCGCTTGGCTTACAGTACCCAACAAGCCGGACTGGACGATGGCAATTCGTGCTGCATGCAGCGGCTGGAAGGCATATTGCTCCGCCACCTGCACCTTGGCGTCCGGTCCGATATCTTGATACAGCTGATTCAATTGCTCCAGATCAGCCGCAGGCGGTGTCTCAGACAGAACGGGAACTCCTTGACGCACGAGCTGTTTGATCAATTCCGGTGTCTGTGAGACAGGAACCGAAAGGACAACAAACGAAGGTGTTGTTTGCTTCAATAAATCCTCGGTTGAGCGGAACGTCGGCACTCCCCATTGTTCCTCGAACGCACGCCCTTTCTCTTCATTGCGTACGACAACACCGCTAACTATAAACTGATCCGGTAGCGCTCGCACGATACGCATAAAAAACTCTGCACGCCAACCGCCACCGACTATACCGAATGTGATAGCCACACTGATTCCTCCCCGATTAAATGAAACATTCCACAACTATTGTATGACATAAATACAGATAAAGGGATGTAATTATTTATGCTGCCTTGTTATTTCACGCCTCTCAGCAAAAAAAGCACGCACTAACCGGGTTCGGTTGGTGCGTGCTGTCTTTCAAGTTTTTCAACTTGATCTTTGGAGATATACAAAAATTAAGGTTTTTGCAAATATTTCAACAGCGGCTGGTTAGATAAATTTGAGATGTAGCAAGTGTTGCAAAGTCCCAATCGAGTGGTTCTCCTATAAAATCCTGTTTTAAAAGCAGTAAATGAAAAGATACTAGGAATTATAAGAAGAGGATAGCATGATGCCATCCTCCTGAATGATCGTATTGCAAATGAGGTTTCTTTTCTTAATGATTTCCTGACTGATCATGAGGTACTGCGACGGTTACAGAAGTAACCTTTTGATTGCCCGCTTTGTCAGTCGCCGTGTAGGTTATGATATAAATGCGTCCCTTTTCTGCACGTAAGCTAAATGAAGTGGCCGCAGTACCGATATTAGACCCAATGTCACCTTCACCACTATCCGGCTCATTGCTGGTAATCGAGGTTAACACCACAGATGCAACGCCTGATGCTGCATCACTCGAATTCAGCGTGGCATTTATTGTCACCATTTTATGATTCGCCGGCCATATCGACGTTTTATCTAATTGAACGGATAATACCGGAACCGTTTTGTCAATCTTGAACTCGATGGTTTTGATCGGTTCTACATTGCCTGCTAGATCCGTGCTGCGATAACCGACCTTATAGTTCCCTTCACCAAAGGCAGGAATGGAACCGGTATAGGTGATCCAACCCCCGTTATTCACTTGGTATTCTGTTGTCGCCACGCCATATACATTGTCACTTACAGAGATGCTTACCGTTACATCCGACGTATACCATCCGTTGCTGCCATTAGGTGCAGCCGGACTTAAAGATGCAACACTTACGGGTGCAATCTTATCGATATTGCTTACGACAATGCTAGTTACATTGGATACGTTACCAACCGCATCCGTTCCTCTTGCATACACGGTTTCATTTGCCGAAAGGACAACAGGTGCCGTGTACGCTGTCCATGTGCCACTTGCGCCCACTTTATATTCCTTCACCGCTGCGTCAGTTGGATAGTTAATCGTTACCGTGACACCTGTGTTCGTCGGTGCTGTAATATCTGCAGCTAAGGTTGCATCTGCTGGTGGTGTTGTATCAATGACCAATTTCACCACTACCGCTGCAGTGGCCTGCTTTCCTCCGTACGTTGCCGTAACGACGGTTTCACCTTGCGAAACACCGGTGATCGTACCGCTCGCAACCGTTGCGAATGAAGTATTCCCGACTTCGAACATAGATGCCGTTGTCACGTCTTGATTTGTACCGTCCGAATACTGTGCAGTCACTTTCACCGCTGCGGATTGTCCTTTATACACTTCATAGCTCGCTGCGTCAAACGCGAGTGTTTGCAGTGTCGGTGCTTCAACGATCTTATAAACGTTCAGTTCGGATGCGGAAGCGTAGCCGCCAGAACCCGCAGTTGCTTCAAGCTTGATGTAAGAAGCATTTACTGGAGCGAAGTTTAATTCTTTCAGCAAATTGTTTTGCAACCACGCACCGCTTGCTACTTTCGTATATTGCACACCGTCTTGGCTGACGTATACGTTGTATGCAGTGATCGTACCGTTACCGCCATCGGGACGGGGCAAATAGTCAAGCTTGCTGATTTTGTATGCTCCACCCAAATTCAAGATAATCGATTGTGGCAGCGGATCGGTACCGAACCATTTGATATGCCACCATGTGTCCGCATCGCCGTCGAGCGCATTGCTCGGGTCATCTCCAGGTTGGAAGCTTGTAGCCGTCGCCGTCATTTGGGCTTGCGGGATTTTCACCAAACCTGTTTGCCCGGTTACAGTGACATCCACAGTCGCTTTGAAGCCTCCATCCGCTGTAGTGACCGTAATTGTTGCCGTGCCTGCTCCTTTCGGAGATACGACGCCGTTTCCATCCACCATCGCAACGGCCGGATTGCTGCTGCTCCACGAAACCGAAGAGTTCGCTGCATTCAGAGGCATTACTGTCGCTTCAAGCGCAACTGGTGCATCTAGTGCGTTCAACGTGATCGCCGAACGATCTAGCGAAACCCCGCTAACAGGAGCCGTTCCGATGATCGGCAAGCCGATTAGCTTCACATCTGCGATGCTCGCCTTCGTACTCGCGTCAGGCAGTCCGGTAATTGTAATTCTCACATAGCGTCCTTGGCTGCCGAATGTATCTTTCAGCACTTGGCCAGCTTCGGTATTGTTCATGCGGTTTAACACTTGAATCCAGTTACTGCTGCCCGCTTCCCTGACTTCCAGTTTGTATTTATACACTTTATCGCTCTGTCCAAACGAAATCTCTAATCCTTGGATCGAATGCATTTTACCCAAATCAGCGGACCAAACATGACCCGGATTGGTATCATTTGCCGACCACATCGTAGCCGTATTGCCGTCGTTAGCATTACTTGCTGGGAACGCCGGATCCACGCTGTCTGCCGCTGCCGGCTTGCCTTGCACAATATCGCCTAACGTAGGAGGCGCAATTGGAGCTTCATACACGTCAATTTCAGACGCTGATACGAAACCGCCTACTGCCGCTACCGCCTCCAGCTTCACATAACGGGCGTTTAAGGGTGCGAATTGGACATATTTCTTCACGTTGTTTCGAACCCAATTACCGGTGCTTATTTGTGTATAGTTCGTTCCGTCGGTGCTTACATACAAATTGTAAGTCGTAATCGTGCCATTTCCAGCATCCGTACGCGGTGCGTAACGGAATTGGCTGATGTTGCGAACCTTGCCGAGATCAAGAATAATCGATTGCGGCAGCTTGTCAGATCCGTCCCATTTCGTATGCCACACGGAATTCGAATCGCCATCAATGGCTTTGGACGCTTCACTGCCCGGTTGGAAGCTCTTTGCTGTAGCTGTCATCTGGTTTTTCGGAATCGCCAGCGGGATCGGCACAGAAGCGTCCCGGTACACGTTCAGTTCAGCTGCAGCCGCAAAACCATTAACACCAGCTGTCGCTTCCAATCTTACATACTGCGCTTCCACGGCAGTGAATGTCGCTGTTTTTTCCAGCTTATCCGCATTCCATGCACCAGTGGCCACCTTCGTAAAATTGGTTCCATCCGTGCTCACATAGACGTTATAAGCTGTAATAATGCCATCCGAACCTAAATATTGTCTCGGCAAATATTTCAATTTATTGACGGAAAACTTCGTACCAAGATTGAGCGTGATCGACTGTGGTAGCGGTGTGCTGCTATCCAGTTTGGTACTCCAGATCGTCTCTATGCTGCCATCCAACGCATTAGCTACAGGACTTGTAGTATCAGTGCTCGTAGCCGTTGCTACGATGTCCGCCTGTACGATTTTCGTCGGATCGTTATCTGGTTCTGGCAGCGAAATGACAACTGCGTCTGTAAGTGGCGTCGTATCTGCCACAAAACCGGCCACTTTCAATTCAAAGCCTTGATTCGACGGCATATCCGGCGTTTTCACATATACGATGCCGCCTTTATCCGCGCTATCAAAGTACCAGCCGCTTGCAGCGCTCGCCCATTCTGTTTTATTCGTATATTCTGTATATGCGGATCCTCCAACCGCAACGCTAGTCGGTTTCGCATGCATATGAATTTGGAATTGGTTCGTACGCGCTGCCAATTTACCATTGTAATCGCCTACGCTCGCCCCTACTTGAATTTCCAAGTCGCCTGTTCCAGTTTCAGGAGCGATCGAAGTAATGAGTGTTTTCGCAAATTTACCATTACGGTGCTCTCTCGAAACCCCGTCATCCTCATACATCGTAAAGGTAGAGGTTTTGTAAGGATAGATGTCATACGTTATCGGATTCGGCTGCACTTGACCGTCATACAGCGATTCCGGATACATTGGAATGATGGCTCCGGCTTTGACGAGAAGCGGTAAACGGCTCAGCGGAGCGTTATATTCGTCCAGCATTTTGGAGCCGTAATGCTCAGTACCCGTCCAGTAATCGATCCATTTGCCTTTCGGCAAGTAAATGCCGTTTCTTACCGCAGTATCTTTGTAGACCGGCGCAACCAACAGTGATTGTCCAGACATGAATTGGTACTGTGTCAGAGTGTTCTTCGTATTCGGGTCATTCGGGAATTCATAGACCATCCCTCTGGCCATCGGTGCTCCCGACTCATAAGATTCGTTCAAATACGTGTAGAAATAAGGCGTTAAGCGCTGTCTGAGCTTTAAAATATCGCGGTTATAGCTTGTGTATGGCTCTCCATAACGCCAAGGCTGTTTATCTACCGATGCCCAACCGGACATACTCATAAGGATCGGTGTGAATGCTTTCCACTGCAAATCACGTACATAGGTCTGGGCACTGCCGCCAAAGATCCCATCCACGTCACCGGTAGCGTAGTTCATGCCTGACAGCCCCGCACCGATCACGGAAGGAATATGAAAGCGGATATATTCCCAGTTCCCGGATTGATCTCCCGACCAAACGGTTGAGTAACGCTGCGTACCTGCCCATCCGCCGACGGACCATACGAAACCGCGATCGTTTGAGTTGTTTTCAACCCCTTGATGCGCTTGTTTTGTTGCATCAAGAGCAAAGTCGTACCCTGGTCCGACCCAAGCTACGTCCAGCTTGTTCAAGCGAGTTCCAGCCACTCCTACCTCTGTTGCGATATTAGCAAGACCATTCTGCGTCCACAGGCCGGTGTAAAAGCCTAAATCATGAAGCTGTTGAACAGTGCTTGGCAACTGCACATACCCGCAGCCGTATCCGTCGTTCGGCAGAAGCCAACCGCCCGGCATGTCGTTGGTGCGGAAGCCTTGAGCAACTTTCAGCACATCCGGCGTCGTAAGCTTATTCGGCTTGTTAGCACCCGTATTGCTTGTGTTATAACAATCCGCATCCCCCATACTCATTCCCCATCTAGGAATCAGTGAAGGCTTGCCGGTCAAATCCGTATAGCCATTCAAAATATCTTTGAACGTATCGCCATAAAAGTAATACGCGTCAAATCGGTTCTCATTATGTGTCAGCTGAGTGGGACTGCCGAAATCGTATGTTCCATCTTGGAATGTGTTCCGCAGTACGCCGTAGCCAGCCGTGCTCAGATAAAACGGAGACGGATTGGACACGGTGCCGCTACCCCAGTCGCCGAAGTTTTTGGCAATCTTAATCGTCTTGTCACGGTGAGAGAAAAATCCGTTCTGCATCCCTCCGCCGTAGTAATACTCATCTGCTCCTCGTACAAGCTTTTGAGTTGTCGATGATGAGCTGTAGTTTAACGGAGACTCCTCTTGCCATACGACAGTCGCATTGTCACTCTTGTACATCGCGAATTTGAGCGGACTTTTGTAGGCGCGTAAAACGAATTTGCCCGTCGCGATTTTGTAGTAGCTGCCCTCATCTGACCAATTTACAGCAACCGGACCAAAATCTTCCTTCACGACGATCGGCTCTTTTGGCGTTGCCGAGCTTTTACCGGCTAGCGTTTGAAAATTACCGCCTACTCCAAGCCATATACGAACCATGTCATCGCGATTAAAAACAACTTTCACCTTATCGGAACCGGACGTGATCGTAAATGTCTTAGCATCTGTTTTCTCAAAATTCGTTATGTCGCCAACCGCTGCTGCATGAGTCGTTGTTCCACCAATGAAAAGAATCGCTAATACGAACACCAGGCAAAAAGCAAACCCAAAAGCGTTTTTAAGCGTCTTCAAATCATACACTCTCCTCTTCATTCTCAACTTTGGCCAATCTACCGAGGGGTTCTTAACCCTTTAATGCCCCAGCCGTAATCCCTCCTGTAATTTGTTTTTGGAAAATGCTATAAAAAATAATCGTCGGACCCATAGAAATGATCAGGGCTGCGAAAAGAGGTCCCCATTCTGTCCTGTACTGCATTTCACCTTGCATGACCGCAATGGCTACCGGTATCGTATATTTCGTTGGATCATTAATAAGCACAAGTGCAAAAACGTATTCATTCCATATATTCAGCACAGTAATAATAGCCACAGACATCAATCCCGGCTTAGCGAGTGGAAGCATGATCCGGAAAAAAATCCCGTAATGGGAAGCACCATCAATAGAAGCCGCTTCTTCTAGTTCACTTGGCAGTGATTTGAAAAAACTGACTAAGACGAAAACGGCAAAGGGCACTGCCGTTACCATGTAAACTAAAATTAGGCCGAACAAATTGTTAGTTAGATGAAGATCATTCAGCAAAAAGAATAAGGGGATGATGCCAAGAAATGTTGGAATCATCATGTAGGAAAGATATGAATAATAAAGCAATCCATTTCCTCTAAACGTAAATCGGGCAATCACATAGGCCGTCGTAGCCGATAAGAGCACGCCAAATACTGTGCTTACTATTGTCACCAAAAGAGAATTCATAAAATTTTGACCAAAGTTATATTTTTCCCACACAAATGAAAAATTGGACCAAAGCAAAGGGAGCTTCGGCAGATCCCACGGTTTGCCTAAGAAAAACTGCTGATTATCTTTTAATGAGCTAAAGACTGTCCAAAGCAGCGGATAAAGAATACATAGCGACCAAACAATAAGACAAAATTTGAAAAACAACCGAAATACAGGATTGACTACACCTTGACCCATAAGAATAACTCCTCTACGTTAATTCAATGGTTTCTCTCTTCATCAGCCTCTGAAGGGTTGCTGTGGTTATTAATGAGAGAACCAAAATGAGGACGCCAATCGCTGACGCATAACTGAATTTACCGAATTTGAATGCATTCAAATACAAATAGGAGCCCATAACCTGTGTGGCGTTATCTACTCCGCCTTCAAAGGTCATAATCGTGACGATGACGAATGATCCATTAAGTGTCGTCATGACGATCCATAGAACGGATGTCTTGATTTGTTCCCACGACAAGGGAAGGGTAATCAGCCAAAACTGATGCCATTGTGACGCCCCATCAATGTCAGCTGATTCAAATAACGACGATGGGATACTAAGAATACCGGCAACCAGCAATATGATCGTAAAGCCTATACCTGCCCATATAGAGGGTGGCAAGAGCGCAAATATCGACCATTTATCGCCTAACCAAGCGAAATCGTACTTTTTATCTGTAAATAAAGAAATAAAGGAATTCAAAAATCCAAGGTTTGGATTATACACATAACGCCATAGGACGCCGACCACAACAACAGAAAGCACATTAGGTATAAAGAAAATGATCCGATAAATACCCGCGCCTTTGATGTTGAAACGGGTTAACGCTACCGCGAAGAACATGGACAGGACCATAAAACCAATGACTTTGCCGAAGACAAGAATGTAATCGTTTCGAATTGTCTTCATGATCACACTGTCATGCATCATCTCATTGAAATTTCCAAGACCGATAAAGTTATAGGTTTCAGAGCCGCCCGACCAATCAAACAAACTAAGATAAATACCTTTAAACATCGGGTAAACGGTAAATACGAGATAAAGAAGCAAGGTTGGAAGGGTAAAGGAAAGAATGAAGATATTACGCTTCATCTTCGCTGTGCCGGTTCTAACACTTTTTTTCTGATCGATCATGCCAGTAACGGCTGTCTTGCTCTCTTTCATACTTTCCTCCAATCTAAATTTCTGAATGATAATAAGGGACTCTTATGATCTCCCTCATTATCATTCAAATCCTTAATATGGCTTATTTCTTTTCTTTGGAGCGAATTTTATCAGTCGCTTCTTCCATGCGATCTGCCCACTGCTGCGGTGTAATTTCACCTTTGGTAAGAGCAACAGTTGCGTTGTTTCTCGCTGTTACTAGTTCCTCTGGAATAACGATTTCAGGCGCAACAACGGTATTCGGTGAATTATAGAATTTGGCTGCCTCTTTCGTTAGAGCCGGTGCATTCGTTCCTTCGAGATCCGCCTTGATGTTCGAAGGGGCTTTGGAAAGCTCTGCCCATGCCTTACTTTGCTTTTCTGTGAAAATAAATTGCATGAACGCTTTGGCCGCTTCAGGGTTTTTCGCTTTCTTCGCTATTCCTACAGTAGAGGTGTATGGATTCGCTACGAATTTACCACCTTTGTCTTGACCAATGGAAGGTAAGAATCCAAATTCAAATCCTGCTGGAATGTCCTTCGCCATTTCACTCTCAACCCAAATGCCAGTCGGTATGAAAGCCGCTTTGTGTTGCAGCCATTGGGATTGGGAATCCGTGTGATTCAGAGCCGGTGACCCTTTGTCGATGAGGCCTTTATCTCTCATTCCCACAATTTTAGCAAGTGATTTCATAACGGGTTCGCTTTTCCAAACACCTTTTTCGAGGGAGTTAATTTTCTTAAAGATGGATGTATCATAGTTGTTCATTGCAATAATCGTTGGGTCTAATAAGCCCCCGTTGATGTAGTACGGATAAACCCCCGTATGGATGTAATCACTCATCTGGCCATCAGCTTTAATTTTTTCTCCTAAAGCCATGAAGCTTTCGAAGTCGGCAGGCGCTTGCCAGCCTTTATTCTTGAATAACGCTTTATCGTAGAACGTCCCCCAAGAACCGAAGACTAACGGAACGGCAAATGCTTTTCCTGGCTTATATTCCTCAGGCTGAGCGATCAGGAGATCGAGAATTTTCTTCCCATCTACGTTCTTCGCATCCTTCAACCAGTCTGTAATATCCATAAGTTGGTCATCGGTTACCATTTGTCTTGTATTGGAGCCGGCTCCATCGATGTAAACAAAATCTGGCGGGTTCCCTTGAATCCAGCGCGGTTTCATTTGATCATTAATTTTCGCTCCAGCGGATTCTTTGATCTTAAGGTCCGGGTTCATCTTCTGGAAATCGCCAATGGCTTGTTTCCACCACGCGTCACCATACCCACCTACAAAATACTGGATCTCAAAGTCTCCAGCAAGCTTTGTTCCCTCTGGCTTTGCGCTAGCAGCCGGTTTGGTGCTTTCGACCGGTTTTACACTTTCAGCGGGCTTCGTACCCGCATTGTTACTTCCGCAACCCGTTAGTGTAAGAAAAACAGTCGACAAAACCATACTCCATGCCATTGCTTTTTTTGAATTAATCATTGAAACGACCTCCCTAGAATTTTGCGGAGCATACCTGTTTCGGAAGCATCCACTTCGAACAATTGTCTATTGGTTCGTGCACCTTTATCATATTGATTTTCCCGGTATACAACCATTGAAATTAGTACTGTAAATAGTTAAAAATGTACTGTCTTTTGTCATTTGGAGAACGATCACCTCTAAGCTTATACAAATTAAGCCCATGCAATGTGATCTCCACTTCTTAAAATATTGATGCAGCAGCATATAAGCAAACAGCAGTTGAGAGGTCTTTTTCAGGCGTCTCAGGACGCTAAACCCGCTAACTTGCCTTCTCTCAGCAGCTGAGAGGTCCTTTTCAGGCGTCTCAGGACACTTTCGCTCAGTTCAGGCCTCCGAGACAGCCTTTTCAGACTTCTCAGGACGCAAAACCCGCTAACTCGCCTTCACTCAGCAGTTGAGAGGTCTTTTTCAGACGTCTCAGGACACTTCCGCTGCATTCGGGCCTCCGAGACAGCCTTTTCAGACTTCTCAGGACGCAAAACCCGCTAACTTGCCTTCTCTCAGCAGCTGAGAGGTCCTTTTCAGGCGTCTCAGGACACTTTCGCTCAGTTCAGGCCTCTGAGACGCCCCTTTCTGCCTTCTCAGGATTCAATATGCTACTTTACTTAGAGCATCTGAAAAGTGCATTTCGAGCTCTCACTTCGCTATAGCACCATTCCCACACTTCTGCGATGAATACATCCGTTTCCGCTACGGCCTAATAAATAAGGGGTATGCTTCGCTTCCCCCAAACCCAAAACAAATAATGAAAGGAGCTGTCCCAAAAGGGTATCAGTGAATGAACGAGTCCCAAAAAACATGCAAAAACGCCTCCAAAACCACTACGCAAATGGGGATGGAGACGTTTTTTGATAGGAAAATTCATGTCAGGGTGGGGGTTCAAAAATCCAAAAATGAATTGCAGGACAAGCCCCTTCGTTCTTACATGGATTAGTGACTTTTGTCGAGTGCGATTTGCTGCAGCCGATCGAGTGCTTGTTTGGGTGTCATCTGGCCGAGCAAAACGGTTTGCCCCATATTTCTGGTCGCGTTAAGAACGGCAGACCACGCTGGATTATTAATCGGGTAAAACCTCGCGCTTTGGATAGAGTTGAGATTTTGTTTCATGAATGTATCAGTAGCCGCCAATTTATCGCCTACCGTACGAATTGTAGGAAGAAATCCTTCCCTAAGGACAAACTCTTCATAACGTGCATCTTCGTAAATAAAATCGAGAAATTTAGACAACGCTTCCTTGTTGGTATGATCAGTTTTGAATGACATCCAAACGTCCTGCACACCTAGTACCAGAGGAGTCTGTCCCTCTTTTACCGGAATCGGTCCTTTCGCCCATTTTAACCCTGGGAATTCCTGCGGTACGACCGCCTCAAAATAATTGCCGGAAATGAGCATCCCCAATTTGCCGTTTCCTAGAATTCGCTGTTTTTCGTCGCGCGTCGTGATTGCTGGCTCTGGGTCCGTTAAACCCTTTTCATAAAGGTTTCTTAGAAACGTTATACCTTCCACATTTTCAGGAGAATTGATAACCCACTCGCCATCCTTCATCCAGCCTCCTCCGGCTCCGTAGAAAAAATAGGAGAGATAAGCCCAAATTTCATTATCCGTCAAATCGACACCGAAACCGTCCACTTGTTTCATATCTTTGATTTTGCGTGCATCTTCCTCTAGATCTCTCCATGTTTTTGGCGGTTCTGTAAGACCAACTTCATTGAAAATATCTTTGTTATAATACAATTCCCGGATCGTCGTTACATAGGGAACCGTATATTGAGTGCCAAGCATTTTACTGCTATCCATAAGATAAGGGTAAAATTTATCCTTCAATTCGGGAGAAAGAAGGTCCTCCATACGATTCAACAGTCCATCCTTAGCGAAATGCGCGTATATGTTCGTGAGCAGCAAATCTGGAGGTTGATTGCGGCTGATCATGGTATTGTAAGCACTATCTAATATGTCCCAGTTAATCACTTGGAGTTCGACCTTTATGTTAGGGTACTTCTTCTCGAACTCTTTCACTAAGTTTTCAAAATAGGGTCTAGTAGACGCGCTATACTCAGGAGCCACAAACATAATAGACGCTTTAGCGTCGGTATCGGTCGAAACTGGATGATGAGCGTCCCCCCACATGCATCCGGTGAGCAGCATTGTCGTAAATTGAAGGAGTACGAGCAAAGAACCCATTTTTCTTTTATGTAATTGGCTCATTAATTGATCCACCCTTCCGTCACACCGCTACTTTTCCACCAAAGGGAATAGAAGCTCTTGATTTTCCTGGGTATACATGTTTTCTTTCGTAATGACAATGGCATCTATATTCACCTTTGGGTTCACTTTGATCCCGTTTAGGGCCTGTACCGCCGTTTCAACGGACAAATAACCCATATTGAACGGCTTTTGCACAACTGTCGCCTGTATGATGCCTTCCTCCAAAAGTTTGATCTGGTAAATGGAACTGTCGAAACCGACAATCTTGACTTTATCTATCCATTGTTTCTCTTTAACAGCCCTGGCTGCCCCTAAAGTAGCCGATTCATTCAAACCGGCAATGCCTTGAATGTCCGGATACATGGACAGCAGATTCTTCACCAGGTCATACGCTGCATCCTCTGTCCCATTAAACTCGTAATTACCTGCATATTCAATTCCTGGAGAATCAGCAACTGCTTCCTTAAATCCGTCCTTACGTTCCTTTTCAGCTATCGATCCTGTGCCGCTGCTTAGCGTCATTACTTTATATAATTTGCCGTTCCGCCTTCCGGCCAATATCATTCCGGCTTTTCTCCCCGCTTCCGTATTGTCGGTTGCAATAAGGCTTGCCTCTACATGGGTATGGATGGGTGAATCGATCAGGATCAGCCTAGTGCCGGACTCCTTTATTTTTTGGGCGGCAGGTGTAAGCCGATCGTAATCTGTTGCTGCGAGGATGATAGCGTCGGGCTTTTTCTCAAGAGCCTCGTCCACGTTGCGAATTTGTCCAGCTGTATCCGATTCCGATAACGGTCCCGTAATGTCGATATTTACATCGAATTCCTTTGCTGCTGCCTTTACACCTGTACTAACCATCTGCCAATAGTCTGAGCGAATATTGTTCGATTTCAACACGACAGCGATCTCAAACTTTCTTTGCTTCGTAATTCGCAGCATCTCCACGCTGTATACCACTAAAAATCCGATCACAATAACGAGAAGTACGGCCAAAAAAACAGGCTTCTTATGTGCCATCTATAACTCCTTTCTGGACACATTTGGGTAGTACGATCGTAACCTTAGTACCTTCCCACTTTTCGCTCTCAAAGGTAAGACCAAACTCATTTCCGAACAATTTAATTCGCTCATTCACATTGCTGACCCCAATCCCCCTGATAATACCCTCTTTCAACTTCAAAATTTGGTCCAGCTTTTCCTGTTCCATGCCTACTCCATCATCCGCAACGACAAATACAATGGTATCCCCGTCTGCTTTCCCAGTTATTTTAACTAAGCCAGACTCCAACTTATTTTTGATACCATGATAGATCGCATTTTCAACAATAGGCTGTAAAATAATTTTGGGAATATGAACTTCAAGTATACTGGGATCAACATCGATCTGAAAGTCAAGCTTATCCTTGTATCTCATCGTTTGAATCAACAGATAGTTGGTAATATGTTCAATTTCAACTCGCACGGGGACCGTTTCATTATTTTTATTAATAATTGAGCGAAACAGCTTGGCTAAAGAAGAAGTCATCAGAACAACTTCATCGTGCTTTTTACGTTCCGCCATCCAAATAATCGAATCCAAGGTATTGTACAAAAAATGGGGATTGATCTGTGCTTCAAGCAGCTTCATTTCGCTCTTTCGTTTGCTTTCCTCATTCTGAATAATTTGATTCATTAAATCTCTGATTCGACCCACCATGATATTGAAGGTATGACTCAATTGTCCAATTTCATTCTTGCTCCGAAATTCCGATCGGATGCTGAAGTCTCCTTTTTCCACTTGTTTCATGTTGCTTTGCAGCATCTTGATGGGTCGCGAAAGGTGGCGGGAGATGAAAAAGGAGAGGTACAAAGCGATCACTAAAGCTAAAATCGTCCATAAAAAATAAGACAAATTGATTTGATATTGGTTGGCGATCAGCTCGCTTGCATAGGCGACGCCGACGATTTTCCATCCGAAATGAGTCTCTTGGATCGTGTAAATCCGTTTTTTGTTTCCTTCTCCCGTTATGAAGCTGCCACTGCTGGATTGTTTGACCTTATCGATCATCTCCGTCTTTAGATTGCTGTTAATAAGCTTCTGCTGAGGGTGATAAACGATGCTTCCATCCTTGTCGACGATGAATACATATCCTCTTTTTCCCAGGTTAATGTGATTACAAATTTCATTGATGACACTCAAATTCAAATCAACCAAGAAAATGCCTTCTCCTGTTATGCCGTCTGCACTCTTCAGCTCCCGACTCAATGAAACGACCCAGCGGTACTCATTCTGGATAATATTTTGGACGTGCGGGGCAGAAATGACGGATTTACCACCTTCTGCCTTCGCATTTTTGAACCAAGGCTGTTCCTCAATATTTGCGTTTATGTTCAAACTTGTAATTCTGCGGTCTGAGACAAATCGGTTGTTATACCCAAAAACCATGATCGAGGCAATATCTTTGCGGGTAATTAATATCGATTGAAATAAATCGGATATTCTTTTCTCATACGGCCTACGTTCCTCATCGTTTATGAAGCTCGTCTCCGTAATGTAATATTTCACGTCTTTGTTCGTTGATGCCAGCATAGAGATATCTTCCATATTGGTTATGTAGGATTGGATGTTGATATTAATCTGTTGGATAATTTCAGATATGTAATGTTTGGAATTCGTTTCTACCGCGTCAGCCGAGAGACGATAGGAGATATAGCTCGTGATTACGATTAAAAATAAGATTAAGCAAGAAAAGACGACAGAAATACTGGATTGGATGCTTCTAAATTTGAAAAGAAACAACCCGACATCCCTTTCTTTTCTCATTGAATTTTCTCCCTCAACAACTTTTCTCGATATTCGGTAGGGGTTGTCCCCGTATTTTTTTTAAACAGCACACTAAAGTATTGGGGATCGCCATAGCCTACTTTTGACGCAACTTCATAGGATTTCATTGGGGTATGCTGCAGCAAATCTTTGGCTTTTTCAATCCTAACTCGAGTTACATATTCCATAATCGTTTGTTCCTTATGCTGCTTAAATACAGTACTGAAGTAGCTTTTACTCAAATGTACATGGCGGCAGAGGTCATCGACCGTAAGGTTCTCGTCAGAATAATGCTTCTCGATATAGGCAATCACGCTCAGAACTTGCATTTTCGTTTGATCGTTTCTTTGCTCTGAAATATATGAAATTGCTTCTTTACAAATCGTGTTGAGCCATGTTTCAATTTCATCCAGAGTTTTGAACCGATTGATATCTTCTAGTAGGATTTCATGTCCTTTAAAATGAGCACTGTCATCTCCAACCAACTCGTGAATCATAGTCATAATAGCAATAATAATCGCTTGAATTTGTAAATAACAGGCTCCCAATGACATCAAGGAATCCTTTAGTTTGCTGATTAATTGCCCAATTAGAATTTGGGCTTCCTCGAACGTCCCCGTCTTTATCAGCGTAGAAAACCTGCGGTTCCATTCGATATCCAGCTGCTGCGCGGGTTTATTTGCACCTTCCATATCCAGGATGCTGATGACCCTATTTTTACCATGCAAAAAACGGTAATCCAGTGCGGAGATTGCCCCTTTGTAAGAAAAAGGGAGCTCGTTTAAGGTGCTGCACAGCTTACCGACACCAACCGTTACTGTAAATTTCAAATATTTCTCTATGCAGAAGCGAATCACTTCAGATAAGTTGATCGCAGTTTCATTGAGTCCTTCTTCCGCCTCCCCGGAAAAAATAACGATAATTCGTTCTTCCCTCGTTCGAAAGACGATTACATCTTTACCCTCCATAACTTCTTGAACAATATTAAAGGCCGCGTATCGGAAAAGCTCAGGATCGTTTTGCCATCTTTCTTTTTTTATTTCGTCTAAGTCGTCAATGTCAATCGCTACGACAAGATAAGGTGGAGATATCAGAGGAAGGCTGAAATATTCAAACCTTTCTTGGATCTTTAAATCTCTTAATGTCCCGTTGATTAACTGTTCAAGAAAGCGTTCTCTTAATAAAGGTAAGCTTTGATGAAGTTGCATTTTAAGGTGAGAGAGATTTTCGCGATTTTCCGCTTCCTTATCCATCTCTAATTTCACCTTATCAAGCAGACTGCGAAGTTCGTTTGCTGTAATTGGTTTTACGATAAAATCGTGTACTTTCAAGCGCAGTGCCTTCTGTGCGTAGTCAAATTCATCATGACCGGTAAGGATGATCACCTTAATATAGGGATAATTCAAGTGAATTTGCCTTGTTAATTCAATCCCGTCCATAAATGGCATACAAATATCAGACAAGACAAGGTCTGGCCTGAGTTCTGAAATTGCTTCCAAAGCTTCTTTGCCATTCCGATAGTCTCCAATACATTCAAAACCGTGCCGATCCCACTCTATGCTCTCCTTTATTCCTTCTCTCACTTCAATTTCGTCATCAACGATCACAATTCTATACAGTGTGTACACCTCCGTTGCTTCTCTTTTGCAATTTCACAGGCTGATTCTTCAATCTGTCTGTCGAAAGAAAACGCTTTCCAAAATTTCATTATACAAGTCTTTACTCTCATCGGGAAGGAGTTTATTTTGTGATATTTTGTCGATTTTTATCATATTATGAAATTAAAATTCTGGCCTCACCTAACCTATCAGCTTTTCAATTTAAAAAAAGCCGACAGATCAAAACTGTCGGCTACATCGTCTACATTGACCCAATCGGAAGTTGCACCATTCATCAAAAAATCATGTCAGTTATTTCATTTTGATAGAGTAACGTATTCAAAATTCACACCACTGCACTTCGAACGCTGTACCTCTAACTCCCTCAAAATGCATGTTGCCTTTCTCACTGGAAACAATAAGTTCAATATGCGTACTTTGACTTTTCACGACCAAATCAAATTCTCGACCAAAAGCTTTGATCGATCGAAGAGCCATCTCATCCCAGCCTTCTGGCAATCTAGGCACACAAGCAAAGCTGTTTAATCCAGTTGGCTTAATACCGAATAAACCTTCCGTAATTACACGGCAATACAAAGCACTTTCAGCTGAAAGATGACGCTGATTCCCTTCAGGATAAGCTTCAACTGCATAAGGCACATGCTCACCCAAGAGTCTTCGACTCGAATAGGATTCCAAATAGGCTATAGCAATTTCTGTTTCTCCTGCAGCAAACATACCCCGTAACCCGTAGAGTGTAGAGCGATCCCAGAATGTAGTGTCTCCCGCTTGAGTAGCCAAACCGTCTTCTGACCACAGCCTTGGGGAAAGCAGTGCTTTAATGGTTTCCACTTTACGTTTCTCAATTCCCATCGTCAGAGGAATACAGATCCATGATCGCAAAATGTCGTTTCCATCGTAATACCGATACGTGTCGAATCCTTCAACAGTAGCACCAAAGAATTCCTCGATCGCTTCATAAAGCTCCCCGGCTGAGACCTTATATAGTTCCGCATATTCACTTTTTCCTAGCGCTCGGGCTAAATCCGCAGCATGTAAATACGCTGCATAGGTCAAACAAGAAGTAGATAGATTGGCTGAACCACTTGGGAACCTTCCTTCTAGCTCGTCAGAATCCGATGCGATTACACCCTCACTATTTTTTTGACGCTCACAATAATTAAGACACCACTCGATAGCTGGCCATAATTCCTTCGCTATTTCTTGATTGCCTGTCGCTAGTGCAAAGAGCGATGCACCATACGCATACATGGCTGCGTCTCCCCGGTCTCCTGCTCCCTCCCAAATATCAACACCTTCCGCAATGATAGAGCTAGGAATCGGTTGATAATCAGGTCCCATGAACGATGTATATAGACGCAGAGCATTGAGTGTTGCCTCATTACCAAGTTCATTCCCTAAATAAGGAAATAGCGGTCCGGCATATTCAATCTGGTCATTGGTCCAAATACCTGCGTAGTAATGCCCCCCGCCCGGACTATGCATGAGACCACCCTTTGTTTCAAAAATACTTTCTGCTGTTCTTAATTTGGCAAACTCAAACATGCGATTGAGATCAGGATTCGGAGTTTCCAAATGTAAAGATTCTTTTAATTCATCTACAAATAAGCATCTCTTCATCTGTTCTTCTGTGACATTGATCTCCTCATCTGGCTCTTTCAAATGTTTGGCATGTATTCGAACACCAAATTGTAACGACTCATTAGGTCCAAGAGTTCGTTCACCATGTGCATCATGCGTGACATCTATGAGGTAGATGCCAGACACCCCTTTTACAGTTGTTTTTGCACGTCTAGAAATGACTTCTATAGAAACAAATTGATTGGATGTATTCGTCAACACGATCTTCTCTAAAGCACTCTTCGTATCTGTAGATGGAAATATCGTTCTTTCTATAAATATCCCATTTTCTTCCACGCTATAAATGTGGAGCAGACCGTTAAATTGAAATAGACGGGGCCGTTCATTTTCACTCTTTTTCCCATTAATCTGAATAATCGGCATCATCTCAAGTTCAAAATCATGCATCATGCTCGCATGTGTATCATTTGGAATTGTCCGAAGAGTAGGCCATACAACTTTGCGTGATAATATTAATTTCCCCTCTTGGTTAATTCCATAACGGACAATCATAGAGACTTTTTTTCCGCTCATTTCCAAATGATCTTCGTGAAGCAGTTTACTGTCTTGTAATACATCCCAATGAATGCGGTTAGAACCAAGGGTCCATCTTTGTTTGTTTTCCTGCATGTTCTTCCTCCATGTATATATCTAGCACAAGCACCTATCCTTTAATGGCTCCATCCGCCATACCTTTTACAAAAAACTTTTGAAGAAACAGATAAACGACTGTAATTGGCAACATCCCCATCAAACATCCAGCTGCTACCCAATTAATATTACTTTGGAACTGTGAAATAAACATGGATAGAACAACGGGAACCGTTTGAAACTCTCTTTTTTGCAGAAAAAATAAAGAGAATTGATAATCATTCCAAACTTGGACACCAATTAATATAACAATAGTCGCAGTGATGGGTTTTAATAATGGCAAAATAAGACGAAAGAAAATAGCGTACTGATTGCAACCGTCAATGACGCCTGCTTCATCCAATTCCTTTGGAATTGTGCTTATAAAGCCAGTGTAGAGAAAAATGGTCATTGGAAGAGCAAACGTTACTTGTGCTAACGAGATCGCCCAGTACGTATTAATACCTCCAATATCCACAATCAATTTATACAGAGGTACTAGAATCGTAAGTGCAGGGATAATTAAGCATGATATGCAGACGGTGTAAATAAAATTGTTCCATTTGGTTCTATGTCTAGCCAGCGGATAGGAAGCAATCGAACCAATTAGAATAACTAGCACAAGAACGATAGCTGTGATGATTATATTGTTCAGAATCGCTTTGCCTAAGTGCGCTTGCTTCCAAACGTCCACAAAGTTACTAAGACTTAATGAAGTAGCTGGAAGCCACTTGGAACTTACATCGCTTGCACCCTTAAATGATAAGTTTATTAAAATATAAAAAGGAACAATATGAACAATCGAGATGAGCCCGATGATGAAATACTTCAAAATGTTCTTACTCACATGCTCACTTCCTTTTTACGTAGCATTCTCAATAAGGTCAAGCTGACAATACCAATGAGTATAAACATCACATTACCCAGAGCAGCTGCATATCCGGCGTCTTGTCGTGCAAAGTACAAGTTGTACATCATCGTAGATAATGATTGAGACGCATAGCCAGGCCCCCCGTTGGTCAGCGCCACAATAACGTCAAATAGCTTCAAACCACCAATGATATTGACGACAACATTAATCGTAATCGACGGCATCAATAACGGTAAGGTTACATTTTGGAAACGTGCAAACCATCTGGCGCCATCGATTGAAGCAGCTTCATAGTAATCTTTGGGTATCGATTGCAAGCCTGCCAAGTAAATAATCATCGCTACTCCCATAAACTGATAGGTGTTAACAAAAGTAATAATCCCTACAGCCACAGGGCCATTAGCGAGCCAATCGGTGGGAGCTTGATGAAACAGGATCCTAATATCGTTAATCGCTCCACCATCATATTGAAAAAAGAAATACCAAATGTAACCCATAATCAACGGACTAATAATAACTGGCAGATAAACAATGGTTCTGACCAAACCTTTTCCACGTATTTTCTGATCCAGGAACAAGGCGTATGCAAGCCCTAACAGGTTTTGAAACAGTGTGCTTCCAAGCCCATATATAAGCGTATTCTTCATCGTTATGAATATTTTTTTATCCGTGAACATCTGGGTATATTTATCCCAACCTATCCAGTTAAACGTTGGTGAGTAGCCATCCCAATCCGTAAAAGAGATTCTAATTCCTTTGACCAATGGATAAAAAATAAATAAACCAAACAAAAGCAAAGCAGGTAAGTACATGATGTTTAACGCATTTGGAGACAAAAGCAGCTTCTTAATCCAACTAGATTTATGTATTTCTACGCGATTTTTATTTTGTATCGCTTTCGTATCTACAGTATTCAATTTTTCTCTCTCCTTCCTAAACCATTGCGAGGCGGAACAAGAATAGCCCATAAACATAAATGCACGTAGGGGCTATTCTATTTCCATCTATTTATCTTTACTTTGTAACTGTTGCTCTTAAACGAGTGTATTCTTTTTTCATATTTTCAGAGAATTGCTTAGCTGTAATTCCGCCAGCAATGATATCTTGACCATTTTTACACATAACATCCCACATGCCATTCGGTAAAAATACACGGTCAAAATATGGAAGTACACGCACATCTTTATACTGCTCATAGTATTTGCTTAAATCGCCGGCATCCACTTTGGCACCTTTGATTCCTGAAGGCAACGCATTGGAAACAGCCACCAATTGAGCATTCTCAGGTTTTGCGTAGTAAGCGACAAACTTTTTGGCTGCTTCTATGTTTTTGGAATCTTTGGAGACTCCCCATGTTGTTTTTTCCCCGCCGACAAAGGTAGGGCTGTCACCTTCAACGATAGATGGAATTGGCATGAAACCAGCATTCAACTTTGGATTCACTTTCTTTGCTTCTTCAATCACATAAGCTCCGTAGAAAAGAAAGGCCGTTTTTCCTTCTGCTAATGCTTTCGCATCATCATTGTACTTAGCCGTTAAGACATCTTTGTTTAAGTAACCTTTTTTGTATAGATCAGCAAACATATTGGCGAATTTATCCCAGTTATTCCAATCAAAAGTACCATCTAGCAGCTGGGCAGAATTGTTTGTAGCGGCACTTGCATAAAGCGGAGTAGCAAAATAGTCAAAATACTGTCCCACTGGCCAGTTATCTGAACCACCCATATGGAAAGGCGCTACTGTACCACCACTTTTGGTTTTAATTGTTTCTGCCGCTTGCATCATTTGATCATACGTTTTAGGAACTGCAATGTTGTATTTTTCTAATACATCCACATTGTAAGCAATTCCTGATTTATCTTGATCCATTGGCAAAACGTATACTTTACCTTTGTCGTCAGTTACAGCAGGTTTAATAGCATCATCCAGAGCTCCTACCCAAGCTTGATCTTTCAAATCAGCCAAATACTGTCCATATCTGATTTTGGCCCAACCATGTGTAGAGAAAACATCCGGTAGATCATTACTTGCCATTTTTACTTTCATCATGTTTTCGTAATCTTTACCTGGAGCACTGAATTCAACCTTGATGGTTGGATTCTCTTTCGTAAAATTATCAGCGATGGTTTGAAGGACTTTGGCTTGTTCACCAACCACGTTTGTTGCTACACTAATCGTTACTGGCTTAGCTGAATCCTTCTTATCCTCTTGCTTTGTTTCCGTTGTAGCAGCAGGTTTGATATCGGCTGCCTGTTTGTTTGAGCCACAAGCGGACAAAATTCCTGTAGTTGCGATTAATATGCACAATGTGGCTTGCCATTTTACACTTTTCATCTTTGTCTTCCCCCTCAGATATGTTTTGTAACTGCTTACATTCATATCCTAACATGAGTAAAACCGTTTTCAATGATGGATATCTACACTCTGATTGCGATTTTCTACACAGTTCAACATGGATTGACACGTCAGCCCCCTAACTATATGCTTGTCTCATAGGAGGCGCTTTCATGACAATCAGCCTATCTCTTCGCAATAAATTAATGATTATTTTTACGGCAACCATTATTTTGCCTTTTCTTACTCTAGCGATAATTCTACCTTATTATTTCAAAAGCTTGATTAGTGAAGAAACGCAGCATGTAACCTCCGGCGCCATGAATTCCTTATCCAGAAACTTAGAAACATATTTGGATGACTTGGATCGTCTGACCTTATTACCTTATTATAACGATGAACTTATACAAGCTCTCAAAATTACCGCATACCAGTCCAATTCGAGCTTAGACGATTATACCAAACTAAGAACTTATCGTGCTCTTAATGGGGCCTTGCCCAGTTATTTGATCAATACAAGAAAAGAGATCCTAAACACAGTTATTGTGACCAAAGATGGAAAAGGATATTTGAGTAGTAGGTTTGATGCGAATAATCTTGTGCAGGACTTTCCCTTTCAGGAGCAAAATTGGTTCCAGAAGGCACTTCTAGCCAATGGTAATGCAGCTTTTGTAGGATCCCATAAACAAGACTACTTATCCGGAACGAATAACACTCGCGTATTCTCAGTAGCTCGTATGATCAAAGATCCCGATTCCAAAGAACCTATTGCTGTTATCATAGCAGATGCAGATTATGGGGCACTGAGCAAAATAACGGAAGATATTTCATTTAGTATGAATTCTATGATTGTGATTATGGATGAGGACAATCAACTGCTTTATTCCAATAAAGAAGTGCCTGACACTTTGGTGACTCAACTCTCTAACAAAAGCAGCAAGATTACAATCGGTGACCAAAAATACGTAACCCTTTCCAAAAACCTAAAATCTGCGAATTGGAATATTGTCGTGCTTCTTTCTGAGTCAGAAATGAATTCTAAAATACAATGGATTTCCACTGTTGCTATCATTGTCTCGGCCGGTGGTATCTTGGTCACTTTCATTCTTTTTATGTATTTAACCAGATGGATCGTAACACCATTTAAACAAATGAATGGCGTCATGAAAGAAGTCCGGACAGGAAACTTACAAGCACGTTTTACCTCTATCGGAAAGGATGAGATTTCACAGCTTGGACAATCCTTAAACAAGATGATTTCTCAATTGAATGATATGATTAACCGCGAATATAAAACGGCCCTTTCCTTAAAAGAAGCTGAATATCAAGCCCTTCAATCACAAATTCAACCTCATTTTCTTTACAATGTATTGACAGGATTTATTGGTTTGAATCAACTAGGTGAAAAGCGAAAACTTGAAGATGCCATATTTGCCTTGAGCGGTATGCTCCGCTATATTCTTGCCAATAATCAAACCACGACAATTGAACAAGAGTTTCAAATTTTGCAGGGATATGCCTTGCTTCAAAAACTCCGGTTCAACGAGAAACTGCAAATTGATATCGGTTACGAGAAACTTGTAGGTTCTTTTCAAATTCCTAAGCTTTTAATTCAACCGATTGTGGAGAATGCGATCATTCATGGCATTGAACCTAGCGAAAAACCAGGTCTTGTTGAAGCTAAGGCTCTTATTTATGTCCATGAAGATAAGGAATTCATCCAAATTAAAGTACGTGATACTGGGGTCGGATTCGAAATGAGTGACTTTCAATCAACCAAGCAACATATTGGAATCTCTAACGTAAAAGCAAGATTAGAAATGCTTTATCCTGATGCTAGTTTCATGATTCAGAGTAGACCTGGAGTGGGGACAACCGTTCATATTACTATTCCACTAGAAGGAGCACATTTATGAGAATTATCATTGCCGATGATGAGACTTGGGTTAGAACGACAATTAAAAATATGCTGATGGAGCTAGACATGCCTCTCGATATTGTTGGAGAAGCAAGCAATGGCGAAGAATTGATTGAAATGTCTCAATTGCATCAGCCTCAGCTCGCTTTCGTAGACATCCGTATGCCAAAGATAGATGGTCTTGAGGCAATTAGAGTAGCGAAAGAGCTGTCCCCCCAAACTAGATGGGTCATTTCGTCAGGTTCATCCGACTTCAAATACGCGCAAGAGGCCATTCGACTAGGCGTTAAAAACTACCTGTTAAAACCAGTTGACCCACAATCATTGTCAGCGTGTGTAGAGGAGATTTCAGAGGATTATAATCATGATTTGGTAAAAGGTAATGATGAATTCGAGTTTTTAATTTCTTCTTTCGTATGGGGCAACAGAACATTACAGGATTTATCAGGATTCCAATCTCATCAGTTTTCCGGCACCCTTATTTGTATAGACAGTTCCTTATCTGAATCTTTAAAGCTACAGCTGATACAAACATGGTTGAAAGAGATACAAACCCATATGAAAAAAACGATGAATCATAAAGATATCAGGTATGCCAAAATTACGCTACGCAATGGCGATTATGCGATTATAACAGCCTGGAATCCTTCGCATCGTTCAATTATGATGAGTATACGCTCAGAGTTAGTCCATTTTATTAAATCCAAGATGATCGAATATAAAACCGACTATTTTTCATTAACTGCTTTGCAAAGTGATATTAGTGATGACTTGGAAACATGTATGGGGCAAATTTCAAGTCTTCAAAACGCAGCTCCGCTAAGGGCCGTCTTACCTCATAGTGGCGTATGGTTAAAGAAAGATTTGGATTTCTATCAAAATAACGATCAGCCTATCGTTGAAATTAGCCGAACTGCTGAAAGGATCGTCCGCTATTATCAAAGCAATGAATACTTATTCTATAAGAAAGAAATAGACACCCTGGAGCGACAATTAACTTCTATTCCCCTGCATCAGATCAAAACCATTCACGCCATCTGTGAATTCTTTAATACGACCATCAAAAGAGCTTTTGACCCTAACAGTCAGTCGAAAATATGGATAGAAAAACTCAGGGAACTCGGCGAGAAGTTGTTACCTACTTCAGCTAATAAAGACTTGGCCAATCAGGATTTGATTAATCATGTCATTCGCCATATTGAGCAGCATTATATGGATGATATCGGCATCCATCAACTAGCGACCCAATTCAATATTACGCCTAATTATTTGAGTACACTCTTCAGCAAACGAGTTGGTGTCACGTTTTCGAAGTACATTACCCAGATTCGTATGCATAAAGCCAAGGAGATATTGATAGAAAAGACGAACATGAAAATTCAAGAAATAGCTAACCAACTGGGTTATTACAGCAGTAGTCATTTCATCAAAACCTTTTCGGAATTTCATGGCTCCTCCCCCTCTCAATTTAGAGAGCAGCATCTTGATAAATAAACATATAACCTTAACAATGAAAGGACGTAGATCATGCAATTGAAATCAGATATCAAGTTATTTCTGCGTATTAAGGGAGCCGGATACCTTCTGATGGCTATCGTTATTTACGGAATCGGAACTGGCATACTAGCTCCCATGAATGCGGTATATTTGAAGGATCATCTAGGTTTATCAAAAGGCGAGATCGCGTCCATTTTCTCTATCTCATTATTTCTGAACATGGTCATTACTTTATCCGTCGGCATTGTCAGTGACAGGATCAAGGGAAAAAAACCAATTCCGATGATTGCTGCTGTAATTTGCACAAGCGGGCTCATCATCTACATGCATGCTGACAATTATATAGAGGCTCTGACTGGCATGTCGATTGCCGTGGGCCCATCTGGATTGATCATGGGACAACTTTTTGCTATGGCCCGCAATCATTTCAAGAAACAAGCCGAATCCATTATGGAAATAGCGATGCTTTGGCTTCGTGCTGGGTATAGCGTTGGTTTTTTTATGGGCCTGCTGTTCGGCGCTAATCTGTATCTGATTACAGGATTCCGAGGAGTACTCTGGGGTAATGTCGCAGGATTTACGGGTCTCTTCTTGCTTCTGTTATTTTATAACGAAATTAAAGGAGCGGCTGAAACCGCAGCCATCAAGGCTGGTGAACCGTTCTCTTTGGCCATGTTGATAGCGCTCTTGATGCTTTTATGTGCTGACGCCATCCGCGGATTGTATTTACCATTAGTTTTCAACGAAAGGTTCGGAAGGCCAGATCTCATGTCGTACCTGTGGAGCGGTCAGGCCGTTTTTGAACTGTTATTCATGACCTTGACAGGTTATTGGGCGGCCAAGTTCGGGAGCAAACCCATCATGGTATTAGGCGGCATATGTGCGCTCGTCACTTATATCGTGTATACACTGTCTTCTCCTTTAGCGCTGTTTTTTACGGTCCAGCCTGTCTATTCTTTATCCATCTCTATTTTATATGGTGTAGCAATGGGTTACGTTCAGCGCATGTTTATCAACCACACAGGCTTTGGGGCCAGTTTGTACCTTTTTATCTCCCAAACAGCATCACTCATCGGCTACTTACTGCCCGTATTGATCCGAGGTATATCACCAACTATTTTTATCATACCGATCACATTGGTGATGGTTGCGCTAGTTATTATAATGAACGTGCTTTATAAAGAGAAGAGAATTTTGAAATCAGGATCTTTAGGAAGATAGCAACAGCGCATTCCACAGATTATCATCGCGTCCCGATTAGTTTTACCCTCGTCATACCACTTTTTGGTCATGGCAGCTGCTTCTTTATAGAACAGCTGCTGTTCGATCAGTTTTACGGTTACTTTCGAATCGCTAAGTCTGCTCTCCCCGTTCTGTTCTCTTGTTGAACTTTCCTTCACCGAAAATTTGTGCTGAAATGATCCCTACCAACAAAGACCATACAGGAGAGGATACCCCAATAAATGAGACGTTTGAAATCGCGATTAGAAAAGCAAACAAGGTCGAGTATCGATATGACGACTCCGAGAACGCAGCTTGCATGCTATTTAACAATACAGCTATGAGAGCAAATCCTGATAACATCGTAATAAAAGCGGAAGGCAGCATTTCAATAATCACAATGACTTTCCATGCAAATAAACCGAATAAAGTGACTAATCCTCCGGAAACTAGTGCCGCACCTAACCGATTTTCTTTCGGACCCGCTTCCTTACTGCTGCAGAGCGCGGTCATCATCCCCCCAATGTTCACGGCATGGCCTCCAAAAAAACCGGCGATAAGCGTGCCAACCCCTGAAAGTACAAGCGTCTGGTTAACTGGAGGCTGAAAGTCGTTTTTCTTCAAAGCAGCTAAAGCCACTGCAATATCGTTTGTCAGAATCAGAACGGCAATCGGAATCGCAATCGAGAAGAAACTGTGAACGGTAAAGGAAGGAATAATGATTTGAGGTAAGGCAAATTCAGCAGCCTCCGGTACTGCCGGAAAATCATATCCGATGAAAAGTCCTAAGACGCCAAAAAGTATGACCCCTAGTAACGGAGGGATTGATTTTGAAATTTTGGGGGCGATAAAAAAACCTAAAATGGCCATTCCGCCAATAAGAGGTGAATCCTTTAACGCCGGAATGATATTCACCACATATTGAAGGACCAACCCGGCTAGCATAGCATCAATAAAAGGCTTTGGGATGTAATCCAACGCTTTACTGAATAATCCTGTAAAGCCAAATATAGCGATAAGTCCCCCCGCCATAATGAAACCGGCTGCCAATTCATTCAGCGTAAATTGATCGACAACTGTGCTTAGAAAAGCAACAGCCGTGATCGAGTGTGCCCCGGCAAAAGGGATCTTGTATTTCCATGTCAATACCAAATTTAGAATACCGCCTAAGCAGTAGACACAGAACAACCAGGAAATCAGCTGCGACCGGCTAAACCCCGCTGTTTCAGCACTATTTATGATCATGATGGCGCCACCCGTGCAGGCCATCAAAGCAGACATAACGCCGGTCGATAGGTTTTGTGTATTCAGAGCTGACATATACTCCCCAATCTATCCTATTGTTTTTTCCTATGAAAAGGTAACTACTTATTTACATAATAGTAGCTTAGCCTCATTGGTATGTAACCACCCAATTTCGAGATTTCTTTCCCAACCAATCCCGCCATTCTTTCCCATCTCATCAGTCCTCTCCACTCCTTAGATGATTCAAGAAATACCAAACACTCTTGGACAGACGCTCGGCAGGCCTTGTAATAACACTCGCTACCACAGGTATTGGTGTGAACGTTGTCCAAGGCAGCAGCTTCCCATAAGATAGCTCTAAACTAGCTGCTGATTCCAAGATCACTCCATACCCCATCCCCTGCATGACAAATTGTTTAACCGTTTCGGTGGAATCGAGAGGCATGATCTCCATATCCCATTTATCGTTTATGGGTAAGGATACAACATCTCGAGGAACAATCAACTTTCGGCTATGGAATGACAACGAAGGTTGAATACCTATCAATCGCTCCTGAGCAAATGGCGTAACTCGAAATGAAAAATGATCGTCTGGCGGCTGCAGTGTCATTCCGATATCAATGCTGCCCATTCTGACTAATCTCTCAATTTCCTCATCCGTTCTTGTTTGCAGTTCTACTGTGATATCGGAATATGTTTCAGTAAACGAATACATGATTTTCGGTAGCAAATAAGCGGCGACTACTTGGGAGGCAGCTACAATGATTTTGCCTCGATTCCCTAGCCGATATTCCTCCATTGCCCGATAAATCTGCCCTTCCAAGGACAGCATGGTCTCTGCATACTCCATCAGAGTAAGTCCTGCATCCGTCACAGCGATATCCCGGCCAACAACCGTAAACAGGGGAACTCCTACTTCCTGCTCCAAACGCTTAAGCTGCATGGAAATCGCAGGTTGGCTCACATAGGTATCCTTTGCAACTTGAGTAATACTCCCCTTTTTAATAACCTGCAAGAACAAGGACAAGTGTTTAGTATTCATAAGCCCCCCAGATATATAATCAAATTATTATGATTATATAATATTAATAGTATTTGTATTATAGATCAAACCATGTCATTCTATAGTCATTCTTTTGAAGGGAAGTGTTTTCACCATGAATATCCAAGAAATAAGAGACCAATTTCCGATTTTAAAGCAGCAAGTTAATGGACATCCTCTGGTCTATTTAGATAGTTCGGCCACATCACAGAAGCCCTATGCTGTCATTGAAGCGCTACGGGATTATTATACGAATTACAACTCCAACGTTCATCGCGGTGCACACACGTTAGGTTCATTAGCTACAGATGCCTATGAGAATGCCAGAGATAAAGTCAAATCGTTTATCCATGCCAGGGAGTCGGCCGAGATCGTGTTCACTCGCGGAACAACCGCTTCATTAAATCTAGTCGCTCAATGTTATGTGAGAGAGTTTCTTAAAGAGGGCGATGAAATCTTGATCACCTTAATGGAGCATCACAGCAATCTCATCCCTTGGCAGCAGGCAGCTAATAAAACAGGGGCAACGCTTCGCTATATTCCCATCCAACCTGATGGCACCATTCGCTTAGAAGATGTCGAGGAAGCTATCACTTCGAAAACCAAGTTCGTATCCATAACCCATGTTTCCAACGTGATGGGAACTATTCATCCTGTGAAACAGATTGCTGCAATTGCCCACCGTCACGGGGCGGTTATTTGCGTTGATGCGGCTCAAAGCGCACCACATCTTCAGCTGGATGTTCAAGATTTGGATTGTGATTTTATGGCTATTTCCGGTCATAAGATGGCTGGCCCAACCGGCATCGGTGTTCTGTATGGCAAGAAAGCCCTCTTGGAACAAATGACGCCTTATGAATATGGCGGAGAAATGATCGATCACGTGGACTTATACGAATCCACCTGGAAGGAGCTTCCTTGGAAGTTTGAAGGAGGAACGCCGAACATTGCAGGCGCTATCGGGCTTGGTGCCGCAATCGATTTCCTGCAACAAATCGGGTTACCTAATATTCGTCAGCATGAGAATCATCTGGTCAACTATGCATTAGAGCAGCTTTCATTAATTGAAGAAATTTCGATCTATGGCCCGAGGAAGCCCGAACTAAGAAGCGGCTTAGTCACCTTTAATGTGTCAGACGTACATCCCCATGATCTCGCAACCGTTCTGGATTCAGAAGGAATTGCCATTCGAGCGGGCCATCACTGCTGCCAACCTTTGATGAGATGGCTTAACGTTTCATCCACAGCTCGTGCGAGTTTTTATCTTTACAATACGGAAGAAGATATTGATGCTCTCGTTAAGGGTTTAAAGCGGGCCATATCTTATTTCAAATATGTATCTCAATGACAATTTGTTGGAATAGTTCGGTTACTACACTGCGAATTCCATGGAATATTTTTCAATTATCACGCGAATAATAACCAGAACCTTTCTTCATTCTTGCACTTTTTATCCCCACTATTATTAAAAGATTAGCGAGTTTGTCATATATTCTATTTGAGAGTTCAACAACGAATTCATGAACTGTATTATACTATGGATTAAATTGATATTTCTCAAAGATGGTGGTATTCATGCGCAAACCTGACCGAACGAGTAAAAAACCTCTCTATCAACAGATCTCAGATGAGATGGAGAGGAGTATTATATATGGCGAATATCCGCCAGGAAGTTTCTTGCCTTCTGAACGTAAGCTAGCCGAACGACTGGAAGTAAACCGAAGCACCGTTGTACAGGCCTATGAGGAATTACGTGCAAGAGGAATAGTCGAAAGTATCAGCGGAAGCGGTACCATGGTCAGCAACCATATTTGGGGTATTAGGCCCAATTTAACACCTAATTGGCGTCAATATGTCGAAGGTGGCACTTTTGCCCCTAATCTTCCATATATTCGCCGAGTCCGTGAGGTTCTACGTGAACGAGAATCAATCATTGACTTTGCTAGTGGCGAGTTATCTGCTGACTTATTCCCCAATGAAGCGATTAAGCAATTAATGAGGGACATTCCTTTCGAAGCCTACTTAGGATATGACGATCCTAGTGGGTATTTGCCGCTTAGAGAGACTCTTGTAGGTTTTCTGGAGGAAAGATTACGTATTCGAGCGACAGAAGCTTCCATCCTTATCACCTCCGGCTCACAGCAGTCTCTGTATTTGATTATGCAATGTTTGTTAGCTCCTGGGGATGCGGTTGCCATTGAAGACCCGTCTTATTACTATTCTTTGTCCATGTTCCAATCTGCCGGGCTCCGTATTTTTCGCTTACCCGTAAAAGAAGATGGCATCGAACCCGAAGACATTATGAATTTGTACCGCCAACATCGCATTCGCATGATTTTCTTGAATCCGAACTATCAGAACCCGACTGGGACGATCCTTCATGCATCTAAAAGAGAGGCCTTGCTAAAGATCGCTGCAGAACTCGGTATACCCATCGTAGAAGATGATCCTTTCAGCCTTACTTCCTTTGATCATTGTCCTCCTGATACGTTGAAATCCATCGATACTCACGGTTCTGTACTCTATGTCGGCTCCTTATCCAAGGTTGCAGCTTCAGGATTACGGATCGGTTGGTTGGTAGCTCCTCAGGCTGTCGTACAACGATTAGCGGATGCTCGCCAGCAAATGGACTTTGGCCTAAGCATTGTCCCACAGTGGCTTGCTAATAAATTTCTGGGATCGGATTTGTTTGATCAACATATACACTTCCTAAGAGACTCCCTTTCTCTGAAGCAGCATGTCATGATTCGATCCCTTCAGCAAGAATTGCCTGATCAAATCAGCTTTACACCGGCTCGTGGAGGTCTAAATTTATGGTGCACCATCCAGGACAAGCTTGACGATCAGAAGTTATTGGAGGAAGCGATAAAACGAGGGGTTGTATTTATGCCAGGAACCGTATTTGGTTCTGAGCCAGGACATCTAAGATTATGCTTTGCTCGTCCCTCAATGGATGAGATCGCGTCTGGCATATCCAAACTAGCTCAGGCTTTTCATGCATTAACACAGAAATGTTAAAAGGATTGTGAAAGCTGCCCTTCGCTATTTACATAGGAAGGGCAGTTTATTATTTTAAAAAGTTGTGCTTCCAGTCCTTGACATTGCAGATCAGCTCTCATACAATAAGAAATGTAAGTAAGTACTTGCATTAAAGAAGGGTAGATTAATGAGCAACAATCCAAGTACGAGTGATAAACTTCTGTTAGCAACAATCGATCTCATGGCGGAAAAAGGGTATGATGGCACGACTACTAAGGAAATCGCTGCTGCTGCCGGAGTGAACGAAGTCACGCTTTTTCGCCATTTCGGCACGAAAGAGAAGCTGTTAGCAGCTGCCTTCAACCGTTATCACTATGCCTTAGAGATGACAAAGCTTTTTAACGAATCTTTGACAGGCGAGCTGCATGAGGACCTTCTTATTATCAGCCGAAAATATCATTATCTCATGAATCGTAATAGAAAACTGTTTCAGATCATTCAAAAAGGAAGCAGCATTCTCCCTCCAGAAGTATATCAGGAGGCCCACCGCCATCCTCAGGAACTTAGGAAGCTTTTAACGAATTATTTGATTTCCATGTCTGAGCAAGGTAAAGTGATAACTTCAAAACATGACATACAGGCATATGCATTCATGTTGATGAATCATGGTGCGTTCAATAGCAACTTTTCCCCCATAGATTTGGACGAATTTATTGAAGAAAGCGTGCGGTTATTCGCTAGGGCATTAACTCCCTAGCTTTTTTATAAACTACAATGCAAGTATGTACTTGCATTCATACAAAGGAGCGATAAACCATGAATTCTGAAACCATGCTGCAAAAAGGTCCTATTTTAATGCGATTATTGTTGTTTACCGTTATGATGTCATCGATGAGCGCCCTAATGTTTAACGTTGTGCTCCCGCAAATCAGCGAGGAGTTTCATCTTACCCTTGCTCAGGTGAGCTGGCTGTCATCCGCCTATACGCTTATCTACGCGTTTGGAACCGTGACTTATGGGAAACTTGCGGACAGATTCCAACTGAAGAGCCTATTAACGTTCGGACTGACATTGTTTGCGGCGGGTTCTCTAATGGGGCTCGTTTCCCAAACATTCTGGTTCGCTCTACTCGGAAGGTGCCTGCAATCTGCAGGGGCCGCGGCTATTCCGGCAATTGCATTGATTATCCCTGTACGGTATTTTTTACCTGAAAAGAGAGGATCCGCATTAAGCATGACAGCCGTCGGGATTGCCCTTGGAAGCGCTCTTGCACCTGTTATTTCCGCGATTGTCGTCAGCGTTGCCAATTGGAGATGGCTGTTTCTGCCTTCCCTATTAATTTTATTATTGCTGCCGCTATATCGAAAATATCTCGAGTATGAAGTGAAACAAGCTCCGCGTAAATTCGATTGGCTTGGCGGAAGCTTGCTCGCCGCATCCATTGCGCTGCTTCTGCTTGGGGTCACAAATCGATCATTGTGGTATTTGGTTATCGGTTTAGCAACCTTATGCCTCTTCATCGTACGAATTCGTACCGCCGAAGAACCTTTTTTCCAACCTCAGTTGTTTCGTAACAAGAAGTATACCATCGCAATAACACTGGCGTTTCTCATTAGTGGCATAGGCATCTCCTTGTATTTTTTAACTCCAATTCTGTTTTCACAAGTTTATCATCTTGGTTCCAATTGGATTGGTTTCGCCATGGTCCCTGCTGCGGCAGCCTCAGCACTTCTGGGGAGAAGAGGCGGGAAACTAGCTGATCTAAAAGGCAATTCATACCTGTTCTCTGTTGCTTCCGGTTCTTTATTTACCTGTTTTGCCTTATTGTCTATCTTTACAGGAATCTCGCCTCTATGGATTTCATTCTTTTTGATTTTTGGTAACGTAGGCCAATCTTTCTTGCAGATTGCAATGTCCAATTCCGTTTCAAGATCATTGCCCAAAGATCAGGTTGGCGTGGGCATGGGTCTTTTCTCGATGGTCAGTTTTATAGCCCAAGGAATAGCTGCAGGCATTTACAGTATTGTGGTTGCACAGGGTCCCTCCGTTCATTGGAATCCGTTAAATGTCGATCCGAACAATTACCTATTCAGCAATTTTTATCTCGTTCTTGCCGCAATGCATGTGGGGATCTTGTTCTTCTACCACTTGCAATTCCGTACCAAGAAACCAAGCGTTGCAATTTAACATTGAACAAATCACGATTAGGGGAGGGAACATAAAGATGAATGCTAATGTGAGGCAAATTTTTATCGACCAATTGCTTTCATGGCCAGAAGTAACTCAGCAGCCACACCGTTTCGGAGGTATTGAATTTCTGTTTATCGGAAAAGAAATTGGTCATCTACATGGAGATCATCTAGTCGACTTACTAATGCCAAAATCGTTTCGCGATCAGCTTATAGTTTCAGGGCGTGCGCAACCCCATCATATATATCCTGATTCTGGTTGGGTATCTGTTTATTTAACGTCAAATGAGGATGTTACTAACGCCATTGAACTTCTACGATACAAGTATGATTATCTAGTGGCAAAACGAAATGAATGATGATAAGAGCACTCCCTATTATTTAGTTTGTTGTCGATGGAGAACCCTCAGGCATTTTGCCTGAGGGTTTTTCTATATGTATGAATATCGACATGGTTTATTATTCACAAAAATGTCGCATTGGGAATCAAGTACATGGAGTAAAATTTCATAATATTGGCATTCTATTAGGATGTAACCATTCAATCTGCCCTACAGTAGGTGATCAAATAGATAAGTACAAAAAGCAAGAAAAATGGCTAATTTGGCTATGTGTCATTGTCGCTTCTCTCATGCTTCTTTCCTGGATTCGACAGATGATCACATATTCGTAAAAAATGCTTTCCCAAGCAATTTTCAAACTGAAAAGGAGTACATCACCTATGACTTATGATCCCGTGCTTTATAGCCGAATGCTAACAGAGCTCACATTCGCCTTCCATATTATCTTCGCTACCGTAGGTGTCGGTATTCCCATCATGATCGCCTTCGCCGAGTGGTCTGGCATTAAGCGAAATGATCCTTACTACCTGCTTCTTGCGCGGCGCTGGGCACGTGGCTTCGTTATAACTGTAGCTGTTGGTGTTGTCACCGGAACTGCGATAGGTCTCCAGCTCAGCCTGCTGTGGCCGAGCTTTATGCGCGTTGCTGGCCAAGCTATTGCCTTGCCTTTGTTTATGGAGACCTTCGCATTTTTCTTTGAAGCTATATTCTTAGGCATCTATCTATACACTTGGGATCGATTCCGCAAGCCCATCACTCATTTTCTGCTCAGTATTCCGGTCATGCTCGGATCCTCAGCGTCTGCTTTTTTTATCACAACCGTTAACGCATTTATGAATACCCCGCAGGGCTTTAAGCTGAACAACGGCTCCATTACAGACATTAAGCCACTTATAGCCATGTTCAATCCCGCTACTCCAACGAAGGTCGCACATGTGCTTTCTTCAGCATATATGACTAGCGCCTTCGTCCTTGCGGCGATAGCCGGCGCTGCTCTGCTTAAGAAGCGCGAATCGCTCTATCACCGTAAAGCACTCAAGCTAACGATGATCGCTGCTCTTATTTTTTCAATTACAACTGCACTCATTGGAGACCTTTCCGGGAAATTTTTGGCCAAATACCAACCCGAGAAGCTGGCTGCTGCTGAATGGCATTTTGAGACGGCTAGACAAGTGCCGCTTGTTCTAGGGGGGATTTTAACAGAAGATCATAAGATTAAATACGGGTTGAAAATCCCATTCGCCCTAAGCATTCTAGCTCACGATAACCCAAATTCCGAAGTTAAGGGCTTAAATGAAACACCTGTTGCTGAACGTCCACCACTTATTGTTCATTACTACTTTGATTCGATGGTCACGATAGGCATCTTCCTTACGGTACTTTCTATGGCATCTGTTTGGATGGTTTACAAATTAAAGAGTGTCCAATATCCAAGTTGGCTGTTGAAGTTGATCGTCCTTTCTGGCCCCCTTGCCATTATAGGGATTGAATTGGGTTGGATTTATGCTGAGGTAGGCCGACAGCCTTGGATACTTCGAGGTTATATGAAGACCGTCCATGGAGCGACCACCTCCACACATGTGGATCTGATGCTCCTTTTGTTCTGCATCCTATATGTAGCGATTGGGTTAACTTTGGTCAAAGTGCTAAGGAAAATGTTCAAGAACAGTGATGTACAAGAAGAACTTAAGAGCAGAGGTATTGAGGGGGGACCTGCACAATGAAGTACGAGTTAATCGGCATTACAGTCCTATGGATATTTCTGTACGGCTATCTGATCGTTGCTTCCATTGATTTCGGGGCAGGCTTCTTCAGCTATTACTCCTACGCTACAGGAAAAAAACATCTCGTTGAAAACATCATCAAACGTTACCTATCGCCCGTATGGGAAGTAACGAATGTTTTCCTAGTTTTTTTCTTTGTTGGCATTGTTGGCTTCTTTCCCGATAGCTCGTATTACTTTGGGACAGCCCTTTTGGTGCCTGGCAGCATCGCGATTGTGCTACTTGCGATACGCGGCTCATACTATGCTTTTAGTATATATGGACAAATGCAAAAACAAAGTCACTTGTATACATTTTTGTATGGAGCAACCGGCCTCCTCATTCCTGCTTCCTTATCGACCGTCCTGACGATATCGGAAGGTGGCTATATGACAGAAGAGAATGGCAAGGTTATTTTACACTTTAGCAAGCTCTTCACAAGCTCCTATTCCTGGTCAGTTGTGCTGCTTGCACTTGTTAGCGTTCTGTACATTTCTGCGATGTTTCTTTCCTACTATGCCAACAAAGCGCAGGATTATGAAGCACTTGAAATCGTTCGAAGCTACGCACTAGGCTGGAGCCCGCCAACAATCGTGTGCAGTATATTTGTTTTTTTCGCTATTCGCTGGCACAATCCGGAACATTTTCAAGCTATGCTTGATTTGTCTTGGATGTTCGTTGCTTCGTTACTATGCTTCTTGGCTGCGGTGTATCTGATGTTTAAACGAAAAAGCTTTGGCTGGGCATTTATACTTGTTATGCTGCAATTCGCCTTTGCCTTCTTCGGATATGGAGCTTCCCACTTGCCCTATATCCTTTATCCGTTCATTACCATACACCAGAATTTCACGAACGATGCTATGGCTATCTCGCTAATTGTCGTTTTCCTTGCTGGATTATGTCTGCTTATTCCATCACTTGTTCTACTGATGCGACTGTTCCTGTTCGATGCTGAATATGTGCGAGGGAATCCCTCCAAGAAAGGGTGAGGATTATGGATTTCTTTCTGCTTATGATTGCACCTCTTCTACTTGTGGCGTTTTCCCTCGGGATCTTATTCATGATGTTCTCAAGAGGGCAGGATAAGTTATAATCGATCTTAACTAAAAAAAGAGGATATGCAGTTGCATATCCCCTGGTCCATTCTCTATAAAAGTACTATCATTTTAACTCTTGAAAGTTAACAATATATTCATCTAATTTTTGACTAAGATCTACTACTTTCTCATGCGTAAAACTTCCGCGTATATACGCCTCTTCTATCATTTCAATGCGTAATGCTTCGATTTTTTCTAATAGTAGTAGTTCCATATCACTTATTCACACCAATTCTGTTCAATAATGGTTTGTATACCTATTATAAAACAGGATGCTGTAAAAGGTAATGATTGGGTGGATAAACTTTATGACAAATTTGTGAAATATTATTTCAACATTGAATAATATTTCTGTTTTTTTGCGTCTTAATGTCACTTACTGTTGAGGGGTAACTAACATTATCGAACATGGTTGTACGGAACGACAAAGTTGTATTTTATACAGCAATAAGCAAGCTAAAACGCGTTATTTACGCGAAAATTGTAAAAAATAACCAACAAAAGTAGCTCTATTGCCTATAAAAAGGCTGAAATTGTTTCAGGAAGAGTGCCCATCTGGTTAAAGTGCAAGCGGAGACGATGTTTTTCATCGTTAAAGTTGCGTATGAGCACGTACGAGTGACTGTAACGATGAAATACATCGCTACAGTAGCAGGAAGAGTGCACATCTGGTTAAAGTGCATGCTGAGACGATGTTTTTCATCGTTAAAGTTGCGTATGAGCGCGTACAAGTGATTGTAACGATGAAAAACATCGCTACACTTACTAGGATCACATAGTTTTACCCACTAACTCCTAAAATAAGCCGCCGGCTATATGCCGGACGGCCTTGTGATAAGAGATTATTGAATGGATTGCAGATGCTCTTCGAGACGATCCCAAGTTTCAGTAATTCCTTGCTCCATACCCATTTCCATGACGGTTTTGAGCGCTTCGGGTGAAGCGTATTTTGAGCGGCTGACAAGCTTCGTCTTGCCTTCAAATTCTACAAAAGTCATCGTTACGTGAGACGACGGCATACCCTCCGTTTCATTCCCTTCGGCATCCGAGAAGTAATCGACGTAAATGATTTTCTCCGCCTCAACGATTTCATCATAGACTGCTTTGCCCCAAGATTCGTATCCATAAAAATCCCCTTGGTTCTGATCGATACACTTCATGCAGTAATGCCAGATACCGCCCGGACGAAAATCGACGTTGCAAACTGTAAGCGTCCAACCACGAGGTCCCCACCAGTGCTTTAGATGCTCTGCCTCGGAGAATGCTTTGAATACAAGCTCGCGCGGCGCGTTAAAAACACGCTCCAAAATTAGTTCCTGACCCTCTACCTTGGAAATCATTTTGTTTGACATTGAAAATCCTCCTAAAATTTAGTTTTGGTTATTTTGTTTGTTTTTCAGCTTCTGCAGGTAATTCTCCAGAGCGTCAAGTCGTTCATCCCAGACACTGCGGTAGGTTTCAAGCCAACTATCCAGTTCTTGAAATGGTTCCAAACGAAGTTTGTAGTTCCGGCGATTGGCAACAGCCTGCACCTCGACTAGTCCAGCCTCCAGCAGGACACGTAAATGCTTCGAGGCTTGAGGCTGGCGAAGCCCAAGGCCATCGGCGATATCCCCTACTGTCAAGGGACCTTCTAACAAGAGTTCAACAATGCGTAAACGGTTGAGTTCGGCCAGTGCGTTAAATGTTGTGTTATCCATGATGATGATTTCCTGTTCCAGTTCTAGTCAAGTCAGGCCACCTCGTTTCGTTAGCAAGTTACCTTATTTCTATTTACAATATACCCTAATCGGAATATTCCTGTCAAGGAATATTGAAAATTAATTTGTGAGTGCTCGAGCAAGATTTGTATATAGCGAGTGGGTTCAATCCAATATACATTTATGCCTGCCTACCCTTCACTGTACTTATGCTATGGTAACATGAAGTTTTAGACTTTTTAGTAGACACTCACTACGGGACCTTTATAATAATAGATATAAATTCAAGGTCGAGGTGTGGCATGGGAAACCAACGCGAAAGTTATGATGAGGAATTTAAACGGAAAACAATTGAACACATGGAAACGGAGAATAAGAGACCAATTGAAGTTGCCAGAGAACTAAATATCCCTAAAAGTACCTTAAGTCGTTGGATTAAACAGTATGGAAGTGGTGCTGTGGAAGCACAAACCCAAGTGTTTGCCGACTATGAACGAATGAAGAAACTGGAACAAAATATCCTCGAGTTACGGGAGGAAAATGAAATTTTAAAAAAGGCGAAGCACTTCTTCACAAAGGACCCGCGCTGATTTATCCGTTTGTTTTTAAACACCGCTTCCAGTATCGGGTCGAGAAGATGTGCTCCGTATTACACGTATCAAGAAGCGGATATTACAAATGGCTCACACGCAAGCCTAGCTCTAGTGAGAAGCGAAGGATCATGCTTGAAAAACGAATTCAGTATTATTTCAAAAAATCCAAACAGCATTATGGTAGCCCCAGCATCACGGAAGATCTGCGCAAAGAAGGTCACACGGTGTCTTCTAGAACAGTTAGTCGTCTCATGAAGAAACTAGGATTACAGTCACGCTCCGAGCGGAAATAGAACGATAATACAAAAAAAGAAGTGCGTCTAAGTAAACGCACTTCTTTCTAATTCCGATAAAATCCGGAAAGCTATATTAGTTAACCAAAATTTACGAATGAAAGTCTTGTCCGGAACGGACTTCTTTCACATAGCCGGCGCGAATAACAAAATCGCCGAAATGCTCGTTATCTTGCCGTTCCTTCGCATATTGATTAACAATCGGTCGCAGCGAATCCAGAATCTCCGCTTCGCCAATGTTTTCCTTATACAACTTGTTCAGTCGGTTTCCGGAATGGCCACCGCCCAAATACATGTTGTATTTACCTGGTGCCTTACCAATGAACGCGATTTCCGCCAGCATTGGGCGGGCGCATCCATTCGGACAACCGGTCATGCGAATGACGATCTCTTTATCACCCAAACCAGCTTCTTCCAACATCGGCTCGATTTTATCGATTAAGTCGGGAAGGTAGCGCTCGGCTTCAGCCATCGCCATACCGCAAGTCGGCAGAGACACGCAAGCCATAGAGCTTCTGCGCAATGCGGAGTACTGAAGCCCATCCGCAAGACCGTATTCTTTGATCAGCTCTTCGATCTTTTTCTTCTTCTGAGTGCTCACATTACCGATCACCAGATTCTGGTTCGCCGTAAGTCTGAAGTCCCCAGTATGCACTTTGGCAATTTCACGAAGTCCGGTCATCAGTAGGTAGTTATCTTCGTCTTTAACACGACCGTTTTGAATAAACAGGTTGAAATGCCATTTCCCGTTACTTCCCTTCACCCAGCCATAGCGATCTCCATTATGATCAAAATGGTATGGACGTGCCGCTTCGAGCTTCCAACCTAAACGAGCAGTTAGTTCACCAACGAACCAATCAATGCCGCGGTCATCAATCGTATATTTAAAACGTGCATGTTTCCGCACAGAACGATCGCCATAATCCCGTTGAATCGTAACCGTCTTCTCTGCCAAATCAACCAATTGGTCCGGCGTAATGAATCCGATCACTTGGGCTACTTGCGGGTAAGTCAACGGATCGCCATGGCTCATCCCCATACCGCCACCGACGGATACATTGAAGCCTTTCAGACGTCCATCTTCAACAATAGCAATGAAACCCAAATCCTGCGAGAAGACATCCACATCATTGGAAGGCGGTACGGCAATACCGATTTTGAACTTACGCGGCAAATACACTTTTCCATAGATCGGCTCTTGCTCTACGCCATCTTGGCTGTCTACTACCTTTTCGCCGTCAAGCCAGATCTCGTGATAGGCTTTGGTCTGTGGATCAAGATGGTTGCTAACGCGACAGGCCCATTCGTATACTTCAGCATGAACATCCGACTGGTAAGGATTCGGATTACACATGACGTTTCGGTTAACGTCACCGCACGCGGCTAATGTGCTTAACAACGAATCATTCACTTCACGGATTGTCTTCTTCAAATTCCACTTCAGCACGCCGTGAAGTTGGAAAGATTGACGAGTTGTCAGACGGATCGTATTGTTAGCATACTTCTGTGCAACCTCGTCCATCATCAACCATTGCTCTGGCGTAACGACTCCGCCAGCAGCACGCACACGCAGCATAAACTGATAAGCCGGCTCTAGCTTCTGCTTCTGCCGTTCGTTACGTAGATCCCTGTCATCCTGCATATAGCTTCCGTGAAACTTCATCAAACGGTTATCATCCTCGGGGATGGACCCCGTGATTGCGTCTTTCAGCGTCTCTTCGAGACTTCCTCGCAAGTAATTGGTTCTCAATTTAATATGTTCTACTTCGCTGTGCGGCGCACTGTTCTTTGAAAGTAAATAGTTTTCTGACATATTGGCCTTTCTCCTCTCGCGATCTTTGGGATTTGAACTTAGTAGACATCCCTCTGATAACGTTTTTGCTGTTGCATACGGGTCAAATACTCCGCTGCTTCTTCCGAGCTGAAACCGCCCTCTTGTTCAATAATTGTTGCTAGGGTCGCATGGACGTCGTGTGCCATTTTCTTTTCGTCACCACATACGTATACGATTGCCCCTTCTTGAAGCCATTTATAGAGCTCGGCACTCTTCTCAAGCATCCGATGCTGCACATATACTTTCTGGTCGGTATCGCGGGAGAACGCAACATCCATGCGTGTCAACACGCCATCCTTAAGCCACTTCTGCCATTCAATCTGATAAAGGAAATCTGTGGAGAAGTGCTGATCACCGTAGAAGAGCCATGATTTGCCTTCAGCCCCAGTCTCTTCTCTTTCTCCTAGAAAGGCTCTGAACGGAGCGACGCCCGTGCCAGGTCCGATCATAATGATTGGTGTTTCCGAGTTCTCGGGAAGCTTGAAATTCGGGTTATTTTGAATGTATACTGGCAGCGTTTCGCCTGACTTGATTCGCTCAGCAAGTTGTACCGAGCACACGCCGTAACGCTCTCTGCCTTGAGTCTCGTAACGCACCGTACGAACGGTAACATGAACCTCATCCGGGAAAGCTTTGGAACTGCTTGCAATCGAGTACAGTCGAGCAGGCATCTTCCGCAGGATCGCTACGAACTCGCCCGCCGGTACTCCCTTAAGGGAGTAATCCTGCACCAAATCTAATAGATCGCGCCCACTGGTGTACGATTTGAGATCTTGCTCACGTCCTGCAACCAACAACTCTTGCAGCCCATTGTTTGAGGTAAGCTTTGCTACTTGCTCCAGCAACGGTTTCGTCAATACAGTAATTTCATAATTATGAAGTAACGCCTCGCGCAATGAACGCTTCTCGCCGTTCTTATTAATAGTAACGAGTTCTTCGGCTTTCCAGCCCATGGCTTCGATCAATTCGTCCACAAGGCGTGGGTGGTTCTCCGGATAGATACCTACACAGTCACCCGGTTCGTATTGAAGATTGGATCCCTCCAGAGAGATCTCAACGTGGCGGGTTTCGCGGTCCGATCCTCGGCCATTCAGGTTCAAATTCTCAAGAACCTCGGCTTGAAACGGATTTGTTCTCGAATATTCGGATTCAGTGCCACTTTCAACCGCTGCTCCGACGCCACTTACAATAGTCGAGCCCGCTGAAGTTTCACTTAAAGAGCCTAAAACGGAATTCATCCACTCTGCTGCTGGCTCATCGAAATCCACGTCGCAATCGACACGCGGGGCAAGACGTTTGCCGCCAAGTTCTTCCAGACGTTTGTCGAAATCCTTACCTGTTTGGCAGAAAAGCTCGTAAGATGTATCTCCAAGTGAAAGCACGGAAAACCGTAGATCCTCCAATTTAGGAGCTCTCTTACTATGAAGGAATTCATGGAAGGAAATCGCGTTATCCGGTGGATCTCCTTCTCCATGAGTACTCACTAGAACAAGCAAGTTTTGAATCTTTTTTAAGTTATTCGGTTTAAAGTCTGCCATCGAGGAGAGCGCTACTTGAAAGCCTAGCTCTTCTAGCTTTTTGGACATTTTCTTCGCTAACCCTTGAGATTTCCCTGTCTGTGATCCGAAGAGTACGGTCACCTCTTTGGAGATTACCGGCGCATTCGCCGCCAAAGTCGCTAAGGGAGCTACAGGAGCTGCACCAGAAGCCGTCACTACAGCTGATCCCTGAAGTGCTGCAAGATACCCGTTCAGCCAGATTCGTTGTGATTCCGTTAGTGTAGGAAGTAATCGATTAAGTAATTCTACTTGTTCCTGATTAAAAGGACTGTTTGTTACTTGAAGTACCAAGAATATCCACCTCTCATAGCCTGCAATGATATTATTTCCTATTTTACATTTTTCTCATTATTTTCACTCTCTTGAAACTATCATGTATGTCGAAATAGGTCAATTAGAATGATCTTATATGATCTATCAGTAATACTGATAAAGAGATAAATACCTATTATCGGATGTCAAAAGTATAGACCGATATTTACAGTCATAGACGAATAGTATAGGATACAGGATTTAAGCAAGGGAGCTTCGCAAATGAGATTTGTTACAGAAACGAGATTAAAACGATTGGAAGAATTGATTCAATTGATTCCTGAGTACGAAGAAAGAAGCCACGCTCTTCATCTATTGAATTCGATTCGTAGTGATATCGATGATAACTATGCTGAAATTGAAAAACCGATCAGTTTAAGCGGCTTGAAGCGACGGCCAAACGACCGAAAATAAGCGAAAAAATAGCAAAAAAACGAACCTCTAGAATTCCTTCTAATGTTCGTTTCGCATTTTATTATTAAACCAAGTATTCGCGGCTACATGGCGTCCAGTATGATACCAGCCGTTTCCTCAATAGCTTTTTCAGTGACATCGATTACGGTACATCCAAGCTGCTTATACAAACCGAATGCATACTCCAGCTCTTCCGCCACTCTTTCTAACGCCGAATATTTAGCGCCAAATGGCAGCCCAACTGCTTTCAGCCGTTCCGTACGGATCTTCACAAGCTGTTCAGCGCTCATCGTCAATCCGATCAATTTGCTTTTGTTAAGCGAAAACAACCCTTGCGGAGGCTTTACTTCCGGAACTAATGGATAGTTGGCTACTTTATATCCTTTATGCGCCAAATAAATACTTAGCGGTGTTTTCGACGTCCTTGAAACGCCCAACAGAACAATATGAGCTTGTTTTAGAGCGCTTGTGTCTTTACCGTCATCGCTTTTGACAGCAAACTCGATCGCTTCGACCCGCTTATAATATTCTTCATCCATTTGGTGCAGCAACCCTGCTTTCCTTTTGGGAGAATCATTAAAAGTATCAATGAAAGCTTGCATAACAGGACCTAGGATGTCTATGCTGGTCACGTTTAATCGAATCGCTTCTTGACGCATCATCTCTCTTAATTCCGGAAGAACCAGTGTGTATACAACAAAACTGCCTAGTCGGGAAGCTTCCTCCATCATACTTCGGATTTCTTCCTCCGTACGCATAGTTCCAAAACGCCTTACATGAACTTGACTGGCGTTAAACTGACGAATTGTCGCTTGAACAACCGTGTTTGCCGTTTCCCCAACCGAGTCCGAACAAACGAATATCGTATGGACTTTCTCCTCCACCCGTGAATACCTCCTAATTCGCAGCTAGTTCCAACATTAATTTGGTCATGGTTGTTTTCGTTATTCGTCCGATAACGCCATCTTTGTCTTGTTCGGCATCCAAACTCACGACTGGCAGACTGTCAACTTGATGATGAATCATTTTGCGCGCTGCATCAATGACGTGGTCCTCCGGACTTACGGTAACGATGTTCGGGTGTCTCGTCATCACAAGACTAATCGGCATGGAAGGAGCACCCGCATTGCCTAACGTTACTTTTAACAAATCTTTTCTAGAGACAATACCCACTAATGCCCGATTACTGCTCACAATCATCAGAGTGCCCACATTCTCAAGAAACAGAGAGACGACGGCATCATTCACTGTAGCTGTTTCTTGAAGAACGACAGGTAGACCCATAACATCTTTCACATAAATGCCATCAAGCTTTTTGTACGATGATTCCTCACGTTCCAGTGTTTTGCCGAGAAAATAACCAACCTTTGGCTTCGCATCCAAATAACCTAGCATAACAAGCAGGGCAAGGTCGGAACGAATGGTAGGACGAGCGATTCCGAGCATTTCAGCTAGGTGTTCTCCGGTAATCGGAGCATGCTTTTTTACGCGTTCAATGATTTCCATTTGACGGGATGTAAGTTCTATCGTATTTCCCTCCCCGAACTTTCATGTTCATCCCCATTTTAACCGATTTTCTCGCTGTATCAAATGGCTTGAGCTACCTTTTGTTCACCGATAACACCATGCAAGATGAACGCTTGTGCTGCAGCTATTCGAGCCAATGGAATTCGGTAAGGGGAACAGCTAACATAATCCAACCCCGTCAAGTGGCAAAAGAAAATCGACTCTTTATCTCCACCATGCTCCCCGCATATGCCCGTTTTGAGCGACGGCTTAACGAGCCTACCCGCATTCACGGCTAAGTCAATCAATTGTCCGACTCCTTCTGTGTCAAGCACTTGAAACGGATTATGAGGAAGAAGCTTCTGATCGACATAGTGGGTTAGAAATTTACCCTCCGCATCGTCACGGCTATAACCATACGTCATTTGCGTCAAATCATTGGTGCCAAAAGAGAAGAAATCGGCATAGGCTACAATTTGGCGCGCAGTAAGAGCCGCTCGTGGAACCTCGATCATGGTCCCGACCTTGTACGGACAATCCCGAAGTTTGTCTTTCCCCAGCACCTGTTCCGCAACAAAGTCAACAAGCTCTCTCAATATTTTCAGTTCATTGGCATGACCCACGAGTGGAATCATGATTTCCGGAAGAACTCGGACGCCTCTGTCGATACAGCCTGAAGCTGCACGGAAGATGGCCTCTATCTGCATATCATAAATCTCCGGATATACAATTCCCAATCTGCAGCCCCGCTGTCCGAGCATCGGGTTAGCCTCATGGAGAGCTTGCACTTTGCGAAGCAGGTGAGCGATCTCTTCTCTTTCTAAGTCTGACGCATCTTTATTATACGTCAGCTCCGTATGTCTTTTTTGCAGATCTTCGAGGTTCGGTAAAAACTCATGCAAAGGTGGATCCAGCAACCGAATCGTTACCGGAAGGCCATCCATCTCCTCGAACATGCCTTCAAAATCTGACTGCTGCATGGGAAGCAGCTGTGAAAGAGCCTGCAAGCGATCCTCTTTGTTATCCGCCAGGATCATTCGTTGAACGACAGGCAGACGAGTTGGTGAGAAAAACATATGCTCCGTTCGGCATAAACCGATCCCTTGAGCACCCAGCTGTCTGGCGATTTTCGCATCTTCCGGATTGTCTGCATTCGCGTATACTTTCAATGTGCGAATATCATCCGCCCACTTCAGCATAATGAGAAGTTCATCCGTCATTCTCGCCTCATGTAAAGGCATAGCACCGATAATGACGCGCCCACTTGCGCCATCCAATGTAATCCAATCGCCTTCTTCTACGACTCTGCTTCCCGCAAACATCCGTTTCTCATCAAGCACAATTCGGACTTCTTCGCAGCCGCATACGCAAGGTTTGCCCATTCCCCTCGCCACAACAGCGGCATGGCTCGTCATCCCTCCGCGGCTCGTGAGCACACCTTCCGATGCGATAACGCCATGAATATCTTCGGGTGTTGTTTCGTTTCTTGCTAGAATGACCGTCTTGCCGGCACGGCTCCATTCTGCTGCCGTGTCTGCGTCAAATACAAGCTGTCCAACCGCGGCGCCCGGCGAAGCAGGAAGTCCTTTGGCCAGCACATCCTTTACAGCTTCTTCATCGATACCTCTGTGGAGCAGCTGATCTAGATGCGACACTTCGATGCGTTCAACAGCTTCCTCCTTAGTCAATAAACCTTCATGGACTAAATCGACGGCAATTTTGAGCGCAGCTTGGGCGTTTCGTTTCCCGTTTCGCGTTTGCAGCAGGTAAAGCTTATTATTTTCAACCGTAAACTCGATATCCTGCATATCTTTGTAATGCTTCTCTAACTGCTTGGATGCCGCAAACAACTGCTCATAAATCAGGGGCATTTCGCTTTTCAGCGCAGCAATCGCCAGCGGTGTTCGGATACCGGCAACCACATCTTCCCCTTGTGCATTAATCAGGTATTCACCGAAAAATGTATTCTCACCCGTGGATGGGTTTCTCGTAAAGACAACGCCTGTGCCGCAACTGCTGCCCATATTGCCAAATACCATGCTCTGAATGTTAACTGCTGTTCCCTGTTCATCGGGAATCCGATTTATTTTACGGTAAATCTGAGCTCTTTGATTGTTCCACGACTTGAATACGGCCTCAACAGCCAATCGCAACTGCTCGTAGACATGCTGTGGAAAAGCTAGGCCTGTTTTAGCCAGAATACACTTTTTGTAATCTTCGATAAGACCCTTCCAACCCTCAGCTGTAACATCCTGATCTTGAACGACGCCCTCTTTCTCTTTCAAGCGGTGCAGCAGCTGCTCGAAATGATAGCCTTCAATGCCAAGCACCACGTTTCCAAACATCTGCATCAAACGACGGTAGCAATCGTAAGCGAACTTTTCATTGTTTGTTAGCGCTGCCAACCCTTGAACAGTTAAGTCGTTGAGACCTAGATTCAAAATGGTATCCATCATACCCGGCATCGAAGACACAGAACCGGAACGTACAGAAACAAGAAGTGGATTGTTCGCATCCCCGAATGTTTGTCCCTTTTGTTTCTCTAACTGCTTGAGAGCTGCTGCAATTTGTTCAAGCAGGTCCTCTGAGATCCGATTACCAACTTTAAAGAAAGCTAAGCAGGCCTCGGTCGTAATGGTGAAACCCGGTGGTACGGGAAGGCCGGCACGTGTCATCTCAGCGAGATTAGCCCCCTTTCCTCCCAGTAAAGCTTTCATTGAAGCATTTCCCTCCTGAAAGGGTACCACTTGTTTCTGAATCATTATTTGTTAGCCTCCTTATTTTTATCGATACATAGGGTAGAATTGCACAAGCCATAGAATTTTTTATATCCGTCCGTAGGTAACGTTGCAATCACTTCATTACATGATTTACAAATGATAACACCAAGATCATACCGATGAATGGCCGCCAATGTTACATGGTTTGTGTTAGACATTTCGTTTCCCCCTTTAGTTGTGTGCTTTCGGCACGTGACATATGAGCTACTAAATCAATGACTCTGTTTGTGTAACCCCATTCGTTGTCATACCAGGCCAGCAGCTTAATTTGGTTTTCGTGTGTCATAATGCTAAGACCATCAATAATGGCAGATTTCTCATTACCTATATAATCCGCAGAAACAAGCGGCAATTCATTGTAGTCAACAAAGTTTCCTATTTGCCCAGCAATCGCCTTTTTAATCGCGAACTTCACATCATCAACGGTAACTTTACGACCGACCACCACTTGAAGATCTAACAAAGAAACATCTTGTGTTGGCACGCGAACGGAGACGCCTTGAATTTGGGATGCGAGATGAGGAATCACATCGATAAGTGCTTTCCCCACGCCAGTTGAAGTTGGAATAATAGAATTTGTGCATGCCCTCGCACGTCGAAGATCTTTATGCGGGTTATCCATATGATTTTGATCATTCGTAAAAGCATGAACCGTTGTCATCCAACCCTGTTTAACAGAGAAAGCTTCATCTAGGATATGAAGAACTGGTGCGATACAGTTGGTTGTACAGGAAGCTGCAGATACCAAGCGATGCTGTTTGGGATCATACTTCTCTTCATTCACACCCATGACAACTGTGAGGTCCATATTCGTCCCTGGTGCAGTAATCAAAACCTTCTTAGCTCCAGCAAATAAATGTCGTTCAGCACCATGCCGATGATTGAACTTTCCGGTTGCATCCACAACCAATTCAACACCATAATCCTCCCACGGTAATAAATCCGGCTCTCTTTCACAAATGACGGAAATCAGTTTTCCATTAATCTTCATTAAGTTGTCATTTAACACGTCAATTTTCGCGTCCCATGTGCCATGGACCGAATCATATTTCAATAAATGGGCTAACACTTGAATGGGGCTTGTTGAGTTGATAACGTTGATTTCAAAATCCTGCTGCTTCTCGGTCAATGCTTTTCTCAAACAAAGCCTTCCGATTCTACCTGTACCACTAATGCCAACTCGCATCTCCATCCCCCAATTTCATTATTTAGTATGTCATAAATGTATCATAAGGTTATATAATGTACAATATATATTTTGAAGTTCACAAAAATATCATCATTTGTCACTATTATAGGGGTTTATTTTATATATGACGTCATATATAAATATTAATGATTAAAGTAATAAACAAATAAACTCATACTCGCAGAGTATGAGTTTATTTGCAGTTATTGACACACACCGATGTAAAAAGCCCTAGTCGAAATATTCTTCCATCAAATCCATATTCACACCCATAGCTGCTTTGCTGCCATCGGCCGCGGCATAAATTAATTGCGAAGGCATGAAATACGACGAATCCCCTGCGGCATATAAACTCGTGACCGAACTTCTTCCAAAATCATCTGTCTTAACGCCACCTAATTCCGTCATTTCGCAGCCCAAGCTTTCCCCAAATGATGCTTTTTGCACAAATTTAGGAGTAACGAAGCCACCTGATCTTTGGATATGAGTACCATCTGAAAAGCGTACCTGTTCCAGATAACCATTTTGACCGATAAAGGACGCAATGGGTTGTTCCATGACCGTAATTCCCTTCGAGTGAAGCCATTCTTTTTGCTGATCCGACAATGACGCCTGACCGTTCGTGCATAATACCACGTCCTTACTCCAATTGAGGAGAAGTTTAGCTGTATGGAAAGCAGTCGGATACTCGGAGACAACAACAAGCGGTTGATCCCGAAGCTCCCAGCCGTCACAATAGGGGCAATTAAACAAACTCTTCCCATATAACGGATAAAACCCTTCGATCTCGGGATAGATTTCCTTTACACCCGTGGCTAAAATCAGTTTTCGCGCTTGAACGCTAACACCAGATGAAGTGAACATCTCAAATCCGTATTCGGTTTTGTTAACAGATGTAACTTCGGTCTGCCAATGATTAACTGACGGATAACGCAGCACTTCTTCATAGGCAATACGTCGGAACTCGGCTGGTGCTACGCCATCTCTCGTAATAAATCCATGAGATGCGTGTGTTACAGCATTTCTAGGCTGATTATTGTCAATCAAAGCTACGCTTCTCCTAGCTCTACCAAGTACAAGTGCTGCATTCAAACCTGCTGGTCCTCCGCCAATTATGGCACAATCATAAATCATATTGATCATCTCCTATTCAAATTTTCAATTAAAGTCATAATAGACTCTTAATATCTATAATTACTTTAAAAAAACGACTTAGCTCAAACTGAAATTAACTTTGTGAGCCAAGTCAATAATTCTTGTTTTTTTGAGATGCTGCTCCATCAAATCTTCTGCTTCAACCATCACTTTTTGAATCAAACATTCAGAACCGTGGTCAAAATCACAGTCGAATAAGGAAGCAGTACCCTCAATGGCATGAATGATATCCAAGAAAGTAATCTCATCTTTTTTTCGGGTAAGTCGGTAACCTCCATTGGCCCCAGAAGCCGATTCAATCATCCCTGCTTTCACAAGCTTTGTTAAAATTTTAGAGAGATAGCTTGGTGAAACTCCCTGAGCCTCTGCTAATTGCTGAACGCCTACGGGCTTGGTTGGGGAAGCGGCAACGACCATAAGCATCGTATGCAAAGCATAATTGGTTGCTTTTGAAAATTTCATGATCTCACCTCGATTACAGACTTCATGTGTCTATAATATCGTTTGATTGTAAATGTGTCAAGAATTTCCCGGGCAATTATTTAAAGAGGCAAGGCAACATAGATTTTTATATCTTTAATGATTGTGTTGGCTTGTTTAAGCGTAAAATATAATGTTTACTGAAACGACTAATTTCGGATTTCGGAGCGAGTGATGGAGAAGAAAATGGAAAAACACAAAGACAAATGGAATGACCTCTTCGAATTGGCCATGTATGTGACTGCCGCAGTCTGCTTTGTTTATTTTTGGATGAAAGGCAGCCAAGCAAAGATGCTTCAGGCCATTTTGATTGTTGCTGTGCTGCTGATCATCCGAATCGTAGTCAAATTCACAAAGACCACGATGTTTGCAGCGTTGCGATTTTCTGTCCTATTGTTCATTTTTATCACAATGTTTTTGGCAAACGAGTTTGGATTTTACAGCGTAATCCCTTATCTAGATAAAATCGAGCATATCTTTTCGGGCTTGATCCTTTGCTTCGTCGGTTTATTGATTTATATGAAAGCAAGTAAAGGCGAGAAAACAGCCGCGCCGAATGCGAAAGTTGCCGTGTGGTTTTGCCTTTTCTTTTCCATCGCCATGGCCGGCGTTTGGGAAATATACGAGTTTACGACGGATGGTCTGTTCGGTCTCCATTCACAGTTCGGAAGCTTGGTCGACACGATGACGGATATCATTTGCGGAACCATAGGCGCCGTAGTGACCTGTATTTATCTAGCTTTCAAGGCGAAGCGCAGAAAAATGCCGCTGATTGACGTGCAATCCTGATCTAACCTGGGCTGTCCCAAAAAATCTTTATTTGGAATATTCAGTTTTTAAAACTTCTAAGCCTGAATACTCTTCCATTGGATTAATCCAATGGAAATAGGGATTTGACAGCCTAAAAGCCAATTGTATTGGAATATTTCCAATACAATTGCGATTTTCGAGGTAGGAGAGTCGATTCCATTGGAAAATTCCAATGGAAGTATTAATTGCAAACTGAATACAACTCAAATGTTCCATAAGGTCAAAATTAAAGGGCTGTCCTCAAGTAAATACTTGTGAACAGCCCCATTTTTTTTACCAATAAGCTAATCTTATCGTTGAATCCCGATTGTAACAATTTCACAAGGACCTGTCGGCAAAGACATCTGGCCTCCGGCGTCAGCTTCAATACTCGGTCCGTGTACTTCCATAATCGTACTCTTATAGAACGTGTATAGAGGTATATTGGAGTTTAGTTTGAGTTCGGTGTTTTGGGAACTCATGTTGTACCAACGGAGCAGCAGATCGCCAGTTCCTTCATTCATTTTCATGGAGGAAAACGCCATCTTATCGCCTTCCCAACGGAATGGTGCATACGTAGTTGCTATGCGCCCAGAGTGAATGCCCGTTTGACATAACGTCCACGGAATTTGGAACTGGTAGGCTTGCTCGTAAGCGCCGTATTGTTCGCCTTCTCCGTTATCCGGAATGATCGTCATTCGGACGGTGTGTTCGCCCAGACACTGCGCTTCCGGCGTTGGGAACAAGCCCCAGTCGCCAAGCTCTCCTACCGCGCGAAGGAGCGTCACGGCAATCGTATTGCGTCCGTCACGCAGAACTTCGTATTCGTTCAATCCGAGGTTAGCAACAACAAGACCTGCCTCCGCCTCGCTTACATCAATGAATGCCTGCTGATGCTGCGTATTGCTTGGATTTTCCCACTCAGCAGTCGGCGTGTTGTCGCGCTGCGGGATTTCAAACATGGAGTCGACGCGGTGAACCTGTGTATTCAGATCGGATGGGAACAACATCCGTAAACGATGATCTTTGGCCTGATTGTTGAAGGAGGACTCGATCTCTACCCCTTTGCCGCCGCGGCTCAGACTGACAATGGTACGGATCTGCATAGGTACCATGTGAGCTGATCGCTGGGCTTTTCTGTGCGGATAGTAAATCAAATCCCGCTGCTCTTCTTCCAGTAATTCGCCCGCTGACGCAGGGATTTCCCAGTCGTGTACAATTTCAATAGATGCCTGATAGGGAGTATCCTTTAACACTCGGATTTGTGCAGCTAAGCCTTGTGTTGTAAGCGGCGTCTCGCCATCCGGTTGTTTGTACATATATTCGTTGCCGATATCCCCAGTATTCTCATAAACGCCTAAATCCCGGTAAGATCGGCCATTCTTCTTGTCTGTTAGCGTAAATGATCCGTTATCTTCGATTAGGATCTTAAGCGATTCATTCTCCAGCTCCCGGTCTCCAACTAACAGCGAGGAATCAACAATCTCATCTTCCCTCTTAACCCAAGCGTACGTCTTCAGACCTAAAGCAGGAACCTTCTCCGCTTCAAAAGTCAGCTTCACTCTACGGCACATATACGGCTGACGGAACTTGTCGTCCGGCAAATCGTAACCAAATTGCAGTCCTAGATCTTCAAAAGTGCAAGCTACGACATTTCCCAGCGCGTCCACGAGCGAACGGCCTGTAAGATCCGCCGCCTTCGCAAAACTGCTTGCTTCTTCTAGTGTATAGCCATCACGGAAATACAAACGCAAGGCATCAAGCTCGATACTCACGACACCGGTACGCTCCCAACCGGTTGTATTAAAAACAACGACCGGTAGGGCGCTTTCGCCCGCTTGCGCAAAGCTCGACGTATCGATCGCTTCAGCAATCGCTCGTTTGCTGTCATCGACGATCGCTTCCGCCACGTGACGGCTTTTCTCGAAGCGAGTCACCATTTCCCGGTGTACTTCGTCTACGGAGCAGCCACAAATGCTATCGTGCGGATGATTCTGCATTAATGTTTTCCAAGCATATGTGAACAGATGATGCGGGTATTTCTCCCCAACTTCGAGGACATGTGCGAAAGCGGCCAGCGGTTCAGCCACTTTTTCCAGCATCGCTTGCCCCTGCTGATTCATTTGCTTCAAGTAAACACGAGCTGAAGCGGTGTTCACGAGCGTAGACCAACCGTCTGTTCGTTGACTGCGAAGCTCACCTTTTACCGTAGAAAGCTCATGCTTCAAGGAACGCTGAACAGCCTGCAAGTAATCGATAAAATTCGAATGAACAAAATTCGTATCCGGATACAGCTCGCGCGCAGCTTGAATCGCTTCAGGCAAGTCCAACTGAACCGGCTGATGGTCGCACCCATTCATAAAGAGCAGCTCGCCAGTCGATGCGTATTTCTCTGCGTCCGCTAGCTTCCGCTCCCAGTACGATTTCGCTTCTTCCCGGTCTACTGGAATTTCATTGCCATTCGAATACCAGTTGGCGAAAAGAATACCGAGCACTTGTGAACCATCGGGTCCTTCCCAAAGCAGCTCCGAGAATGACGATTCATAATCACCGTCAGACACAGTATTGTTAAAGCCAGTCGGCTTCACGCCACGTCCAAACAAAGCATTCGTGATCCCGGACTGCTGCATCAATTGCGGCGTTTGGCCTACAAGTCCGAACGTATCGGGAAAATAACCGATCTTCGATACATCGCCATATTTCTTCGCATCTTGATGCCCAATCTGCATATTTCGTACATTGGCTTCGCCGCTGGTCAGAAACGCATCCTGCAAAATGTACCACGGACCTATTAAAATACGGCCGTCCTGAATAAATTTGGTCAATCGATCCTTTTGATCCGGTCGAACCTGGAGGTAGTCCTCCAAAATGATCGTTTGTCCGTCCAAAAAGAAGCTGCGATAATTTGGATCCTGATCCATTTTATCCAGCAGCGTATCTACTAGCTTAACGAGACGAACATGATGCTTCTCATAGGGTAAATACCATTCCCGGTCCCAATGTGTATGGGAAATGATATGAGCGGTTCTCTTGGTGCTCATCGGTTAACTCCTTTCAATATGGACTTCGTCCGGACGGTATACGGAGATGAGATTGCCTTGGGCATCTGCAGCAAAGAGAACAGAACGCTCTTTCTCTAGCGTAAATGCATAGGTTGCTTCACTAACCGTATCCTTCACTTTGACATTCACATCCCATGCAAATTCAGAAACGAATACATACAGGAAACCGTTTTTAAAGCGTAACTTCCTTCCGTATACACCTGCAATGTCGCCGCCTTGCAGCCATTCCAATCCGCTATCACAGCACGCGGCATCGATGGCATAACGATAAAGGCTGGCGACCGTGTCCAGTCGTTCGTTCAATTCTACGGGCAGCGGACTCCAAATGAGTCTGCCTTTGCCCAGCGGAATATCGACAACTGTATCGCCTGAACAGCCAGACTCAGTTCCCGCGTCCGAAAGTCCAGTCCGCAATTCTTTCACGACTTCAGCAATTCGGCGCTTGTCAAAGGAAACCGGGAGCGCTGCACCTTGCAGCCTAAGCATTTCTTCACGGCGAACATTGTGAAGCTCAGCTGCACCCAGCTCATCGATTAGACGCGGAGTTTGTTTCCAATACGCATCAAGACTGATTGGACCTGTCGCAAGCAGCGTCGCACCCGTACGCTGTACGATATCTACAAGCTTCGACCAAGCTTGTTCATCAAAATTATGCGCGCTCGGCAGAAGGATCAGCTTCGCTGGTTGGTCCTCCAACGCATCCAAATGATATTCTGAAGCCGATCGGAACGGCATCTTCATTTGATAGGACAGTACGCGCGTCATTCTAGTCGTCGCATCAAACGCCAATTTCCGGTTTGAAAAATCGTTCGAATAAGGGAAGATTGCTACGATATCCTCCAACGCCCGCTCCTGGAACAAATCTCTGATTTCAGCCATAAACCGTCCGAAATCGTAAGAAACATCAGCTTCTGGCTTCTCCGTACCGTCAGCACGAAGCGCACCGATATGCGATTCGTTGGCATTATCCATATAGAAGTTAGTATTCCAAATCCAATGAATAGCACCGGCGCCTCCGGTCGCGAAAGCATAGGCATATTTGCGCTCCAACAGACTGCGCAGTTCGTTCTCTGAACGTTTAGCGCGTCCATCCGGAGTCTCCACATACATAATGCCGGTTTCTTGTATGACATTCGGCTTATTCGCTGTTTTTGCAAAAATACCGTCCCAAACGAGGTTATCGTTCAGCCACCACGAGTGCACGGTTGTATAGTCCACTGCCTCCTCATAAAACAAAGGAGATGGCCGCTGTGCGCCAAGCGCTTCATCTTGTCCAACAACCACAAGATGATCGGGACTGATCTCTTTAATCGTATTGTAGAGCTCTTTGGCCCAACGATTATGCATCTCCATCGAGAACAAGCAGTAATCCAGCCAACGTGTTCCTTTCTTGCCCTTGTGCATATCCTGCACGTCGAAATTGATTTCTTCAGCCTCCGGAATAGCCGCCGATTCAAAAGTCGGAAGCTGTTCAGGCGACATATTCCACCGCTCCTGAAGAAGCTCGATACTGCCATGACGCTGCTTAAGCCACTCTATAAAAGCCTGCCGTTCGTAGATATCCCGAGTGGATCGCGGTCCCGCAGAAAAAATCTGAGCGGGATCAAACATGGAAGGCTCGTTAATCAAATCCCAATCCACATGCGTCGTTGCACGGTGACGCGAAACAATCGAGCGGATAAACCGCTTCTGTGCCTCTACGCTTTGCGGATCGAGATAAGGGTTAACCCCTTCCCAAGTCTCTGGCGTAAAGGAGAAGAAGGTGAACGTTACCTGGAGATTGTGCTTCTTAGCCGTTAAGAAGAATGCATCAATTGCTCTCAGAACTTCTTCGGAAGCATGTCCGTCCACCTGCATAATATTGCGGTAAGCCGTCCAAATCCCTGTACGGATCCAATTGATGCCTGCTTTGGCCATTTGGGCCATATCTCGATCCCAGACATCGCTATTGGGCAGGAACACAAATTTGCGAGCGACATCGGAGGTCATATACGTCATGCCGACGATCGGCAGCGGACGTCCGTCCTTGATGAAATAATCACGATCACAGGTAATCGGTTGTCCCTCGGCAAGAAGCAAGGAGTCGTGCCCCCAGAAGCCTTGGCGAAGCACGCGAAGCTCTCCATCCTCAGACGTTGCCTTGCAAATCACATGATATAAACCAGGTTGTATGTCAATCGGCACCGGAATTCGCACCACGTTGAATTCTTTATTCACTTGGGCCGTCAATCGATGGGTCCACGCGTCCTGTGCGCCACCTTCATGCGCTACATGAAGATCAAATGTCCATTGCTTCGATGCAGCTCCAGCTTGGAGCCCTACGATAAGCTGAGTCTGGAGCGTTAGCATTGCATGCTCTCCCGGCTCGTAATTGGCATAATTCGGCTTGATCCACAGTTCCGTAACGCCATTTGCGCAAAATGCCGCCCACCCCATCAATGCTTGAGCACCGCCTTCATTCCAAAACGAAGGACTAAGCGGTACATTGACAAACATCCAGCGCGAACCGATGAATGTGCCGCGCGAGTTTTCCCAAAGAACAACAGGCGCAGCAACTTCACGACCTTCCTTACTGATGCTTTTCAAAAGCGGATAAATCTGCGTACTCATGGTACCTGCAGCGCCCATTTGATCGGGCAGATCGCTGTTGCGTGTCGTATGCGGAACCAGATTCCACGTATCTGCAAGGGCGAACATCGATTCCTGCCCCTGAAGCAGCGGCAAGGTTTCTAACGCTCTATAGGAGCGCATTGGAATTGCTTCAACACGAAGTATTTCATGAATGTACAACTGCTGATGATAGGCGGTCTGTTCCGACTCTACGTGCCAGCCATCAGCTTCTCGGCGTACCGGACGCTTGAAGGCTGCGCCGCCAATACTGAGCAGTCCACCGCCGCGTTTCAAGAACGCAAGGATTTCCGTCCATGCGGACTTAGGGAAATACGGGGCATGCAGATTAACAAAGCATCCACCAACAGCCGACTGGAGAGTTTCTCCCAATGCATCGGCACCTACTACAACAGCACCTTGCGCTGTGAGTAGATCGGTATTCACTTCACTAGAATTGCTGATCGGGAATGCTGCATCATAGAAAATAATGACCGGTCGACTCATAGTAAACCATCCTTCATCGCTTTATACACCAACTGGGAGAATAAACTGTTCGACCAGGCGAACCATTTCCGCGTAAAAATCGTTGGATCATCGACATGAAAGCCCTCGTGCATAAACCCTGTGTCTGCATCCGTCGCCTCAAGCATTGCGATCATAGCCAACTTCTCTTCATCTGTGGAAGCCGTCAAGCCTTGCATGGACAGGGCCATATGCCAAATGTAATCGTCTGGCGTATGCGGACTGCCGATGCCTCTGGCAACTTTGCCTTCGAAGTAAAACGGATTCTCTTTGCTTAGCGCAAATTGTCTTGTGTTCTGATAGATCGGATCATCCGCCGATACATAACCCAGATACGGAATCGACATCAGCCCTGGCGTGCCCGCATCATCCATCAAGCAGTAGTTGCCGAAGCCGTCCGTCTCATAGGCATAGATCGGACCAAATGTTGGATGACGATAGATACCATATAGTTGGATGCCATGGTCGATATCCGCTTCAAGGGCTTTCAGATCGTGGAGGAAGTCCATATCTCTGAATACCCACTCCGCAAACTCTTGCATATGGCGAAGGGCCACAACCGCGAACATATTCGCTGGAATATTGTAATGAAAGTCGCAAGCATCGTCACTTGAACGAAAGCCTGACCATACCATGCCCGTGTAATTCACTGGCATCCCCATCCCATTATTGCGCAGCGAATCCGTCGGAATTCCGTTATTGCGCGTGAAACGATAAGGGGACTTTTCAAAGTGATATTGTTCCGTCTTCAACAATTCGAAGATTTTAAACATCGCAGCTTTAAATCCCGCATCGAAAATATCCGTTAACTCCGTTTCCTTCCAATACGCATAAGCCAGCCGCATCGAGAAGCATAACGAATCCAGTTCAAATTTACGTTCCCATACCCATGGCGACATTTCCGTTTGATCCGCCTTGTTCCAGTGCCAGTCGTTCGCTGATTCGTTGAACGCGTTGGCATACGGATCGATATGAATATATTGGATATGACGCTTGATTAAGCCGCTAATGATGCGCTGTAGATCAGAATCCTGTTTGGCAAATGGCACATAGTGCATGACTTGTTCCACAGAATCGCGCAGCCACGACGCCGGGATATCTCCGGTGATGACGAATGTGGTGCCATCCTCCATCAATTTGGTCGTCGTCTCTAATGTATTAGGAAAACAATTTTTAAATAGCTGCAGCAGCTTCGGACGATGCGCCAGCTTCTCTTCGGCCTCCAGCAATACCTCTTGAATTGCCTTTGGCAGCTCCAGTTTCGGCATCGGAATTTTCGGCAGTCTGAATTGTTCCACGGTAAGTCCTCCAAATTTTTCTAGTTTCGAAGAATGCACTTTTACGTTACTCTTTCACGGCGCCAATCGTCAAGCCTTGAATAAAGTACCGTTGGAAGAACGGATAAGCAAAAATAATCGGCCCGGTTGCAAGAACAACCATCGCCATACGGGACGTATCTTGCGGCAGCGATTGCAGTAAGCCTACGCCAACAGAAGGGTTGCTTGTATTCTGGAGTAGGAATTGCATGCTGTTCTCAATCCGCATCAACATCGATTGTAAAGGCACTAGTTTCGGTGTATCGATATAGAGCAGCGCATTAAACCAATCGTTCCAGTATCCCAAAGTACTGAACAAACCTATAGTGGCTAGTCCCGGAAGCGAGAGCGGCAGCACTAGTTTGACGAAAATCCCAAATTCACCGGCCCCGTCGATTTTCCCAGATTCAATAATGGCGTCAGGAACAGATGTGACGAAGAAAGTACGCATAATCATAATGTAAAATGCATTTCCGGCCAAAGGCAGTATCAAAGCCCAGATTGAATCTTTAAGTCCCAACAATTGTGTAACAACGATATATGTCGGTACAAGTCCACCGTTAAACAGCATCGTGAAGAAAGCAAAAAAACCGAAGGCATTGCGGAATTTAAAGCTTTTGCGTGAAATCGCATAGGCAAACGTAGCTGTGATAAGCAAGCTTACAATCGTCCCTACGACAGTTACAAGAATGGTAACCCCATAGGAAAGCAACAGCTGATCACCCGCTTTGAAGAGGTAACGATAGGCATCAAGGCTCCATTGTTCCGGAATAATGCGGTATCCATTTGCACTCAACGTTTTCTCATCCGTAAATGAAATGATCGTTACAAACAGAAAAGGAAAGATACAAGCGAGCGCAAAGAGGCCCGCGACAAGATTAAAAATTATATTCAAAGCAGGCGGCAATTTATGAAAGTCACGGCTTTTCATTGGTTTAGCAATCATTTGAATGTCCTCCTTTCCATGAAAATAGTTTAGAACAATGCATTGTCCTTATCGAATTTTCTAACGATATAGTTCGAAGTCATAACCAGAATGAAACCGATAACCGATTGGTATAGTCCAGCTGCGGTACTCATACCGATTTCTCCCGTAGATTTGAGGCCTCGATATACATACGTATCAATTACATTCGTCACTGAATACAGCGTTCCTGAATCTCTTGGCACTTGCAGGAACAATCCGAAGTCTGCATAGAAAATGCGTCCGATTGCCAGCAATGTCAGAATCGTCATAAGCGGCTTCAGCATTGGGAAGGTAATGTGTTTGATTTGCTGCCATTTGCTCGCTCCGTCAATCATTGCGGCTTCATACAGCGATTTGTCGATCCCCATAATCGCGGCCAAATACACAACACTGCTGTAACCGACCGATTTCCACAGGTAAACAAAAATGATAATAAGAGGCCAGTACGTCTTGTCGTTATACCAACGGATCGGATCAATTCCGAACCCGGAGAGAATATGATTTAACATCCCTTTATCTACACTAAGAAAACTGAACACGAAGTAACCGACGATTACCCACGATAGGAAGTAAGGCAGGAACATCCCTGTTTGATACAGCTTCGCCAGTTTTTTATTTACGATTTCTGATAACACAATGGCTAACCCTACGGATAGCACTAGTCCTGCAATAATAAACACAATATTGTAGAGAAGCGTGTTCCGCGTAATGATATAGGCGTCATTGGTGCTGAATAAAAATTTAAAATTTTGCAGTCCTACCCATTTGCTTTCCATAATACTTGCCCAAAAACCATCGCGGCTATAGCGGTACTGCTTAAAAGCAATCACCATACCGGCCATCGGCAAATAAGAGAAGAACAGGAACCAAAGCGTCGCCGGCAATGCCATCAGCAGCAGAACTCTACTTTGTTTAACATCTTTAAAAAATGCTCCTATTCCCTTCATAAAATCACCCCTCAAGATCATTGTTGTAGTAAAAAGATCAGGCGAATGTTGAACATTCGCCTAATCAACTATGCTGAAATTATTTCTTGTTAGCTGCTTTCCAAGCATCAATTTGGCTTTGCGCTTCAGCCATGATTTTATCCAAACCAGCTTTTTTGAATTTTTCGTTAGCTAGCGGAATGTATTTATCCGGATCTACCGTACCAGTCATCAATGTTGCCCAGAATTCTTCTTTTACGTTTTGAACCGCGGCGATTTCGTTGATCACTTTGGAAGGATCGAAGTTGAAGCCAAGCAATGGTGCAGGTTTGCCGGTATCGTTAAACTTCTTGAACTCTTCCCATTTGTTCGCAGGATCCTTAACATCTTTATACGTCAGCAGAACGTTTCCGAGTGAGAAAGTCGGCATATCGTAATTTTTGGATTCTGGTAAGTTTTCCATTTTATCGTTATCGACTTTTTTGTAATGAACGCCTTCAATACCGGAATCGACCATATTACGAAGCACAGGATCGGTATTCAGCAAGTTCAGGAATTCCATGGCTTTTTCCGGATACTTGGAATTAGCTGAGATTGCTTGCATGGAGCCCATAACGGACCAGTTGTAGATCAGAGCAGGGCTTGCCGCCTTGGAAACAACCGGATAGCCATAGCTAGCTGACCAAAGGTTGTCTGCAAAAGGTTGATTCGTCGCTTTATCCGCGAACCATTTGCCAGTTACTTGTACATCGTTAAGCGAGGAAAGCGTCGATGCTTCTGTAGGAACATATCCCGCTTTGTAGTATTTGTTCATGGTTTTAAGTGCTTGCTTCATTTCTGGCGTATCAAAAATGTTGACCACTTTGAAATCCGCATTGTTTACACTCACAGCCATCGGCATTTTCTCAATAATGTAATCATAAGGCACATATGGCATGTAATTTTTATCAACGGCTAATCCGTAAATGTTCGGTTCTTTTTCTTTAATCGTTTTGAGCAGTGGCTCTAAGCTTTCAAGCGTGTTCACATTATCTAAGCTAAGGTTGTATTTGTCGGCCAGGTTTTTGTTGAAACGCCATACGTCTTGAGCTGGCAGTTCTTTATTGGCAGGTACACCGTAATTGTGCCCGTCCACTTTGGAGCCGTTAAGAAAGGCAGGATCTAATGCTTTAACGATACCTTGTCCATTTTTTTGAAGAAGCTCGTCAATCGGCTTAAATGCGCCTTTACGTACGTTTTGTACGTAATCAAAAGCCCATGAAGACGTAAACATTATGTCCATCGGTGTGCCGGATGCTGTCATGACTTGCATTTTTTGTGCGTAATCGCCCCAGTCTGCCATGTTCATTTTCACGGTAACGCCGATTTTTTCCGCAGTGTATTTACTTACTTCAGCCATTACGCGGTCAACGTCTTTTTGCGGTGTTCCGATTGTGTACCAGATTAACTCTACCGGTTTATTTGTCGTTTCATTCCCTTTCGCACCGCCGGCATCTTTGCTGCCGCACGCGCTAAGAGCCATTGAAACTGCTAGCGTCAATCCTAGTGTGGTGACCAAACGTTTTTTCATTTTGTATCCTCCCTGTTAAATGCTCTATTGTTTACGCCCCGTGGGGCTACCTTTACAGTACCTCATGAAAGCAGTTACAAATAGACGATAAACTAAATGAACCCTGTCTAAAGTTAAGAAAAAAGCAGCTATTTATCCTTTTCGGCAAAAAAAAGGACTGCTCCTCAGTTTTCCCTAGAGCAATCCTCTGTAATCCGTTGGGGAGATTCCCACATACTTTTTAAATTGTTTATAAAAGTAACCCAATTCTGAGTAGCCCACCTCATTGGCAATGACATGAACCTTCGAATTCGTGGTCTTTAGCAGTTCCTTTGCTTTTTCGATTCGGTACCGATTGATATATTCCGTAAATGTCTCATTAATCTCCTTATGGAACAATTGTCCCAAGTAAACGGGGTGAATATGATAATGCGCCCCCAGCATTTTGAGCGATAGCTCTTCCGCATAAGATTGATGGATATATTTTAAAACCTGCTGCACGATCGGACTTCGAACGTCTGAAATTAAGAAACCGATTGTCCTATGGGCAATTTCGAGGATTGCCGTTTCCAGCTCTTCCAGCGTAACCGCGCTCCTGATTTGGTGAAAAGCGTGATTATAGGCATCGAGTTCCTCGGTATGGCGAATCGCTTTGATCTCCAGCTTGAAATGAATGATCATCTCAAAGGCGATATTCTGAAAATCGTGCGGCGTAATTCCCGGAAGCGCTTGAATCCGTTTGAAATCGTTTTGAATTTGCTCGCGCAAATTCTCTTGATCTTTGGCAATAATTAGTTTCGCATAAACTGGCCAATCGATAATTGAGAAATCGACCTTTCGATTGTCTTGATTCATCGCAAGCTCTGTATAATCAATCATGTTCAGTTCCGGATATACCCAGAAATACTCCTGTGCTTTCTTCGCGGCCGCATAGCTTTGTCCAGCCTGTTCAGGCAGAAGCTCTACACTGCCGATAGATATGCGGAGAGCACGATCCTGAAAATCAGCCTGAAGCTGCTGAAGCAAAGCGGTCAAATCCGTTCTGCCGCGGTCAGCATCATCCATAGCTGCAAGCAGGACGATATCGCCATCCATATCGAAGAATGAGGTGATCCAATCATAGGATTGCACCCGATCGGAGATAACCTCGAAAACCTCGGCAGCATCAGATGTCGCTCGGAGTACAGTTGCTATCATATAGGCACGATCGAGATTCATCCCCAGAAGGTCGGCGCGTTCGTAAAATTCCAAAGGCGCAATCTGATGGGTTAACCAACGATGAAGCGTGTTATCTTTCAATACTTGTTTGCTGTAGGCCTGAACCTGCCGAGTTTCTTCGAACGTATTCAACTTCTCGACCGTATTGTGAAGCGTTGCCTTCAGCTCTTGGATGTTGATGGGCTTCAGCAGGTAATTTTCGATGCCGAGCTGCATGCCTTCTTTTAAATAGGTAAACTCATCGAAACCGCTGAGCACGATGACTTTCAAATCAGGATGAACCGTTCGGGCATGGCGAATCAGATCCAAACCGGTCATCACCGGCATGGAAATATCCGTCAACAAAATATCCACCGATGTTTCCTGCAGAGCATCCAAAGCCTTCTGCCCATTGCTGGCATGTCCGACAATTTCCAGCCCTGCTTCGGCCCAATCAATAATGTCATACAACCCTTCGATAATGAAAGGCTCGTCATCCACAAGAAAAACCCTAAACATCATAACCCTCTTTTCCGTCGTCCATAGGCAGCCATATGTCTACTACCGTTCCTTTGCCAGGTTCGCTAAATAATTTCAAGCCAAACTTGCTGCCGTAGAGCAGCTTGAGGCGTTGATTGATGCTCCGCAGGCCGAAGGATTCCCCTTCGGTTTCCTCTGCTTGTAAGAAGGATTCTAGCTCGCTCAAACGCTCAGGCGTAATGCCGTTTCCGTTGTCTTCCACTTGCACATGAAGGAACTCTTCTGTTTGTTTCACACGAATATGAAGCTCATTATCGGTGCATTCGCTTCGCAAGCCATGTACGATGTAATTCTCAATTACGGGCTGCAGCGACATTTTCATTATGCGTGTAGATGCTAGCTTCCGATCCCATTCGATCGAATACGTGAATTTGTCCTTATAGCGAATCTGGAACAGCTCGAGGTATAAGCGGCAGGCTTCAAGCTCATCCTTCAGTGTGTAAATCTTTTTCTGCTGTACCAGGCTTCGGAATAACGCCGACAAACTGTAAATCATTTCACCAACGTCATGAGCCCCATGAGAGATTGCCCGCATTCGAATGACTTCTAGTGTATTGTATAAAAAGTGAGGATTAACGCGAGCTTGCAGAGCCGTTAACTCTGTATGCTTCTGCTTAATATCTGCCTTATACACCCTATCGATATATTGATTCAACTCTTCGATCATCTCATTGAAGCTGCGAGAAATTTGTCCTAACTCGTCCTCTCGCTCATCCGGAATCCGTGCATTCAGATCGCCTTGTTTGACCTTCCGTGTAAAGCGAATGATCTGGTTGGTGCGTTTAGAGACATTCATCACAACCAAAGAAGGAATCAGAATGGCGAAAAAAATACATATCGCGCTAATCATAAAGATCGTGCTCCCGATTCGCCTTGAGGATGCTTCAAGTTCATTCTTCGGAATGAAACCGACGACAACAAAGTCTCCTTTACTCTGCGTCAGCTTCGTCACATAACCGCTTTGATTCGAGCCACTATTCTCGTACAACGAACTAACCTGATCCATGAAAGGATAGGGCTTGCCGTAATACTGATCCGAAGAATCAAACAGGACGCCCCCATCCGGTGATAGAACGAGAATCGTCCCCTTTAACTCTTCCTTATCATTCAAGAGAATCTTCCAAATGCCGTCTGAGCTGAAGTACACGACCTGCTGCCCTATATTTTTCAAGGTTTGCTTGTCGTTGATAGGTGTCCTAATCGAGTACAGATGGTTATCCCATTGACCTGCGGCTTCACGAACCCATATATTCGGCAAGGTAACACTCTTGCTATCAAGCGCCATGACTTCAGGAATGTAGGAATGGGCTGCATTCGTAGGAACGATCTTCAATTGCCGGTTACGATCCAGCACATATAAGGTCATCTGATCCACGCTGTACAGCATCAGACAACGAATATCTTCGTCGTCTTCCACCCGATTTTTAAAATATTGCAGACCAGCATTCCACGTGCTGTTACCACCTAAATTGTATTGCTCCAGACCATGCTGCACATATTCCTGGAAAGGGTGCTGCAGCATGAAAGAGATGCCCGCGGCAAGCGAACTATCCCGATATAGGCCGAACACGATAGACTGCGCAGAATCGTATTTCCCCCCCAAATAATTGTTCACATTCGTCATTGCCTTCTTCTGTATATCCAGCTCACGATTAATCGCCGCTTGCGACATCGAATGATACATGAAATAAGAAAACGAAATAATCGTAATGACGGTTATCAATGAGAACAAGAGAAGCAGCTTCATAAACAAATTATTTTTCAAGTAATTTCGGTACATCTTGCGGAACCCCATCCTGCCATCAACTCCTGCTGTTAATCGGGTACATTATAGCATATCAGAGATCGCACATGAATTCGCATCCGTTTATGCGTTAACTTCCCCAATAAATGAACAAATAAGCGCGAAAAACGTGCTTACAGCGAGAGCTCTGCGCGCCGAAGCTCGCCCAATGAGTCCGAGAAATTTACTGTTTTGCATAATTTCCAATACAATAAAAAAGTGGTCAAATCCACTGGATTATAGGTCGGCTTGAAAGCGAAACTCTGTGGAGAGATTTCGAACATTTAGGATGCAAATCTGAGGATCACGGGGAACAAGGTGCCGTTATTTCGATGATTATGTCTATGTAGGACCTGTACGCGGAACGTAGGGGCCCTATTTTGCCGTTTTACCGGTTTTTACACCTCAAAAGAGGGAAATAGCGGCTCCTCGTTCCGCGAAAACGTGAAATACGCTGTTTTGAGCAAAATAAAGCTTCTACGTTCCGCTAAAATTTGATGATGCCGGGTGCGTGTTGAGTTTGGGATACAAATATAAGAGAATATGTTCACAGACTTATCCACAAATACGCATCTTGCATAATTTCCAATACAATAAAAAATGCCTAAACTGATTACGATCAGCCTAGGCATTTAACTAATAAGAATTATTGAGCTTGTTCGAGCTGCTTTACAGCATTACCAAAATGATCATTTACTTGAACAAGCGCATCCAAAGCCTTCTCACGGCTTACGTTGAACATAATCATCAGAATCGCGACTCTTGCATCTCCATTAGCTTCTATTCCGACGCGGCGGGCTGTTTCTTCATTAGCACCAGTCGCCTCCTGAATAATCCGCACGGTACGATCCCTAAGCTTCTTATTCGTCGCCTGAACATTTACCATCAGATTACCGTAAACTTTACCCATCTGAATCATCACGGTCGTGGAGATCATGTTAAGAACCATTTTTTGCGCCGTTCCCGCCTTCAACCTTGTCGACCCTGTAATAATCTCAGGTCCGACGGGCACCTCGATCGGATATTTCACAACTGCACTGAGCCGCGTATCTCGGTTACAGCTAATACCGATCGTCAATAAACCCAGTCGATTAGCCTCTCGTATGGCGCCGATCACATAGGGAGCCGTTCCGCTTGCTGTAATACCGACGACTACATCACCTGCTCGTGCAACATCTGCTATCGCACGTACCCCAGCTTCTTCGTCATCTTCAGCATTCTCTACAGCTGAACGAATGGCTATTTCTCCTCCAGCAATAATGCCGTTCACAAGCTCCGGCTCAACACCGAACGTAGGCGGGCATTCGGATGCATCTAGAACGCCGAGACGGCCGCTGGTTCCAGCTCCAATGTAGAAAAGTCGGCCGCCGCGAGTCATCGCTTCGACCACTGCTTCTGCTGCATCAGAGATTTGCGGCAAAGCTCCATTAACGGATAGAGCTACCGTTTGGTCTTCCTCATTCATTAGAGTCACGATCTCCCGAACAGTAAGTCGGTCTAGGTGACTTGACTTTGTATTTCTCTGCTCGGTAACCGTTTGATTAACTTGTTGTACCACGTTACCTTGCCTCCTTTTTATGGATGCGTTACCTTGCCTCTATTTACGAAAGACAAATGCTGCTATCCGTTGTTTCATTACTTCCGTTAATTCGAAGCCCCGTTCCTGCAAGGCAAGAAGATAGGCTCCAATGACTGGTGGGCGTTCGAGCAGTCGGACATCGAACATGCCGGACCGTATTAACGGTGTTTGCATAAAGCGATTTTCGAACATTCGATCTGAAAATAAGCCACCAGTTATCACAAGAGGGATTGTATTTTCCGCCAAATGATGGCTATCACTTTCCTCAATGGGCTGTTGTTTCTCCATGGAAGTTATAACGGTATTAACGAGCTCTTCAAGCTCCTGAATCGCTTCTTCCACGAGCTTAACAGCAATCGGATCCCCATCTGCTGCAGCCCGCATAACGAGCTTGGAGCCATCCGCAATCGCGGTACGTACATTGTTCTGGCCATAAATGGTGTTGATCAATTGTCCAGGATGCTGTAAGGACCAACGTTCAAGAACTAACCCCGTCAAAGCTGTAGGCTCCCCTCGGCCGTCATACGCTCGCATAACGGCCACCAGCGCTTTCCGCCCAAGATCAAACCCGCTACCTTCATCGCCGAGTAAATAACCCCAGCCGCCGACTCTTACAAATCCGCCCGTCACTGGATCGAATCCATATGCGATCGAGCCTGTTCCTGAAATGAGAGCAATCCCCTTTTGTCCCCAAGTACCAGCGGCCAAAGCGGTCACTGCATCATTGTGCACGGTGATCGGAACACCTTCCGGCAATTCGGTTTGCAGCCAGTCACTGATCCGTTTCCGATCTTCAGGACGATCACTCCCCGCAAGTCCAAGGAAAATCCCATCTAACTGGGACATTTCCGTACCCGATTGGTCTAATACGTCACGGATGAGTGTGAGCAGAACTCGCTGAACATCCTCCCATGGACGGGACTTCACGCTGCTGGATTCTCCTCGGCTTTCAGCCAATATGTTGCCTTCCGCATCGCCGAGAATACATACCGTTTTGGTCCCTCCGCCATCAATCCCAATATATCTAGTTTCAGCCATATTATTTCACCGCTCCTGCCGTCATGCCTTCCATAAACTGTTTCGACGCTAGGAAAAACATGACAATCATGGGTACTGAAGCCAACGTAAGCCCGGCAAATAGCATGCTTAAATCCGTAGAGTACTGTCCGAACAACGACAGCATGCCAACCGGTATCGTCTTTTTCATATCGTCTTGGATAAAAATCAGCGGGAAGAAGAAATCGTTCCACGCCATAATAAAATTCATAATCATGACTGTTCCCAGTGCAGGGCGAATAAGCGGCAGCAAAACGTGCCACATGACACCGAAATCCGAAGAACCATCGATGCGAGCTGCTTCCTCTAGCTCCTTCGGCAGCGTCCTAAAAAAACCAGTTAAGATCAAGACAGCAAGCGGCAATCCAATCGCCGTATACACGCTGACAAGCGACCAAACGCTATTCAAAAGAGCTAGCTTCTTCATTAATAGGAACAAGGGTACGATCCCAAGCTTAATTGGAATCATCATGCCTAAGAGGAAAAAGAAGAACAGCGCACCATTCCAACGGAACGGATATCTTGCAATATAAAATGACGCCAAAACGCCAAACAGCAGAATCAAAGCTACAGAAACGACACTAACCACGACACTGTTCCAAAAATAAGTTCCGAACGGAATTTGATGGATTAGCTTACTATATGCCGTAAACGATATAGAAGTCGGAAGCGACATCGGGTTTTTCAAAATCTGGATATTCGTCTTGAAAGAGGAGGTCAGCATCAGAAAGATCGGATACAAACTGACCAGTGCACCCAAGTACGCAGCAGCGTATTGGAGCCCCCGAACGGATTTGTTGGTTTTCATGGTGTGTGCCTCCTTTCTCAATGCTGAGACGATTGGTTCCTAGTGAAGTACAGGAACAAAGCGGATATGGTCGCGATAATGAAAAATAGTACGACTGCCAATGCCGAGCCCAAGCCTAATGCGACCGAATCACCACCAGATGAGCCGCCAAACGCAATCCGATAAAAGAACACAGCAAGCGTGTCGGTGGAGTTGTAAGGTTCCCCTTGCGAACCCTCCATGGCATAAATAAGTTCGAACGCTTCGAAAGCATGAATAAAGGTAAACACCGTAATGATGATCAATGATTGACTCATCATCGGCAGGATAATAGACCGGATCAAGCGCAAACCTTTTACTCCGTCCAGCCGCGCCGCTTCAATGACTTCTGTCGAAATTGCGTGCAGACCAGCGAGAAAAATCAACATGGAGAAACCTATGCCAAACCAACTGTTGACCAGTGTAATTGATGTTAACGCATAAGCCGGGTCCCCGAGCCAAGGCTTAGCCCACGAAACAAGACCGATCTTTTTGAGCAGCACATTGACAATACCGTTATTCGGGTTCAACATGAGTTTCCACAAAAAGCCTACTACGATGACAGAAAGCAGCCTCGGTAAAAAGTAAGCCATTTTCAGAAAGTTCGAACCCTTAAGTTTGCTGTAAACAAGATAGGCAAGCACGAACGCAATCACGTTCTGAACAGCCATTTCAACAGCAAAGTAATAAAGATTATGACCAAACGCATTCCAAAATAAATGGTTGAACGGTTCTTTCGTAAACAGGCTCACAAAGTTGCCTAGCCCCACAAACTCCCCGCGGGTGAGACCCTTCCAGTCATAAAAACTGTAACCGAAAGCCGAAAGGATCGGATAGATTACGAAGAGAATGTAAACCGCGAGGGCAGGAACCGGGAACAGATGAACTGCTCCCTTTTTCCACCAAGACGATTTTGCAAAGTTATTCATGTGCCCCCACCCCTCTTTTAAACTGATTTATTTCTTAGGCTTGAACCATGTATCTGCGCTCTTTTGAACTTCTTCCGTCACTTGCTCTGGAGTCAATTTGTTTAAGTACATCCCTTGAATGGAGTTTTCTAAAGTAGATTTGGTTGTAGGGTTGCCTGCATTGAAATAGACAACGGAAGCGTAAGGTGTAGATATCGTATCTGCATTCTTAGCAATTTTGGCTACAAGCGGATCTTTTGCTGCCACACCTGGGATTGTGCTTGGTTTTTGCAGTTCATTTACAGCAAGAGCTCCGAATTCTTTCGTTGTCAAAAACTCCATAAATTTCAGAGCTTCTGCCTTATGAGCAGATTTTGCATTCACTGAAAAAGAGCCGTCTACCCAAGTTGTAACTGTTGCTTTGCCATCTGCTTTCATCGGCGGCACTGGGAACACATCCATTTGCAGATCTGGATTCGTTTTCTTCATGACGGCATATTCCCAATCGCCCATGACCATCATAGCTGCTTGCTCGGAAACAAACATGTTTCTCATATCGTCCATACCGATCCCTACATAATTATCTGGGAAGTACGGGGTCATATCTTTGAGCATTTTAATCGAACTTACATATTCCGGGCTTTTAAAATTCGCCTCACCGGCAAGTATCTTCTTAATGAAATCTGTACCGTAAACGGAAGGTGCAAGCGTACCTTGGGTCAGGGAAAGAATCCAACCTTCCTTAGAGCCGAAAGCGAACGGAGTTACTTTATTTTTCTTCAAAGTATCCGCCGTTTTCAACAGCTCATCCCACGTTTTTGGCTCTGTCAGATTATATTTTTGGAAGATTTTCTTGTTGTAAAATACTTGCGTGGAGCTGAATACTGTCGGTACGCCGTATACTTTACCATCTGTTCCAGTAGCGGCCAGCAAAGTGTCCTTCGAGAATACGTCCATTCCTTTGACGCTTGTCAGCGGCTCTAAGTAACCGGCATCCGCCAACGCAGCGCCTGCAGCATAGGGACGAAGATGAATAATATCAGGACCATTTCCACTTTGCAGACCTGTGTTTAGGGCTGTGTTGTATTCCGTATTTTTAATCGGCTTGAATTCGATATCAATGTTCGGGTTGTTTTTCTTAAATTCAGCTATGATTTTAGCGTAAGCTTCCGCATCTTCGGTACGCCAGCTGCCCATTGTCAACTTCACTTTTTCCTGAGGTGCTGCCGTTGGTGCGGTACTTGCTCCACCTGGAGTCGTGCTAGGAGTTGCGGAATTGCTGCTGCAAGCGACAAGCATGGAAGAAGCAGCAACCATAGTTAATAATGCCCCACTGAATAAACGTTTCATTTAGAAAGCCTCCCTTTAATGTTTACTTATATGTTAAACCTCATGATAGATATGAGGACAAAACCGCTTCATGTAAAATTGGACGCAGCTCCCGGATCTTGGTGTTTCGCCCAAAATGAACGGCATTGGTAAGAAATACAACGCTGATGCCCTGTTCGGGCTCAACCCACAAGCTCGTTCCGGTAAAACCAGTATGACCGAAACTACCCGCTGGCCACCTTTCTCCGCAGCTCGGGACGTTTGCGGGATCATGCTTGACTTCCCAGCCAAGGCCGCGGCCACTTACGGGAGCCGCTGTTGCTTCTCGCATCAACGATGGCGGAACTATATCCCACTGTTCCGGCTGCAACCACCATGCCGCATAGCGTGCTAGGTCTTCTGCTGTTGCGAATAATCCTGCGCTGCCGGTAACACCACCGAGGTGGAAGCTCTTCTCATCATGAACTTCGCCGATGACATAAGCTCCATCTACCTGTTCGGTTGCGGCAATACGATCTCGAAGTTCGGAGCCAGGGTTAAAAACCGTATGCCGCATATCAAGTGGATCGAATATATGCTGCTTAACAAAGCGATCCAGCGGCTCGCCTGACACACGTTCTACAATGATCCCAAGAAGGATCATACCGAGATCACTATACAGCTTGTCCTTACCTGGCTGAAATAAAAGCTCTTGCGCCAGAATTTCCTCGAATAGACTAGGCCTTGCTGCTTTACGTGGAAGATAAGGCAAATCCGGCGGCAGCCCTGACGCATGCATCAATAGATGACGCAGTGTGACTTGCGGATGACGGAATGCAGGCAAGTACGCCTGTACGGAACTATCCAGCGACAGTTCCCCTTGAGTCACAAGAACAAGAATAGATGGAAGCGTAACGGTTACCTTCGTAAGGGATGCGATGTCGAACATTGTGTTCAGCTGAATCGGATGTTCCCTTGTGCCGTCCGTGTATAATCCATATGATTTTTGGAATCGAAATCGGTTCGATACAGTAATGTCGAGCACAGCGCCGGGCAGCAGCCCATCGCGCACCCATCCTCCCACCAAGCGATCCACTTTATCCATTACGTTTCCCCACACTGACGGCTTGTCGCGTCTTTTCCAGAGATTTGATGCTTTCATCATAATGTCGGCCAGCGATGCCGGCGTACAAAATATCGATCACGTTCAGTTGAGATATCCTTGAGGCCATCGCACCGCTTCGGATACTCTTCTCTAAGGTGCTTATAAACAATTGTATATCCGCAAGCTCCGATACCGGATTGGCTCCGAACCGGGTCAATGTAATGACTGAAGCACCGTTATTCTTAGCAACGGCCAGCGCACGAATCATGTCTTCGGTTTGGCCTGAATAGGAAATTCCGAAGACAACGTCACCAGGAATTAGATTGGCTGCAATAGTTGCTTGTGCATCAAACCCGGTGCCGATTTCACACCAACGATTAATACGCGTTAGCTTTTGCATGAAATCCTTCGCGATAACCGCCGATGCACCTACGCCGAACACACCGACTTTTCTTGCGCTGCTCAGCGAATTAATTGCTTTTTCCACACTTTCCGGAGAGAGTACCGTCAAAGTATCTTGGATAGAAACAATATTGTTATTGGACACCGATTTGATGAGATCTACGATAGATCCGTCGGTACGGATTTCTTGGTACGATTCTGTAGGTAGCGACGATTGTGATAAATCACCTGCGATCCTCAGCTTCAACTCCTGAAATCCTTTGCAGTGAAGGGAGCGTGAAAGCCTTACAATCGTTGCTTCACTTACGCCAGCAAACTCTGCCAGCTTCTGCACGGAAAGGCTGACTACCTGTTCCGGATGCTCCATAATATACTGTGCAGCCCTGCGTTCCATCGGCTTTAAGCTCCCCATAGCCGCTTCTATACTTACTAATCCACCTTTTAACATAGGAGTCACCCTCTACGGTTTCATGTGTAACTTTGAACTTACTTACCCTTATTATAGAGTTTTATTTCACTTTGTCTATACATTTCTGAAATATTATTTCACTCCTTGCGTTAGGTTTAGATTGAAAATAATCAAACGGGCTTCACGCGGCGCGATA
>NZ_WHOC01000070.1:0-230988 GCF_013141785.1 Paenibacillus germinis
CACCTTATGCGAACATGTATTCGTTTTTAATATTATATACCGAACACGTATTCGTTATGCAAGTGAATTTTATGGAAACGAACAAATTACCGAACGTAGGATAAATGTAAAATTTATGAAACTGTTTGGTAGGATTTGGCGTAGGTATTACAGAATCTTATGAGGATACGAAATGAGGAGGAAATTACTTGAAGAAGAAATTATTGATTGCTCTTGGTCTTACTGGAATTATCGCAACATCTCTTGCCGTTGGTGCATATGCGGCATCGGATATTAAACTTTTCGTGAATGGTAAAAAGACGACTGCGAGCATTGAAATTATTGATGGATCCAGTTATGTGCCATTGCGAGTTGTGGCTGAGGCTTTGGGGCAAGAGGTAAAGTGGGATGAGAACAAACGTGAAATTCATATTGGTAAAGAAGTTGATACCTCAGTCATTGGACTTTCAAGAAACAATCCAGCTCCATTAGGTACGAAAGTAGTTTTTAAAAAGGAATCCATCATTGATAATTATGAAGGTGAAGTAAGTGTAAATGAGATAATTCGTGGAGATGAAGCGTGGAGATTGATACATGCTACCAATTCATTCAATAAAGCACCGGATGATGGTAAAGAATTCATTTTAGCTAAAGCAACAGTTAAAATCACAAAAAATGAAAAATCTGATTCGAAGGTTGACCTTTCTAAAGTACATTTCACACTGGTATCAACACAAGGTAAAGACTACGAAGTTCAAATGGTGGTCGATCCTGAGCCGACCATTGGAACTAGTCTATATGTCGGTGCTGATCATACAGGATGGATTGCATTCCAAGTTGATAAATCCGATGTTGCCCCTTTAATTACTTATTCGAGAAAATATGACGGCACTGGTGGAGTTTGGTTTAAAACAAAATAAACAAAAAAATCCCCCGCCAGCTAATACGACCAGTGAGGGATTTAAAACATAGAGATGAGTGATAGTTTTGTCGCATTTTAATACTATTTTCCCAAATGTTAGTGTTTTAGCCTCCTATAATTCACTTGATCAGGTTATAAGGTTTGAAGAACTAGAAAGAAGTGAGTTTGATAAAGCAATTGCTGACCCATTTAATAGGTCAAACGTCGATAATGCAGCTCTTATTATTCACGAAACTTCTCACTATATAGATCATTTAGCTACACTAAATGGACAAAGATTTTTGTTAGAAACTTATAATGCTTACCACGGAATTTTATCAGGAGACGAACAAAATTATTGGCACGTTGCTAAATTGCATAAGGCTATTAAAAAGTTGAAATTTCAAGATTATTATAAGGAATTCACCACGGAATCATTAACTACAGGAAAAAGACATTCTGATTGGTCCTTTGCTAATACATTTGGTCAACGATTTGATGCGGATGGCATTTCCGACCCAAACAGACCTATTATTTTCAACAATTTTAAATACATGGATAATTTTGTTGCTAGGATTCCTTTATCAGTTGAAGCTCTTTGGGAGGCTAATGCTGTCGCAGCAGAAATCCAGCTTCACATGGCGTCAATAATGCAAATTAAAGACCAAGGAGAAAGGAAAGTTAGTGAAAAATTACTTGAAAACCGTTTTAAGGAGTGGATTTATACCCCTGAACTATTAACTTACTCCTGTGCAACCCAATTAGTCTCTGCGCGGCTTGGTCTCGAAGATATATATTTCGCTTTTGTCGTTACAAAGGCTCTTTCGAGTATTTGTCTAAATTTACCCGATATTTATTACCATCGTATTAAAATGCCACAATCTCTAGCCATCCCTGCAGCAAGAAAAAGAGGGCTTAAATACTCACAGGATCCGAGTATTATGTTCTATTTAATGGTTGTAAATATTCAAGAGTCTGGTGAAAACATTTTAGTCAATGGGAGAGTCGACACTGAAAAAGTATTAAGCATTAACGGACTACCTTCAAAAAAAGTTCTTGAGTCAGAAATTGAATCAGAAATTCATCAATTCGCTAGTAGGAAACAACTTATTGGAGATTTTATCATCCAATATCAGTCCCTTGTGGCAAATGGACTAGCATTGTTCCGAAAAATTGGTATAGACAGTTCAAATTCAAGCTTAGATTACATTGATGCTGCCAAGGATACTTTCAATTTATGTGGAATAGATGAATACATGAATGAAGATAGCGGCATTATACGACGGATTAATATTTATGAAGGTATAAAAGAGAGATTAGATAATTTTATACTTGCATGCGGGTACTGAAAAAAAATAGCTCAAAGAACATCGGAAACACTCCCGAAGTTAATTGACGCCGGGAGTGTTTCCTTTCCCATTATTTTTGGCAATATTAAGTTCTCTAAAATATGATGGTCATGTTTTTTTTAAACTCTCTTGATACTCCCAGCATATCATTGAGTTGTTTTATAATTGATATGTAATCCTTACCTGCATGACCATAAAAAAACTTAAGGTCTTGCAACAACTCTTTGTTAGTAGGAATCCCTACTCGCATGTTATTGTAAGATGCACACACCAGGGAAACCCTAGTTTGAGGCATGTACATTTTTTGAGTCGATCCAGGTTTCGAATAGTTTAACGGGCTGTTGAAATTTCTTTGTTAACAAAACACTAATGAAGTGTTCAATCATCAAAAATCCTCCATACCCACAAATAAGCGTTCACCAATAGAGTGAACGCCCAATTACTTCATTACTTTATTTGTTACTCCTAGGTGTTCTAGTTTCAGAATTAGTCGCCATTAAACTAGGTTGTTGTCCCTACAATGCAGCAATGAGGTTGCATCAGGTAGTGTAAACTTAGATCAAACGGAGAGATAATTATTTGGGATCATCTTCTTCCTGAATAGAACGCGCAACAGCCACCTTAGGTTCCAATAATTCTTCTATGGTTATTAATTGTTTAAGCTCTTTATACAATTGCTTCAAATGATGATCTGAAATATCTAAAATGGGCTCATACATAAATGAATTTAAATGAATATTCTCTGGAGTCATCAAATTAACTTTTTCAAGGATTTGAATACTATTAAAATCATTCTGAAAATCAATTTTATATCTTCCAAACAATTTTCCGGTTTGGCTACTTTTAATGCTAGAAACGAATTGAGTATCATTTATTTTTTTAATCATATATATTTCTGCATTTAATCTTATAGCGATTGATAGTACAACTTTATTTTCAAGATTAAGCCCCTGTTCTGTGTGCGTATCACACAAATTTTCAGCAACCTCGAAAATAATATCAATTATTCTTTTGTAATGATTATCTAATGTTAGGTTGTTCAAATCCTTAAATATGTCTTTAAAGATATCTTCAAGATTTTTTACTGTAAGTTTTCCAGTATCCTGTTTCATATGTAAAAGCGAAGTTAATTTATTGAAATTATCATTATCTCCAGTATATTCCGCAATATTACGTGCAAAGGTAATTGAAGCAATTAACTTTGCTTTGTTTTGGAGGTCCTTTTTCCATTCTTTTAAAGGACTGCTTAAGTATTTATATTTTACCTTCTCCAAAAACAATTCCTCAATGTTTTTTGAAGCCATATAAGAACTGGTGTATTTGTTATTACCAATGATTCTTTCCTGAACTGTTCGAAAGAAATCAAAGTTATGAGTCAGAATAATTGAAAAGAAATTTGTTACTCCAGATATCTCATTAAGATATTCTATAATTGCGTACTTATTTTTATAATCAAAAGAATCAGCAATATCATCAATAATAAACAAAGTACTTGTCCCTTGTTTTTTTCGTGATTCGATCTCAAAAATAATATTCAAAAGATAAAGTGCTCTTCCTTCTCCTTGGCTCAATATCCTAACCAACAAATCTTCATCTACGTTATTGGCATCTCCAAAAGTGTAATGAATACTAGGTGCTTCGTCTCGTAAAACTGTATCCTCTTTATTTTTCATACTTAATCTGTATGGTACATAAAATCTTCGATTAAAAATTTCAATTACTTTTTCCCACTCCGTCTTTTCACTTTTTGCTTCCTCTAATATTGCCTTTATTTCAATTTGCCCTTTTTTATATTCTTGTAAAAGTATTTGATATTGTTCTTTACAATTTTGCAAATAAGTTATCCATAGTTTCCTTTTGAAATTTATTAAATTTTCCAATTCCTGTAGAATTTCTTTATTCTCGAATAAATAATCTCTAAAATCTCTTAATTGAGCATTTGTTATTTTTTTATCAATCGCTTCAAAAATCGTTTTTAATCCTTCATCATTTAGTATTTTATCTTTTTCATTTAGTATCATTTTTGATAGTTCTTTTTCGTCCGTTACTTCTGTTTTAATTCCATTTAATTTAAGATTTAAAGTATGTTCAGCTAAGAAAAAACCATTTTCCTTGAGATTTTTATGTATAGTGGAAGCATTATAATGATTGAATCCTTTTTTTAGAAATGTCGAAGCTTTAAGTAATTCATCATATTTATCTATGTATTCCCTTATCTGATTTCTAACATCTCCTGTTTCTAGAAATGCTAAGACCTTTTCATCAAATATTCTAACATAAAGAATATGGGCTAATTGTGCTTTATTTTCATCATCATAGACCTTCTTTTCAATAGATTCTAATGCGTGTAAAAAGTTCTTTTTTTCTCCAAGAAAAGCATCAGAAATTTCTTCATCAATATCATTTTTCAGCCCCGACATTTTCTTTAATTCTTTGAGAAGCTTTTCTTTTTCAATATCAATTTTTTTATGAATTTCAATATACTTACGTCTTAACTCTTCATTTACTAATAGAGTTGCCATTTTATCTGATTTAAAGTTTTTTTCATATGATCTGATTACAAAAATTGATTGTGGATCAATTTCTTCATCATTAATATTTGATATTTTTCTACTTGGTACTCTATTTGTATAAATTAAATCTCTAGATTCAATTCCCTTACTATAATCATCAAAGACATTTGCAAAAGATGTTTTCATAACTCCATTTGGTGCATAAATAATGTGAGTTGAATTATTGTTTGTAAAGTCAAATTCTGATTCCAATTTACTGATTCCATAACAATTCATTAACAAAACTTTAATCCTGTCCATATTGTTCCCCCAATATTATATTGTAATGAAATCAATTCGCTTTTTGGAATTAATTACCTTCTTTTGAGTAAAGCAAAGAGACATGTTTCACTCAAAACATGCCCCTCTATACTGTTATTTATCTAGTTAGAGTTTCTTTTTATTAGAAATATCTCCTTTAGTATGTTGTATACACTCTCGATATCTTCATGGCTTTTATCAAAAAGTAATAATTGAATTTTTTCTATATCCTCTCTGTTTCCATACTTACTATTCTCCATTTCAAATAATTGTTTCGGATCAATCTCCAGAGCGGATGATACTTTCTCAATGGTTTCTAAAGTAATATTAACAGTGCCTCTCTCGATTCGTACCAGATGGGCTTGATCCATTGGAATAAATTCAGCTAATTGTTCTTGAGTAAGATTTTTTGCTTTTCGATAAAATCTTATTTTTTTACCCACATGCTGAAAAAGACTGGACATTTAACCACCTCACTACAAGAGTAGGCTTGTCCAACTCAGTAATGAAGATCAATACACTACATAATACCATTTGATTTTATGTGTTATAATACATAAAATGAATGTAAATACTACAAATGGGGAGATAGGACATGAGCACATTACTAAAACAGCATGTTATTGAAAATGTCCTTCAATATAAAATGCGAGGCAAGGTCGCATACCTTGGTCATGTCGCTGCTTCAGATGCTCTACAGATCACTTATGTGAAGCCATATGATCTTCCATCTGGAAAAGGGTATCAACGACCTGTGGACTCCAAAAGAGCCAATGATTTTGCCCTTTATTTATCTAAGGGAGATAATTCTTTATTCACACCGATTCTGCTTAATGCTGAATCAAAATGGGACTTCGTTCCTTATGATAAATATAGACCTTCGTACGGTAGGTTAATCTGCAAAGATAAAGCATCACTAATGGATGGACAGCACCGTTTAGGAGGAATCAAGAGATATATACAGGAAACCAATTCTGAAATAAGTATCCCTTTTCTTGCACTTCACTATTTAGACGAAGATGAAGAGATCCAACTCTTCGATACGATTAATACAAAAGCAAAGGGAATAGGTGTGTCTCTTAGTCGCTATTTACGAAGGCATTCTGATGATCTAAGCTGGGTTGCTACAGAGTTGATTTTAAGAAATGATAGTCCCTTCTACAATATTGGTACCATAACAGGAAAGAGAAATGCTGGACGTCATGTAACACTTCAAAATCTATATAAAGTCCTAGAGCTTCTTACAAAAGACATTCATGTCTCCAGCCTCACCAAGGAAGAAAAATTGATGCTTAGTTTATTTTACTTTAATGCCCTGAAGGAAAATTTCAATCAAGAATGGATGGACTATCAAGACCATCGCCTTACTCACATAGTTTGCTTAAATGCATTAGCTATTGCAGGTTCAGAGATTTTTTCTAACGTGGTTTCTACTGATAAAAAGCAAATAGACTATAATCGTATTTTGAAATATGTGAAAAGACTAAAAAGATTCGATTGGTCATCCCATGGTTTTCTCAAATATATCAAGGGTTTAAGTGGTTCAAAGACATTAGCTTCAGATCTAATCGCGCAAATGATACCAGAAAAAACAGACTAATTGGTCCTGCCAAATTAATAGTAGAAGAAATTCGCTTCCTAAATAAGCAAAGCATAAATAGCCTCTACCAGCCAAAAACCGGTATGAGGCTTCACTTTTTTTCGAGTATAGACTTTAAACTCATTATTACTTTTTGTGAAAACATTAATTTTTAAAATATCTTATATTAAAAAAGATCAGGAAAAAGTTCTCTAAGTTTGTCTTCTTTCTCAGTTTCATTACGAGTATCCTTAAACATGCTTTTCAATTGTTTTTGATCAATACTTACACTCTCATTCAGATCTTTTTTAAAATCCAAAACATTATGCACTATACTATTTTCTTCTCTCAAATGAGGGAAAACGCTTGATATTGTTAATGACTTATATTTATTTTCATAATGTAGAACTTGTCTTTTTAACATATCAATTTGGAGGACATACTGTTCGATCAAGGCTTCTTGCTTATTAAAGTTATTTGTCCGATTCTTCATTTCTTGATTTTCAATGTATAAATCACGTAATGTTTCCTCGATAGTGTAGAGCTCTTGAATGATCTTTTTCTTATTGTTACCATTCCTTTCGAAAACCTCTTCAATATTTGGAAGATAGATCTCTTCATTTTTCAATTCAGTTTCTTGAAAAAGAATGGGTTTATTTAGCTCATTAATGTATTCTGAAATTCTTCTTTTCCAAGTTTGTCGACCAATCCCAGTCTCCTTCTCCAACAAAAGAAATGATACTTTCTGGCCTTTCAATTTAGATTTTATCTGAAACGCCATTTCTTTTAGAGTTAGGTCGTCCACAACTTTAGGCCTTCCTTTAGTGTTCCCCATACTTATCCTCCTAAGATCCGCGAGTTAACCAAAGCAAGATGGTCCATCATTTGCACTAATTTTTGAGAAGCGGCTTTTAATTCTGAATCTCCTGTTTTCTGATGTGTTAAATTTTGTAGATCATAATACATATGCTTACTAAGTGTGAACATAAATTCAGTAGTTTCTTTAACTTTTTGATTTAATATGTCCGAGTAATTCTTCAACCAACTGACACCATCTTGAAAATCATTAACTGCCGGCTTAAATATATAATGAGTGCAGACTCTGCAATCCTCAGCACATCCTATCGGGAAGTCTGGTTCTGTATATGTGCAGAAACCATAATCAGTTGTACGAAATCCAGCAAGGTCCTCATACTCAAAGATCCTCCCTTTATCGACCATGGATCTAGTTTTGTTCAGTAAGAGATCCCCTGTTTTCTTGCTGAAGGTCTTTCCAATTTTATTCTGGGCCAATAAATAAACCTGAGATTGTACGTAATGATCAACATGTGAATAATAGTTTTGCTGTATTTCAAGATTTTCATGTCCAGCCATACGCGCAATTGATAACATGTTAAAACCTTGAAGAAACATATTCATTATGGCAAAGTGCCGCGTGTCACCAGAAGTAATTCTATCTATAGAATCATTTTCTATAAATTCGTTGTAAAAATCATCTATTAGCCTCTGAAGATATTTATCTATTAATCTATTCTGACTACCCTTACGTTGCCCTTTCGTTTGATAGGGCCTGATCATATACTTGACATAGGCATCAAAAGGAATTAGAAATTCAGAAATTATATTAAGACTTTCAAGTGCTTCGATATAACGATTAATGATCGAATACATTTCATAATTAATTTCTACAGTATCGGTCACATCAATTTTAAAAGGTGAATCAGCTTTTTTCTTTTCACGAGGTATGCAAATCCAATACGTTCCATCTTCTTTCTTTTCAACACAATGCTTTCGTAATTTTAGAAATTCGATGACTCTCATTGGTATTACATTCGTTAATTTCCACCAAATATAAACTGGGAAAAATCGAACTTGATCTTCACCAAACGAAATATTTTTAAAAAATTCATTTATGGATTCATCAAAAGTAATTATATCTTTAAATTCGGGTAAATCTCTATTTTTTCTAACAGGTTTTGGGATCGAGAAACAAACATTCTCAATATCAGTTGTTTTGGGATGATAATAAAATGAAAAGAAGTTTTTAATTATTGATGCATATTCATATGCAACATAAGAAGTTTGTTGTATCAAATAGCTTTCCAAATCTTCAATATTGTTAAATGCATTAGAAGCAAGCGCGGAATACCTTATTGTCTGAAGGATTCTATGACATGAAGAAACAACAGTGCCGCTCATTCTCTTTAGAAGAATATAGCCTTTCATTGCAAGATTTAATTCTTTAGAAACCTCCAAATCGAATTTAAAAATAATTTCTCTATCCTTATGATAGTCAGGTAGAAGCCATATCGGATCATCGAATGAAGATGAAACAATAAAACCATTTTCTTTTAAAAAATTAAAGTGCTCCTTAAAATCAGTCTCAGACATATCTTGGAAAAATAAATTTTCTACGGAGCTTAAAATATTAGTTTCGGACAACTCCTTAAGTCTCTTCTTGACAAACAAATCAATCACCTGCTTTAATTTTTATCTAAAAATAGCTTATCCTTAATTTCTAATACCCTCTTTCGAATATCGATAAGGTCAATAAAACTGTGTATATATGTTTCTCCATAAGATAAAACGGCTTCATTTAATAGAGTAAGGATTTTTTTTAGAAACTCTGAATCCCTTATAATGATGGCTTGGTGCTTGGATTCCTTTAAGGAATTAACCAATCGAAATATCTCATATTTCAACTGAATTAACAAATACACTTGAGGAATAAAATTTTCGCAATTATAACATGACCGTATATGCGTTTTCTCACAGTTTGGAAATGTAAAGCATTGCCCTTGAGAGTCCTTAGATGGCCGTTCACCTCGTAATATTTCACCAAACAAATCCTTAACTTCACTTTTTGAAAGTGAAGAAAGCTTAGAAATTAATGTTTCTCTGCTTTGATTGTTTTTACTAATGAAACCTGCCCAATCTTCTAATTGCCTTGGGGACAGGTCCTTGCGAATACCAGAGATTAGTTTTGACCGTTCTTCTAGAGAAGAAGGGCTGATATCCAGGTTTGAAAATATCAGCTGAATCATGAAATTAAAAAGCCAACCAAATTGTCCGCGATTAAATAAATTTAAAGAGACTCGATTAATTGAGCCATCCCTGTTAGTAGACTGCACATAAATTGAAGTTGTACTTTCCTTTTCATGGGATCGAGTGGCCATTGTATATGAGAGTGCTAATTCAGGGTCGGGAGCTTCCTCAACAATACTGTTAAAGAGATAGGTCATTGTAGAGCGAATCATAACAATACTTTTAAAATCCTTAAGTTTTTCGTTATATTTAAAAAAAGTGAGATGTTGGTATGTTGGAGTTTTTGCACTAGAATTTTGATTTATTAAAGTTTGCAATAAGAAAGAGTTTTGATTTCTCGATCTATGTATCTCGTTAATAAGGAAAGCAGTCCCTGCAGCTAAAACCATATCTAAAGGGACAAGAAAAGTAAGTAATGCTTTAGTTTTAGAAGCAGAAGAATGCCTTGTTTTAATATATACTTGATTAATCACTTGTTGGGCTTGTTCAATGCTAAGAACGTTTGTCAAAAACCAATCCATTTGTTTAACTTCCAATTCATCTGTACTTATGTCTGGGAGCTCGTTAACAATATCAGAAGGACGCCATGCATCCATTAAATGCATCATGGTAAACAACCACATATTTGAGTAATGTTGGCTCTTTATTGCTTCTGACGTATGAATTGAAACTTTTTTAACATAATCCACATATTCTAAATAAATTTCTGGTGTGTACATTTCCTTATCTGTAGACTTTTTGATTTTCGGAACGATAATGAATTGTTTTTCTCGTTTTATCCCCATCTCTCGAAAGGAGAAGTGGAAAAACCAATTTACAAGAGTCCTATGGCTAACACCTAATGAATCATTCTGTAGAAGACTCTTGACCTCTTCATCTGATAATTCAAAGCAATTTTGTGATAAATTCACTATGATTGTCTGATATGCTTTAAAAATTCTGTTGCATTCATTTATTATAAAATTTGGTCTTCCCTTTAATGATGCAATCCGAAATCGGGAAAACTTTATGTACATTTCTTTGGTCCTTGATAAATGAACCGGTGTTGAGATATCAACAATTTTTGTTAATAGCTCAGATATCATTTCCTGCTTGGACAATACTTTTGCTTGGATATTTTCATCATATGTTTGCAGATTATTCGATTTTCTTTTCGGCAATAAATTTAGTGCTTTAAGTCTAATATATTCATCCAAATCTACCTGCGGTATCAAATATTTCCTATTCTCATTAATTGCATTAGGAAAGTATCCATTTTTAACCATTGCGCTCACTGTAGTGTATTGTCTTATATTTAGATAAGTTGCTGCCTCACCTGAAGTGAACATCTTGCCGTTCAAGTTCCTTTTATTCAAATAGGATTCTACTTCTTCGGTTCGAATTAATATATAACGTTTTCCCTTGATGATATACAACTTTGTATTAACGATCTTTCCACTTTGTATAAGCTTCTCAATCATAGATCTACTAATGTTTGCGGTTCTACTGAAACTACTAATAGTGACGTATCCATCCGGCATACGGTAGTGCCTTTCTGCATTATCCCAAATAAAAGCAGATTTACTATTGCCCCTTTTAGGTGAGTGATTTTTTAAAGCATTAGCCAGTTCTTCCCGATCTAAGAGTTTTTTATCGTTAAATACTTTATATTGTATTTCCCCTTTTTGAACAAGAGACTTTATCCTTTTTAGAGAAATACGAAATTCTTGGCACATCTTAGTCAAAGAAAATAGATCCTTTTGGGAAGCCATTTCTTCCTTTAATTTCTCTATACTTTTAATCGGTATATAACTTTTGTTAAGCCAGCGAATTACTCCATCAAATTTCTTATTAGCGATCCAGTTATTAATGGTGCTTGTAGTTACGTTAAAGACTCTCACAGCATTTTCAACATCAATATAATTAACTTTTAAACTAATTATGAATTCTTCAAATTCATGAACGGATTCTTTGGGGATTATAAAAGAATTAAACTTGTTATAGGGACCGCTTTTTTTGTATGTATTTTTAAATCTTCCTTGATTTATCCAACGTACAATTTCCATACTTGGTACTTTAAAGCGTTCGGCCAACATTTTTGTATTAAAGAAATTCTCTGACGTTTCATCTGTATGAATATTAATTAATCCTTCATAATCTTGTTTCATTTTTTCAAGATTAGCTTTCGACAACAGATATGACTGTCCTCTAATAGATGAAACTCGATAATTTTTTGATATTTTTGAGATTATTTTACTAGGCAGTCCTAATAACTTTACTGTTTGAGGTAACGTAACCATTTCTTTTTCTTTCTCTAGTTCTTGAAGTAAGCGATTAATCTCGTTTAAAGGCAAGTAAAGTGATCCATAGCACTTTAATATTCCTGTAATCTTGTGTTCCTTTATCCACCGTTGGAGTGTTCCTGCGTTTATCTTTAATAATTGAAGTGTTTCTTCAACTCGAATATAAGAACACTCAATTTCTTTCATCTTATTTTCATATTCGATGACAGAAGATAGAGGAACTACCCTGAGTTCTCCGACAGGCAGTCCAGTAAGTTTAGTAACATCTTTAAATCTACCTTGTTTAATCCAGTCCTTTGCAAGGAAATCCGGGATATTAAGTCGTTTAGCAATCATTTTTCCTGATAAATATCCCTCTGGAGCACCTAAAAGATAATACTCCATCAGAAGCTTATTGTTTTCTCGAAAGTTATCCAAATCCCTTTTGGAAATAAACACTCTACACGTTTTGCCCGAACCATGCTTAACTGCATTCAATTTCCCTTGAGTTATAAAATAAGAGAGTGTGTTAACTGTTAATCCGAGATACTTGGAAGCCTGAGATTTTGTTAACATTTCCATGACATCAACTATCCTCGTTTCTTCGTTCCACGAGCCGCGGAATATATTCGCCATGCATGTGATTCATTCTCTCTTCAAGTTTTAATCGGAAACGCGAGGTTTTTTTGAGATAAGAGAGTGCTGAAAGCAATGAATCATCCCCCCTAGGTACAGATATGTCATATGGATTAGAAGCATTTTCAGCCAACATATTACTAAATATCCCTCTTCCAATATGGGTTGACCACTTCGAAACGTTTAGATGGTAAGCCAATAACTTATCATGAATGTTAGGGCTTTGTTTTAAAAGATTGATAAATTCCTTCTTGACCTTATCAAAATATTGTCTATAGCTTTTTGCTGACAGAGCTCTTCCATCTCGATTGACAAATAATGCACCTGAACCATCTACACACTTATATAGTTCTAAATGATCCCCATAGATGCTTTCAAACCAATCTTTTTTGATATAGACCTGCTGTTTCCTACTTTTCTTAACATAATTAGCGCCATCCAAATCTTTAATATCAGTTCGTAATTGCTTTTCTTGAATGCTCAATAATACAACATCGCCATCCACTCGATGTCGCACTCCTGCTCTTATTACATTTACCACTTCACCAACTCGTAGCCCTCCAAAAATCTGAAAGTAGAGTCCAAGAACAATGGGTTTAGCTAAAATGATTGCTGTTTCGAATAACAAAGGGAGATACCGTGATGGAAAGTTATGTTCAATTGATGTATTAATTTTAGAAGGAAATATAACGTTTCTAAAAGGGGAAATATGAACAACTTTCCCATATTCATTTAGATACGTTTCAAACTCAGAGGAAGAGACTTTCGGAAGACTCTCGTGCTTATTTAAATAACGATAAAAAGCGGAAAGAGTCCGCTCAACACCTTTTATGCTTTCTCTAGCATTTCCTCGCATGTTTAGATCATTTAAGTAGCGTTCACCATGAGCAATTTCCAGATCTACTAGCGAGTTAATATGTCTGTCATTTCTGTCTTCTAAAAGGTGGTTCAAAAATGCAACAACGTTGACTGTGTGTTTACGTTGCGTATTGTAGGAATTATAACGCCATTTTGAATAAATAAAATCTGTCAAAGGGTGAATGACATCTGTTTTATTGGTTACATCATAAACACAAATCATTGCAAGTTGTCTTTTACTATTTCGATCCCAGTTAACCCAAATGGAATCAGCTTTAAATTTATATTGAATTTGTCTTCCAAATTCAATAAGTTCAGTAGACATCGCTTGTCCCCCATTTCGACACAGACAATTAACTTATAACATTATTTAACAATAAACTAATATATTTGTACAGTAATTCGACGTTTTATATTATTAAGATCTCTATTTATGCTATAAATAAGTTGAATAAAAGTGTACAATCTTGAATTTTATCCATGTAAAAAAGAATGCCTATTTTATGGGCATTCTCAGTATTATTTATGTACAACTAGATATTAGTCCAATATTATATAGATACTCGCTACAATGCCTTCCATATGTCGTTCTTTCATTAACTCAAATAGCCCCTTACCTTGTCCTCCTACGAACATGGTTGGCATGATAACCGGGGTAGAATCGACGATGTCTCCAAGCCTCTGTTTACGCTGCGTCAAAGATTCAGCCAAATGATCTCTATCTGTGTAAAGGACATCAAAGACAACAAATGTTACGGGATGCGTGTTTATAGCGCGATTAATCCTTGCAGAATTACTCAACCGGCCACGATAAGAAAAATCATCAAATACCGGTCTGCCACCACGTAAAACAATGCCCTCACAGTCAAAAATCGCCGTATGAGCCTTGATTGCCGATGCTGCTTCCTTTAATTCGGGAAATTTACTAGAAATCAACATACCGTTACGTGTAAAAGCTTCAATGCGATTCCCCTGCTTATGTATGAGGATTCGCCATCCGTCCCATTTGGGTTCAAATATATAATTCTCGTCATCAAAAGCTTCTTTACCAATACTGACAATCATTGGTTTTATTGGCTCAAAGAGCATTTCTAACCACCCCATAACACCAGTGTGGCACTTTCGTATCCGATCTAAACAGCTTTCATCCGTTCACACCGGTTGCTTCTCTCATTTTCACATCCAACCACTGGAATGCTCTCCTAAGCTCATCTTTGGGTATATTCGCAAAGCGATCACCGATATTTACTTCATAACAACAAGTTGTCTCGCTGCTCTCTCTTACATAGTGGGTTAAGCCCACACCCGTCTCCTCATATAAGGCTACTAATATAGGTTCAAGCTTCTCTTTCGGCAGATCAACATGCACATGAAACATGTTAGTCATAGGTTCTAACGGTTTTGTCACAACGCCATGGCATTGATTATAGTATCCAGCAAGCACTTTGGCTTCTTGATAATACTGGTTCATTTTAGGCAATCTCCGTTTGAAATAATAGCTGCTACTTAAGATATACGGATAAAGGCTAATTAAATCGCCTCCGTATCGTCTTTTCCAAACTTTAGACTCTTTTGTAAAAGCTTCATTTCCTGCAAGTATGGCTCCTGCGATTCCGCCAATCCCTTTGTAAAAAGAAATATATACACTATCAAACAGCTCACAAATTTCTGCTGCTGTTCTTTGATAATAGGGTAGAATCTCGTACAATCTAGCTCCGTCTAGATGCAGTTTAATCCCTTTTTCACGACAATAAGTACAAATGGCAACAAGCTCCTCGTAGTCCGGCAGCTGTCCGCCAATTTCACGTTGAGGTAATTCTATCAATAGGCAAGCTATATCGTCCTTCATCTGAAGAACATCTTCCAGTCGGATCAATCTGTCCTTATCCCCAAGCAAAATAGTTTCAATATGATGCAATTCTTTTAAGCCATCTTCTTCATGTATTTCCAAGTGACTCAGCGGATGATAAGCCACTTTCTTACTACCTTTGCTGTCACACCAGATTCTTAAGGCAATTTGTTGGGCCATGGTCCCACTAGGGAAAAATACAGCTGTTTCTTTACCCAAGAAAGTAGCCATTTCCTCTTGAAAATTTTCGATAAGTTTACCTGAACCATAAACATCACTGTCCAGATTCCCATCACTATCATTCAAAACCTCTTTCAAAACCTGAATGTTTCTTTTACTATGGCTGCCTACTGGATAAATAGCTTTATTAAACGCTTCTAATAATACGTTATTCTTGCTCATTTGTATGATCCTCCATTGTCATTTTTTCACTTGGTGAAACAACAGCCGTGACTTATAATCAAACTAACCTGGTTGAAAAGGAGCATAACGATGAAAGAAATCATCATTGGAACAAAGGATCAATTCACATCATTTCCTGTAGAGGTTCAAGTAGAGGATACCCTGTACTTCCTTACGGAAATGGAAGGTATTTATACCCTACTGTCTAGTGTTTGTCCTCATGCCGGTTACACCGTTGACCTTGAAGATGGAGAGCTCGTGTGTCCGCTGCATGGATGGACGTTTGAAGTACATACTGGTCGTTGCCATAATGTGCCAAGTGCTAGACTTCACTCGTATGAAGTCATACTAAGAGACGGCACTCTATTAGCTCAGATGGGTTAATCTCTAAGTATATTTTACCAATGGACAAGCTATACTAACAGCTGTTATTTCTAGACGAACGGCATTAGGAGGCTATATGTCCACAAAAGCAAAGAGTGATAAGTCCGGAACTATGAAGTGGTGGCAGCTGTCCTTGCTTGGAGTTGCCTGTACGATTGGTACTGGTTACTTCTTAGGCTCTGGGATTGGTATCAAAATGGGCGGTGGATCCGTCATCCTCATGTTCATTCTTGCAGCCTTGGGCACTTATATTGTCTTTGATGTTTTGGCCCGAATGACGGAAGCGGATCCACAGCAAGGATCTTTTAGGGCATATGCCAAAAAAGCATTTGGACGCTGGGCAGGCTTCAGCAGCGGATGGGTCTATTGCAGCTCAGAGCTTTTAATTATGGGGAGTCAATTAACAGCTTTGTCCCTCTTTACCCGATTCTGGTTTCCAGCGATACCTATGTGGATTTTTGCAACGGTTTACGCCTTGATTGGACTGGGTGTTATTTTACTCGGGACAAAAGCATTCGAACGCACAGAGCATATTTTTGCCATTATCAAAGTATCCGCCATCGTTATGTTTCTCCTAATCGCAGGCGCCGCAGTCTTAGGATTTATCACGGGGGGAGCTCATCAACCGAGATTCCCAACTTCCAAAGAAACCTTTTTGCCAGCTGGGTTAATGGGCTCTTGGTCCTCTTTTATTTATGCTTTTTACGCCTTTGGCGGTATTGAAATTATGGGCTTATTGGCTACACAATTGAAGCGGCCCGAAGAGGCACCTAAAGCAGGGAACATCATGATCCTACTTTTAACGACGATCTATGTCGCATCTCTTATTCTTGCTTTAACCTTGATCCCCTTGAATGCCTTACAAGGAAAGGAAAGCCCGTTTCAGGTTGCTTTGGGAAATTATAATCTACCTTTTGTCCCACATGCGTTTAACGCGATCCTCATTATTGCTGGATTTTCGACGATGGTTGCTTCTTTATTTGCGGTGACAACTATCCTTATCACGTTAGCCCAAGATCACGATGCCCCCTCTATTTTCGCAAAAAAAACAACAGGGAAAAGACAAATGCCTTTATTCGCCATCGGTTTTACGACTGGAGGTATAACTGTAGCTGTGCTGATGGCACTCTTGTTGCCTGAAGAGCTCTATGAATATGTAACAACAGCCGCAGGGATTATGCTGCTCTTGAACTGGCTCTTCATCCTACTATCATCAGGACGCTTATTACAACTATCCGCATGGGGAAAGATCAAACGATATCTGGGCATGGCTCTCATCCTTACCGCTATAACGGGTACAGTCTTTCATGAAACGAGCCGACAAGGATTCTGGATAAGCCTCCTATTTGTCGTGATTATAGGCTTGGTTACATTAGGTATGAGTTTCAAATGGAAAAAGAGTTCCCAAGGAGCATCTTACAAATCGAAAAAACCACTAAATCCTAGCCACGATAATCGTGAAGGAGCGACTTAAGGTTATCCAAATAGGGCATGGAATGCTTTTATCCCAAAATGCAATCCAAAGACGATCAGGGATAGTCCTGATGCGATGGATATGATCGTGAGTGCGCGAGTCGTAAGAAATCTTCGAAACGTACTGGCTAACGATGCCATTAAAACATCCCACATACAAATCCCAGTGAACATAACACCCGTATACAATAATACGTGGTTTCTATCGAAATCAGCAATTGTTTCAGCTAAAACCGACCCATAGATACCAAGCCAGAAGAGGATGGATAAGGGACTAGTTATAGCCATGATAAAACCGGAGAAAACCGATTTCGTTAGCTTCTCTACGTTCCTATACCTATCTCCCTTAATTTCCCCTGTACCAATCAAACTCTCGATACCTGAGTAGAGCAAAATAAAACAACCAAATAACCAAAGGAACGTTTTCATAAAGGGTGTTGTCAGAAAATGAACAAGTCCGAAATAAATGAGTATCAATAACAGAGCATCAGCAACCATCGCCCCAATTCCTATTACCCAAGCATGAAGAAAACCTTGCTTAATCCCTTTGTCGAGCATTGCTGCATTAATGGGACCAATTGGTGCTGACAACGATAATCCTAAGAGAAAAAAACTAAGAATCGTATACACTTTCCTCACCCATTCATCGGTTTGTATGTACATGCTTCAAGGCTCGTATCATCCTATTCCTAGAGTAAGACTTGTATTACCTGCAAAATTAAATTTCAAAAAAGCATTTGACATTCACGCTACGTAAAGCAGTACAGTTAAGTTGTCAGGAGGTGAACAGATGGAATACACCGTGCAGCATCTAGGCAAATTGGCTGGGGTCAGTACCAGAACGCTTCGATATTATGATGAGATTGAACTTCTTAAGCCGGCAAGAATCAATTCGTCAGGATACCGAATCTATGGTCAAGCGGAAGTGGATAGATTACAACAAATACTGTTCTACAGAGAACTAGGGGTCAGTCTGGACAGTATTAAAGAAATTCTTACCGCCCCTTCCTTCAATGGAGCCAATGCCCTGAGAGAACACCATGAACAACTCCTCGACAAAAGAAAACAATTAGATTTACTGATTGCAAATGTTGAAAAAACAATTGCTTGTACCGAAGGGAGAATTACCATGACAGATACCGAGAAATTTGAAGGCTTCAAACAAAAGATGATTGATGATAACGAGGCAAAATACGGGAAAGAAATTCGCGAGAAGTATGACGATGATATCGTAGATAAGTCCAACCAAAAAATCAAAAACATGACACAAGAACAGCAGGACGAGGTAACGCGATTGGCGAATGAAGTACTAGCTGCATTGGCGGAAGCTTTCAAAAATGGGGACCCTGCCAGCGAACTGGCTCAAGCAGCCGCGGATTTGCATAAGCAGTGGTTAAGCTATTACTGGAGCGAGTATAGTAAAGAGGCACACGCTGGCCTAGCCCAAATGTATGTGGATGACGAACGGTTTAAGGCTTATTATGATGAAAAACAGCCCGGTACGGCTGAGTTTCTGAGAGATGCCATCCAGATCTACACAGGTTTGAAGAAGTAATCTATTGAATGGGACACTAGCACTTTTTCTATTATCTAAGTTAAACATCCAGTTCTTTTACAAGAAACTGAATATACTAGTATTGCACCAGTCACCAGCAGCGACCGTGCATGTCACTCCAACGAAAGAAGCACAGAACCCTTAATGGGCCTGTGCTTCTTTACATTCTTTTCGCATTCTATTCTATTTGGCGACTGTTCCTACATTTGGCTTCACGAGTGCCTTACTTTGCCATACACGACTCTTCCACCGTAGATACATGAGCAGACCTCTCACCCATTCATCTACCGCAAATGCGACCCACACGCCAAGCAGGCCCATTTTCATCACAATGCCAAGCCAATACGCAAGCGGCACTGCGATCCCCCACATGGATAGAATCCCCATGAACACAGGAAATCTCGCATCTCCAGCAGCACGAAGGGAGTTAATGACAACTAGATTAAATGTCCGACCAGGCTCTAAGATAACGGAGAGTATTAAAATACTAGAACCCATCGCAATAATTTCCGGATTGTCGGTGAATAACCCTATCAGATCCCTGCGGAAAATAGATGCAATTCCCACAACTACAAAGGTCACAAGAAGACTAATCCGCAAGCTGCGAATTAACTTATGATAGGCTGCCTTGAATGCCCCAGCACCTACCATATGACCCACAATGATTTCGGTCCCCATTCCTATTGCCATGGCCAGCGCCATAAAATAGTTGGTTATATTCATCATGTAGATATGCGTACTCAACGCCGCTTGACCGATGATATTAATAAAACTGACGATCATCATATGCTGAGACTGCCAAGACAGGTGCTCGCCGGCAGACGGTATGCCAATGCTCATGATTTGCTTCACAATACGGCTATCGAAGGTGACATAGTGCTTCAGACGAATCTGTACCGGAATACGGCGATATAAGATAACAATCAGAACAATAAGCCCAATAAGACGGCTTACCACAGTGGATACTGCGGCTCCAGTTACTCCCCACTCGGGAAAACCAAGGTTTCCAAAGATAAGAAGGCTGTTACCGGCTACATGGATCAGGTTCACTCCCAACGTAACAAACATGACGTCTCTCGTTTGACCATTAGAACGAAGCACAGATGAGATCGCATAGGACAACGCCTCAATCCATATAAAAGCGCCAATGATATTTAAATACCTTTTGGCGATCTCAATCTGCTCCGGCGCCAAATTCATTAGCCGCATCAGCGATTCACCAAATACAACCAATAAAATGCTAATGATAATTCCAAATATCAAATTTATCGTAATCGCGAGAGCTGAAATGCGGCTGGCTTCTTTCGCCCTACCGGCACCAAGATTTTGTGCGACTGCTACACTCGTTCCAATCCCAACGAAGCCAAACATCATAATGCAGAAAACGATGATTTCATTTGCTAAGCCGACTGCTCCAGTCACTTGATCCGAGATCAGACTGAGCATAAACACATCAGCCGTTCCCAGCATCATCCGCAGGACGGAATCAACGAATATCGGCCATGTAACCGCGAATAGACCAAGCTTTTTCCAAGAAGCTACCGATTCCATGTCTTTCAATCCCTACACTTTCTCCATTCAAATGCTATTAGTTTAGGATACGTAAGCGATTGCAGTCAAATGCTACTTACTCCCATTTTAAAATCAATGAATAAGAAGCGTTGGACTGCTCACAATAATGAAGGTTTTAAAATACAACCAAGGGACGTGGGCTAATGTCGAACCAACAAAAAAGTCAAAACAATCCACAAAACAAAGGTAAAAACAGCAACAAGAATAAAAACAACAGTAATAACGGCATTGATGATGCAAATAAACATCCAGGCAACTAAAAAACTCACAAAAAACCTTGGAAATCATAATGATTTCCAAGGTTTTTCATACATACCAATCTATTTAACGCTAACCCATGCACCACGGTTGTCCGCAGATTCGATTTCAGCCACTGCAATTTCAATGCTATCCATCGTACTGGACGGAGTCGCGATAGAAATACTTTCACCTGAAAGTAACGTCTCAATAAAATATTTAAGCTCGTTATAGTAGCCCATTTCCGCGGATAATTCTGGACTGAAGCCTTTTCCTTCATTCACATTTACTTGTAAGGAATTATCTTTGAAAACGATATTGCCTTTTTCAAAATTAACTCGGAACTGCATATCGAAGCCATAATCGCCTTCAAGAGTCCAATCTGCTTGAGCATTGATGACTTTGCCATCTTCATACAGATAGTTGGCAGAAACCACATCATATCCGCTGCCGGGAACGACATTTCGTGCCAAACAGGATACGGATTCAGGCTTACCGAACAACCAATTAATCATATCAATGTCATGAACGTGCATATCTAGCAAGGCTCCGCCGCTTTTCTCCTTCTCTATAAGCCATGGCCCCCAGGTCGGAGTTGCTCCCCCGCGGTAGAAATAACCACCAAGTGCCTGACCAAACGTGTTCTCTTCAACCACCTGCTTCAGATATACATAGGCCGGCCAGAATCTCAAGCATTGACCTATCATCAGCTGCTTTCCATTGGCTTCGGCTGCTTGAATCATATCTTTACATTCCGCAGCATTCAGCGCCATCGGTTTTTCACACAAAACATGAAGACCATGATTCAAACATTGAACCGCAATATCTCTGTGTAGATAAGTAGGAAGTGCAATATCCACGTAATCAAGCTGTTCCTTCTCCAGCATTTCGGTTACACTTGTATATTTATTGTAACGACCGAAGTCAATGCCAGATGAACCCGTATCGATGTTGCCTGCAGCCGCGCGACCTTCGAGCTTCTCATTGTCAATATCGCACAAAGCCACAACTTGAATGGGAACTCCTTCTGACTCCAGTCGAACGTAATTTTCCAGATGAGTTCTACCCATAAAGCCTAATCCAATTAATCCGATTCTTAGCATGTTGATTACTTCCTCCCTAGGATGGCGTCCATAGCACCCGATGTATTATAAATAATCTGTTCACCATGATGCGTATAACCTGGAATCATTTCGGCAATGACATAATCGTCATACCCGATAGCTTGAAGAGCTTTCATAACCTCTGGATAATTCACATCACCGGCAAGAAGATCAACAAAACCATGCAAGCCCCCTGCGGCGCGGCGGTAATCTTTGAAATGCACTTTTTTGATACGATTATTTAAAATGGAAATCCAATGCTCCGGATAACCGCTGTACAGGACATTTCCTACGTCAAAATAAGAACCTACATAAGGGGAATTAACTTTATCGATAAAATCCCTCATTTCAAGCGGCGAAAGTAGAAACTTGTTCCATACATTTTCTATACCGATGGAAACTTTCAAGGATTCAGCTAATTGAGAAAGCTCACTTATGCCTTCCAAAGCGTAGTCATAAGCTTGATCATATGGAACCACTTCAGAATCAGGAATGAAATCAACGCCAACAGCACCTGGCACAACCAGAATTGTATCTACGCCCAAAATAGCAGCGCTCTCCAATTGTTTCTTGACAATATCTTTCGCTTTCTGACGCGTTTGTGCATGTCCGCTTGTTAAAGAATATGACCAGTATAATCCACTGGCTAAACTCGAGAGCGCAATGCCCTGATCTTCTGCAATTTTACGGTATTCCTTGATTTCGCTTTCATTGCTTTCCAAACTTAATTGACCTGTCTCGTTCAAAGCCAGTTCGATACCGTCGAATCCAGCATCCTTGGCTACTGTGATACATTGTTCTACCTTCATGGAGCCTGGAAATGACCAAATATTAATCCCTTTTTTCATTGTTATCTCCTCCGTCTCTTCCCTTTATTATAAAAGAGCCACGCTCGATAAGATTTATCCAAAAAGCCGATTTATTTGCACTTTTGCAAAAACGGATATGGTAAAATGAGATTAAAAATGAGTTTGGAACAAGAACCACCCTGAGAGAGGACGAGCAGCATGGATTTCCCAAGTATACAACTACAGGAATCACTTACCATTCAAACCCTCTTTTCCTTTCATTATTTCGAGTATGCAAAGGGATTTGTATTTGACGGAGAACAGCATGACTTCTGGGAGATTCTTTACGTGGACAAAGGAGAAGTTGAAGTTCGAGCCGATGATCACATTCATACCCTACATCAAGGAAATATGATCTTTCACAAACCAGAGGAATTCCATACGGTTAGCGTTAAGCACGAGCATACACCGCCAAACCTTATTGTCATATGCTTCGAATGCACGTCTCCTGCCATGACTATTTTCGAGAAAAAGATTCTGGCATTAGGAGACCGGGAAAGAAATATCCTATCCCTCATTATCCAAGAAGGGTTTCAGGCGTTCCTCCCCCCTTTTGACAAACCAACCGTTCATCATTTGGAAAGAAACCCGCATGCGCCTTTTGCCAGCGAACAAATGATCAAATCCTATTTAGAGGTTTTGTTAATCACACTCATTCGGAATCAAGAGCAGGCTTCCACGCCAGATTCTATGAAATACAAGCAATCATCGCTTCAAAAAGAAAAAGCCGAACAACGAATCGTTCAGCAAATCATGGAATATTTGAAAGCCAATCTCTCTCAATCCTTCACGCAAGACCATTTATGCCAAACGTTTCACTTGGGTAAAAGTCGATTAAAGGAGCTTTTCCAATCTCAGATGCAGACCGGCGTCTTGGAAGCCTTCAAGTCCCTCAAAATTGAACAAGCCAAAACATTTATTAGAGATGGGCGTTATAATTTTACAGAGATTGCAGCCATGTTGGGGTACGCCAGCATTCACTATTTTTCAAGAGATTTCAAGAAAACCGTAGGTATGCCGCCTTCCGACTATGCAAAGTCCGTTAAAGCTCGTCTGTAGCGATGAATAGAAATAAGCACCCAGTAGGGTGCTTATTTTCTTATTTGGCTGGATGAATTTATTTGATTACTTTCAATAAGCGTTTAGCCGTTCCATTCTGCGTTTCGATTGTTTCATACACATTTACCGTGAAAGGATAGCTGAATTGATCCGTTGTAATATTCGTAGCATCCAGCAATTGTTTCCCACTGATTAATTTATTTACACCTGTGAAGGAAGCGTCCTTAGAACCGACAACACGTCCGGCGTTATCAACAATTTCAAACTTCAATTTCGAGAAGTTGTTGTCAACCACGACATTTTCTTTCTGTTTAATGTCCAAATCAAGCCGGAACTTGTACGTATACGTTAATTGAGCAGTCGTCTGTGTGCTCACTGTTACATCATTGAACGTCAAATCAAATGGATATAAGGAAATGGTAGAATCCGCTTCTTCCTTCTGTACATCCGTTTGCAGCGCTGCAATCGTTGTTGTAAAAGGTGCAGCAGCCACTGAATCGAGCAGTTTTAACGAGAAGCTAGTGCTCTCTTCGGTTTGCGGCACAATGTAGGAGTAGCTTACCACGTAGCTTAAACCAGGATTTAGCATCGTCGTTACATTCGTTTGACGGGAACCTTGATAAGTAACACCCTGTGCATTGACCAATTCCGATAGGAAAGCAGGAGTAGCTGTAGGTGTCGTACTCGTATTCGTTAATTTGAACTTAGCTACAGCAGTTTGGTAGCCTTCACCTGGATTCTCATGGAGATGAAGCTCCATAAGCGATACTTCTGTTGACTTATCAACAACTTTGGTCAAAGCATCAAATGTGATCGGCTGACCAATTGTGTAAGGCGCTGCAGCTGAATTCCCTTGCTCTTTCGGCCATGCGATAGCTAGTTTACCTGTTGCTAGCATTGTGGCTTGACCTCCACCTTTGGGTACAAACGAATCCGTCGATAGAACGAGAAGGTTAGACAATGTCACACCATTTTCCACTGGAATCGCAAAATGAATGTATTTCTTTTCGCCAGCCTCCAATGTCACCGGGTCTACTTCGGAACGTTTGCCTTCATAGCTCTTCTGCTCGGACTGTGCGTCTATTCGGAAAGCAGGAACCGTTTCCCGCCCCGCTCCAGGATTACTAGCCAACACCGTCACAACTGCCACGCGGCCTGATGCCGTATTTTGCATTGAAACTTCGACTGGTGAATACGTCAGTCCTGAATTAACCCCAGGTATAGTGAATGCTTGACCCCATGCTAAGTTTTCGAGGCTCTGCAAAGCCGTATTTCCCGTACCGCCATACCACACGGATTTAGTTGGCATTGCTAGCAGTGTAGTTTCCACCTTTGGATAAGAATAGATATCCACATTGACGAAAGATAACTGCTCAATTTGACCAATTTCCTTGCTATCAACGGTAGTCATATATACAAGTTCGCCGATTTCTTTGGGCTGCAAAGCTTCTTTATTGCTCGCACTTGGTTTCAATGTATACGAAACGCCACTAGCGGTTTGAACACGAAGCTCGTGTTCGGGAACTCTATTCTGTACGGCGCCTCCGTTATATAAGCGAACAGTAACCGCAAGTTGTGAACCTGACGCAGTTGGCGTCACAGCTGCACTTTTAATCGCGGCACGTATATCAGGTGTCAATCCGTAATTGACAGTTGGTGCAGAGACGACAGGCGTCGTCGAGTCTGCCGCCCATACGGCTGTGCCTCCTTGAACTATCATTGCTCCTAGCATGATAGCTGTCAGACTATATTTCCATGGTTTGTTTTTCATATAAGTACTCTCCTTATTGTGAAGTTTCGCTGATGTCTATTTAGCTGCTGGTGTTGTTGTCGCTTGCGGCCCCGCGCTAGCACTTGCAGTGTCTACTTTTTGTCCGTCTTTCAGAGTGTTCTGTCCGGCAGTAACCAATTTCTCGCCGTCTTTCACGCCTTCAATTACTTCTTGATACTCTCCATTAATGCGTCCCAATTTCACTTTCCGTTTCTGATATTGGTCACCTTGCTGAACATAGACGATGGTATCGGACTCTTCGCGAATGATGCTTAATGTAGGAATAGCAATTACTTGTTCTTCCGTTTCAGTCGTAAGCTGTACCATGAATCGATTACCAGGCTGAAGCAGATGATCGCTATTTGGAACTTCCAGTTCTAACGTATACGTTTTTGTCGCTGCACTCATAATAGGTGCTAAGTAGCTAATTTTAGCTGTTCCTTTTTTATCAGGCGAATCCGGATTATAGTAAATGAGTTCTTGCTTTCCTTTAACAAGTAGGAAATTCGTTTCCGTAAGCTCTGTTTTGATTTTGATCGGATCAATCTGTTGGACTTGCCCAACTTTCCCTGCAGCGGCAGCTACTGTTTGCCCAACCACGACATTGAAATCGGTAAGTATGCCGTTACCAGGTGCCTTTACTTGATAGTTCTCTAAAGAACGAGTCGCATCTTCTAAGTTTAGACTTGCGGACTCAGCCTGCGTTTGAATAGCCGAAATCGAATCGGAGTTATCAAAAGCTGAAAGCTTGCTTTGTGCAGCATCTAGATTCATCTGAGCGCTATCCAGTGCTTGTTTGGATTGATCCACTTGATGTTGAACGGCAATTCCTGCGTCATATTCATTACGAACTTTGTTATATTCCTGCTCAGCATTCTTGAGTGCCGTTTGCGATCTAGTTACATTGTCCGCCAAGTCCTTGCGGTTATTAACTTTACTATCCTTTGCTTGCTGCAAGGATTCTTGGGCACTTCTTACAGATAGCTCACTTTTCCTTTTGGCAGATAAGGCATCTTTATTATCAATAACGAAGAGGACTTCACCCTTCTCAACATACTCTCCTCGCTTTTTAAGTACTTCCGTTACTTCACCGCCCGCTTTCGATACTACATCAAGCGTCGTTCCTGCCGCTACATCAGCAACTTGTTCGATCGGATTGCTAATTTTTTGCTTCTTTATGACATCCGTTTTAATTGCCTTTGGTGCTAACTGTACCGTTGCAGCCCCTTTTGCGCCTGGGGCGGAACAGGCTGACGCTAAGACCGCTGCTGCGGTCAATAACACGATCACCCCCATCGAACGGGATTTGAATTTACGTTTCCGCGAACTATCGTTAATCATCTATGTGCCTCCTTATACATCTAACGTACTTATTGTTGTTTTTTCGTTTCCTTTTTTGCGATTGAACAAACGACCCATACGGTTCTTTATACTTTCAATCAATTCGTACACAATCGGTACGACAACTAGAGTCAATAGCGTAGAGGTAATCAAACCACCGATAACGACTACACCCAGTCCTTTACCGATTAATCCGCCTTCTCCAGAAATTCCAAGCGCAAGAGGTACCAATGCCATAATTGTAGCTCCAGCCGTCATAATAATGGGACGAAGTCTTACTTTCCCCGCTTCAATTAGAGCATGACGTACCGTGTATCCTTCTTCGCGCAGTTGTTGTGCACGATCAATTAGTACAATCGCATTCGTCACTACGATCCCAATAAGCATAAGGAAACCAATCATAGAGGTTACGGTTAACGGCTCTCTTGCTATGACAAGTCCTAGAAGACCCCCAATAACAGCAAGCGGTAGAGAGAACAAGATAGCGAATGGTGCACTTGCGTTTCCAAAGGCCAATACCATAATCAAGTAAACCACGAATATGGCGGCAGCCATCGCGATGAACAACTGCATGAAGCTTTCATTCACATCATCCGAAACACCACTTATTTTTGGTGTTACGCCTTCAGGCAACTGAATATCTTTCAAAGCTGCGCTAAGCTTGGCGCTCACACCTGTCTTATCTGCAGAATTGATTTTTGCTGTTACTTTCACAAGCTGCTGCTGTTCCTCACGTGCAAGTGATGCAGCGCCTTTTGTTTCACTGACCTTAGCTACTTCCTTTAATAAGACCCTTGAACCATTCGCTCCGGTCAATGGAATATTACCTAATTTTTCTAGTGTATCTTTATCTGATTTGTCTAACGATACCGTTGTTGTATAAACGATATTATCGAATTTCATGTCTCCTAGATTTTGCTTTTGAATCCACGTACGTGCGGTATCACGAACGGTCGATGAGCTTAATCCGTATGCTCTCGCTTTTTTCTGATCCACAGCAATTTCTATTTCTGTTTTGGCATCACTCAGGTTATCCTCAACTTCACTAAGCTCAGTGAATGTATTTAGCTTCTCTTTAACCAAACTGGCTGCTTTCTCTAATTGAAGCTGATCCTCACCTTGCAAGGTATAGGCAAAATCAGTGGATGAAACACCGAAATCCCCTTCCATGGCTTTAGGCTCTACTTCGGATCCGCTTGGCAGCTCAGAGAGTATATAAGCTTTCATTTCATCTTTTACTTGATTCGGATCTACTTTATCATTCACTTGGACAAAAATTTGCGAAGCATATGGCGTCCGTTCGTCATCTTTGCCTGCATAACCGACTAACGCTTCAACGAATTTGAAAACGGGCTCGCCATTGGAATCTTTCGTATCTAGCAAGACGGTTTCAATTTCTTTCGTTTTCGTATCTGTAGCTTCAAAAGATGTCGCATACGGCATTTTGATCTGGAAGTACATTGTTTTCGCTGGCTTCGTACTAGGCAAGAACGAAACCGATAGAAACGGTACCGTCGCCGCAATGGTTACCACAAGCATTAGCCCTGAAATCAACAATGTTTTAATCCGATTTTTCAAACTCCATGTCAATGCTTTTTCGTAAAATGTTGTTAGTTTAGTTGGCTTTGATTCATCATGATGCCCTTTACCCGGCTTACTACGAAGAACGAGCAATTTAGCGAGCATTGGAATAACCGTTAAAGCTACAATTAAGGAAGATAAAAGGGCACAAGCAATCGTTAAGGCAAAAGGTCTAAAGAACCCTCCCACAACACCCGTTACCAGAGCAAGTGGAGCAAAAACCCCTACAGTTGCCAAAGTTGAGGACGTAATAGCCATCGAAACCTGCTTCGTTGCCAAGGCGATGACGGATTCTTTGCGTTCTTGCGCTTTTTCCAATGAGGCATATATATTTTCAATAACAACAATAGAATCATCGACTACACGACCTACTGCGATAAAAATACCGCCGAGAGTCATCGTATTAAGCGTTAAGTCTAATGTCGACATCAATAACAATGTGATCAAAATGGAAAGTGGAATCGAGACGAGAACAATGAGTGTCATCCGGATGTTCCTCAAGAAAATGAGAATCATCAAGGAAGCCAATATCGCCCCTACAACTCCTTCACGTACAAGTCCTGTAATGGACTCTTTAATTTGATCTGCACTATCATAAGTATTTTTGAACGTAATGTTGGGCAGTGATGTTTCCCACTCATGAATAAGCTTCTCGATGGATCCTGAGAAATCAACCGCATTTGCACTGCCTGCTTTGTACAAAATCATACCAATAGCCGGCTTGCCATCCAGTCTACCATTGAAATCAGATTCCGTTATCGCCTTTACCTTGGAGACTTGATCTAGTGTTACGATATCTCCTTTAGGTGTGGTGATTTCGACCTTTTCCAATTCGTACAAGCTTGATAAATTGCCAGTGACACGAGTCATCTTATTGTTGCCGCTAATTTCTACACTACCGATCGGACTCTTCGTCGCGGCGGAAGTAATCGCATTGCTCACTAGAGCCGGTGACAATCCATATACATCAAGTGCAGCAGCATCCAGCTCAATATCGAGCGATGTGCTTCTGGCACCAATAACGTCCATATGGTCGATCCCTTTAATTCCTTCAAGACCTGGCTTGATTTTATCTTTAAAAGACTTGTCGAGCTCTGTTTGGCTTACCCCGTCCTTCGCATAAGCGACTAAGTAATTCGAAGGGAATGATGCCGCACCAAAAGTGGAGGCTTTAGGCGCACCTGCCGTTGCTGGAAGAGATACTTCAGCCAGCATGTCTTGAACGGCCTGCTTTTTCTTATCAATATCTACATTTTGCTTAAACATAATGATAATCATGGAGAAATTATCACTCGAAGTTGAAGACATGGAATCTAAGTCTTCAATATTCGCTAGCTTTTCTTCAATAGGAGCCGTAATTTCATCCATGACATCCTTTGGCGCTCCTGTATAGGTAGTTGTTACAGCAACTACTGGAAAAGAAACGTTTGGCATGTTCTCTACTTTAAGCTGCGTGGATGAATAAAATCCGCCTACAAAAAGCATGATCATGATAATGAATAATGCCGAGACATTCTTCATGGAAAACTGTGTTAATCGATTCATTCCTGTACTCCCCTCATTAACTGACTACGTTTAAGATACATTCTGAATATGAACCCAATATGAACAAACAAAAAAACTTGGCATGAGGCATCCAAGTTTTTCATTAATTTTCACATTTTTTTGGGTAAATAAGTCAATATCGGTAGAGTTACCAAGAATAAAGTTCCTTTACCTTGTTCGCTTTGAACCTCAACTGAACCTTCGTGCACATCGATAATTTTCCTGGCAATAGCAAGCCCGAGCCCGCTTCCACCATCACGCTGCCTTGACTGATCTACTTTGTAGAATCGATCAAATATTCGTCCTTGATCTTCCTCTGGAATCCCAATTCCATTATCTTGGATCCATACCTGTACACGATCTCTTAGTGGAACAAGTTTCACGTAAATGTGTCCATTAGGAGGTGTAAATTTGACTGCGTTTCCAATTAAATTCATCCAAACCTGACTTAATTGATCCGCATCCGCCGATATTTTCACTCTTGGTAAAGACAAATCCATATCAAGCTGTTTCTCTGACCACTGGGGCTCATAAAAAACAACAATTCTACGCAGCTGTTCATCCAAATCGTATGTGGTTGGGTGAAAAGGATGATGCTCCGATTCTAGAGAGGCCAGCTTCAATAAATTATCACTGAGGCGAGATAATCGCTCACTCTCACGTTCAATGATTTCCAAGTAACGTACACGCTCTGTCTCGTCAATTTCTGAACCCCTTAGTGCTTTGGAAAAGCCCCGAATCGACGTTAGAGGGGACTGGATCTCATGGGAAACGTTCGAAACAAAGTCTTGCCGCATTTGTTCCAACTGCTTCAGCTCCCCAGCCATATGATTAAAGCTTTGAGCTAGCTGCCCTAGTTCATCCTTTTGCTTCACAGAAACATGCACATTGAAATTGCCTCGAGCTAGCCGTTCCGTAGCCAGCGTCAGCTTCTTTAATGGATTTACCAGATAGCGAGATGCGATGAGAATGAGTAAACTACCGACAATAAGTACGATGAGAAGTACAGTAATGACAGCTGTCTGCACTTGACGACGAGCTACCTCGGAGAAGTTTGGATGAATGAAAAGGGCAAAAGTTTTACCATCAACTTGGAGAGGCAGTCCAACCTTAATCCGATTAAATGGATCTTTGGGCATCCCATAGTCTAGGCTTTTATAAATGCTGCCATGAAGAACATAGGACACTTCCGATGCTTCAATAAGAGGATTCCCTTTTTTGTCTAAAGTGATCGCCGTCGCCGGCTCTCCGTTTTCGTAAAATAAAGTCAAGAGGTAGTTATCATTTAAGCGGTTGCTTCCTGCCACAAAAGAATCAAGATTCTTCGGCTGAATGTCTTCACTCAACTTGACTAACTGCCGGCCTATCGCGAGCATATCTGCTTGAAATTCTGTGGTAATCAGATTTCTGAAAAAGACCGTTGCTAGTGGAAAGGCAACTGACACACTAACAACAACAATGGCTAGAAATGTCAGCACAACACGCAGATATAACGACTTTATCTTAATCATGCATTCACCTCGAGCCTATACCCAAGTCCACGAATGGTCGTAATACGAAATTCCTCCGTCAGTGGTTCGAACCGCTCTCGCAAACGTTTAATATGCACATCAACCGTTCGGTCATCACCTTCATAATCCATACCCCAGATCTGTTCAATAAGCTGCGTACGGGTGAAGATTTGTGCCGGATAACTGGAAAGCTTATAGAGAAGCTCGAACTCTTTTAAAGGAAGCGCCAATCGTTGATCCTGTAAACGCACTTCAAATGCTGTACGATCGATAATCACATTACCGAGATTGATCGTTTGAGAAGCGTTGATCCGATACCGTTTAAGCAGAGCTTTTACACGCATCACCAACTCTACGGGGTCAAAAGGCTTCACAAGATAGTCATCCGTGCCAAGCTGAAAACCTTTCACCTTGTGGACAGACTCGCTTTTGGCTGTCACCATAAGAAGGGGCAAATCTGCATATTGCGCCCTTAATTCGCGACAAAGTTCCCAACCGTCCATCAAAGGCATCATGACATCCAATACGACTAAATCCGCCGGTGTTGTTTCAAGCATGCTGAGCGCTTCTTGTCCATTGCTTGCCTGCATGACTGTTAAGCCTTCACCAGCCAAATAAACGCGAATCAGCTCTCTGATATCTGCGTCATCATCCACCACCATGATTCTGGTCACGAAACGCTCCGCCTTTCTTCAAACAAGGAAACTTATGATAAATAAGGAATTGGATCTTTTGAACCTGCTTCTTCAAAACCTTTCAACCGTAAACGGCAGCTATCACAAACGCCGCAAGCTTCCGCTTTTCCATTGTAGCAAGATGTAGTTAGCTCGTAAGGAACGCCGATCTTCAACCCTTCTTGCACAATTCGTGCCTTAGTCCAATCAATGAGCGGGGTTTCAATCGTGATCCCTTTCCCTTCCACACCGACCTTGGTCGCAAGGGCAATCACTTCTTCCACTTTATGAATAAATTCCGGACGACAATCCGGATATCCACTGTAATCGAGGGCATTCACTCCGATATATATGGCTTCTGAACCGGTCACTTCCGCGTAAGAGGTCGAAATCGAGAGGAAAAGCAAGTTGCGACCCGGTACATAAGTAACTGGAATTTCCTCGGCTCCTTCAGTCAAACCATCCACAACATTCGGAACATCGATGCTATCGTCTGTTAGAGCGCTGCCTCCGAAATCGCGTAAGAAATCAAGCTTGATGATTTTATGACGATGACCGACTCCATAATGCTCTGCAACTTGCTTGGCATTCTCGATTTCAATCTTATGACGCTGCCCATAGTCAAAAGAAATCGGGTATAGCTCGTATCCCGCTTCTTTGGCAAGTCCCATACACGTTGTACTATCTAATCCGCCACTTAGAATGATGACGGCTCTTTTCTTATTTTCGTTGCTTGCACTCATAATAGACACCTCTTTTTCTTCTTGTGAAAAATAGATAAATAAGTGATACGCGCTTTAAACGCCGCGCATTGCTGGATCCCAAATGATCTTATGCAGCTGCATGTTCAGCTTCACCTTGGACAAGCCTGCGTCAAGCATATGCTCGACGAGCTTGCGCGGCGGCATGGTTTCCCACACCGGGCTGAACATCGGCAGCGCCTTCGTCGGGTGCTGCTCAAGCACTTCCACCGCAGTGCGGAAGTCGTGCTCGCTGCCGATGACGAACTTCAACTCGTCCTGCTCGCGAAGCAGGGCGAAGTTGCTCATGACCATCTGCTCCATCTCGCCAGAGTCGGGCAGCTTAAAGTCCATGATGTAGCGCACCTTCGGCGATGCGACACGCTCAACGAACAGTGCGAGATCTATCGCGCCGTTCGTCTCGATATGCAGGTCATCGACCTGCTCCAGCTCTGCGAGCGCTTCAATTAACGCGAGCGACTTCTCGCCGTACAGGAGCGGCTCGCCGCCGGTAAGGCAAATATGCCGGGAGTGGTACGTCTCTACCTTGCTGATAATTTCAGCAATGGTCATGACGTTCTCCGCTTCCGCGGGCGGGTAGCTGTACTTGGTGTCACACCAGGTACAGCGCAGGTTGCAACCAAAAAGACGGACGAAGACCGTCGGGAACCCGGCACGGGTCCCTTCGCCTTCAACCGTCTCGAAGATCTCGACCATCGGAATGCGGATATCTCGCATTACACATCCTCCTCCATCATCGAGCGTGTGATGGCCGCATAACTAGTCGGCGTTTCCCACAGCCGGATTTCTTCCAGCATGATCGCTGGATAAAGTTGTTCATCAAGCAAAGCTTGATGAATTTCCTCATACATCCAGACGACCATATTTTCAGCGGTTGTATTCATAGCAGGCAGCACATCATTCAAATATTTATGGTCCAATCGGTCAACGACACGTTCTTTTGCAATACGTTTAATATCACCAAAATCTATAGCGATCCCCCGGCTATCCACTTTTCCGCGCATAATAACTTGCAGCTTATAGGTATGTCCGTGCAGATTTTTACATTTTCCTTCATAACAATGCAAATGATGCGCACTGTCAAACGTAAATTCTTTGGAAATCAAAACGGATTTGTGATGATATTTTAATTGGTTCTCTTGGATGTCACGCCCCAACATTTGCACATCTCTGGGGATATCGTAGCTCATATCTATCACCTCATAATTATGAAAAAAACAGTACTCTACATTCTATCACGAAGAGACCGTTTTTCACAATCAATCTTGCTGTTTTCGTCTTCCCTTTTGAGACCAGTCCAAATGACCGCGAATCTCCTGAATCCGTTCATTCTCATTACGTAAATCCGATTCAATTAGAGCAGTAAGACTTTCAATTTGATCGACCACGGTATCGGGAAGCTCAACCTCTTCAAGTGATTTTACAATGTAGAGCAAACATTGCAGCGTCTCATCCATAAGGCTCTTCTTATTGCCGGTTAAGACGACTTCTGAGAGAAAAATAAGGTGGCTCAGCTCTTTTTGCGTCATTTTCAAGAGGAACATCCCCTTTCTTGCTTCCATTATCCAACATTTTCCGACATCGCGAAAGACTCTCTTGACAACTTAAACTATAACATTTATGATTACAGTAATTGTTATTACTTGATTTACTGAGTGTAAATTTTTTCAAATGATAAAACCGAATGCTTTTAATCAATGGACACACACTAAAAAGAAATTTTATCCTTGGAGGGAAACCTAATGAGTACAGAAGTTAAATCCGAAGTTTTGAAAGTGTTAGAAGACCGTCATTCCGTAAAGCAATATCAAGTTGGTCACAAAATGCCAAAAGCTGATTTGGAACAGCTTTTGACGTCCACGTCACAGGCACCATCTTCATGGAATCTTCAACACTGGAAGTTTCTCGTTATTGAAGATCAAGCTCAAAAAGAGAAATTGCTTCCTATCGCATATGGACAAAAGCAAATCGTAGAAAGCTCCGTTGTTATCGCTATTCTAGGCGATCTTGAAGCTAATAAAAACGTAGAACTCGCTTTTGGTCCAGCAGTTGAAGCTGGCCACATGCCAAAAGAAGTTTATGACACTCTTGCCGCTCAAATCGAACGCGCATATCAATATCCACAAGTTGCTCGTGACGAAGCTATTCGTAACGCATCCTTAGCAGCTATGCAGCTTATGATTGCTGCAAAAGCAATGGGCTATGACACTTGCCCTATGGGTGGTTATGATGCTGCTAAATTCGTTGAAGCTTTCAACGTTCCAGCACGCTATGTACCTGTTATGCTGATTAGCGTAGGTTTGGCTGCTTCCCCTGCAAGATCCGCAGGTCGTCTTCCTTTGGATCAAATCATCGTTTCCAACACTTTTTAATTAAACTGAAAGGCATGACTTCCATTTAAGGAAGTTCATGCCTTTTTTATTTGGTGCTAACTCAATGATACTGATCCGTTTCGAACCATATTTCATCAATTAGCTTATTTCTATACAGCATGGATACATTAAACGTTTCGTACTCTTTTTCTTTATCCAACTCTTCAAGCAATAATGTCGCAATTAGCTCTCGATCATCCGAATCCCCTGGCTCGCGGAAATCAATGAATCCTGTTAGCTGGCGAGAACTAATATCCACCGTAGCAGTACCAATAGGCAAACCACCGTAGGATTGCTGATAAATTTCATACGTGAGTGTATCGCCATCATCTCTTGCCAAATTAATCGTATAATCCTCGGGAAAAAGAGGACTCGTATCTGCTTCTATGTCATCAACCAAATCTAATAAATCAATGTGCGTTAATTCCACCGTATCTACGGTTTCCCCATTATAAATCATGTTAAAAATAAACGTATCCGTTTCATCCTCATTGAAATCTTCGACAATCAGCTCTGACACCCTGTCCATTTCCTCATCAAAAGGATCGAATCTCCATGCTATATCGCCAATCACATCAGTACCATACATATGAAGCGTAATTTCAGCAATGAGCTCCGATTCTTTATCATAAACATGATAATCCACACGGTTTCTACTTTCACCAACAATTACAAGCTCATAGCCCTGTTGATTCTTCCGTTCCTGGATCATCTCCATTTTATCTGGAGCATTCTCTGAGTCAATGTCATCGAATCGAGTTTCGTCCCTCACCCATTCATAATCAACCTCATCGTCATGTTCATGACGGGGGTATGAATGCGATTCCCCTTCGATCATAGTAGGTTGTAAAGCATGGTCTGTCGCGATAACGAAATCATAATCACTGTAACTAACTAAAACCTCGCACTCCTCAATATCCAGTGCATCAATGACACTCTGAATGTATGACTGAACGAAATCATACACCTTCTGTTTGTCCACGATCGTAATGGACTGCTGCTCCAGATGAATCGAGCCTTTAAGTCGATCCGATTCCCTGTAGACTAGCGTTAACGTACCGACAAACTCCCCATTGTACTCAATATCGCAGACTTCTCCGCCTGCCGTTTTCAGGTCGGGTCTAAGCATAATATCGGCCACGACTTTCCTCGCCTCCTCTACAGTTCTTATGATTCTTCTGTAGATTGTCCCAACATCGTCCAAAATATGAGTATTCAGGATAAATGAAAAAGGACAGTTCCTAGCGTCATGGTAAATGACATGGAACTATCCTATTTCTATTTACTAAGATCATTTAAGCGTTGGCGTTCGGCTTCTATGGTTGTGAGTCGTTGACCAACTATGTTTACCAGGCGTGGATATTGTCTTAGCACATTTGAATAAATTGTCTTTGATACAGAAGACTTTCCTGCACGATGAGCAATGTCTCCCAATGCTACATCTACCTTCCACTCCCCAATCTCATGATCAGGAGAAACGATACTACGAAAGGAGTGGAATGATTCTTTTGCCTTTTTGAATCCAGTTTCTGCCTCTCTATAGAGGTGATCAGCTTGTTTCATACGAACTTGTGCAAGCATATAATGCGCATCAGGGAAATCTGACTGATAATCCAAAGCTTTCATACAGTACGCGGCAGTCTGCTCCCAGTCCTTCCGTTGGTAATAAATATCCATAAGATATTTATAGATATCAAGCAGCCTTCCAAATAGAGGGTGAGGTATTGCTCTTCGTTCTGCTTCGATCAGAGCCTCCACAGCATCTGTTTCTTTACCTGCTCCCAGAAGTTCTCTACCATGATAGAACCACCATGCTGGATTATCCGCATCTTCCTCAATCATTGTTCGCAACAAGTTTAGGTTCCGATCAATTTTCTGCTTGCTTGCCATTACATCTGGCTCATAACCATCGTGGAACACTCTAACCTTTACTTTGTGACGAGCGGCTTCATTGTTATATATACCCGATTCAGTCCCTACCTGTTCATGAACCCTACCCCAGTAACGAAGCCCACGGCCCAGAGGAAATAACCTAGTCTGTGAAAAATTATGTTTCACATTATTTTGAATCAGATTGATTTGCCACAAACATAAAATAGTTGGTACTACTGAATCATGATAGATACCAGCCACCTCTCTGACAGCATCTCTATCTTCATTCACTAAGTACTCGTCCGCATCGATCCAAAAAACCCAATCCGTATGCATATGCAGCAATCCTGTATTGCGAGCCGCGGCAAAATCATTCGTCCACTCATAAGGAATGATCGTAACATTGTGATACTCCGATGCAAGTTCCGCTGTGCGGTCCGTGGAACAATCGATAAGTACAATATGATCGACTGCGCCTTGAAGTGAGTCTAAACAACGCTGGATGGTATCCTCCATATTATACGAGATGATGCCTGCCGTAATGCTGACCTTCCTCACATGAAGCAAACCTTCGATGTCGACACGTTCATCGCCTGGAGGAACTGCCTTGAGAGCATCCAACACTGGAGCGACCCAAGTTGCTTCCGGATCAAGCAGCCATGCACGTTGAAATGCTTTATTTCCAGCGTCTCCGTAGCCTTGATGCATTAGGGCCTCCCCTAGAAAGACCCAGTTTTGTGCTTCCAAAGGGTTTCCCCTTATTAGATCCTTCGCAGCCAACTCTGCTTCCTTGTATCTTTGCTGCTTTAAGTCTTCAATAATAGAAACTTCGTCTGATAGCATGCGTCACCTTATTAGTATATCGGATATGTAAAAGGAATTTTATAAATAATTTCATCTCTATGATTCAGCGTTACCACAGTTGTTCCTGTTCCGCTCTCTGCAGGCGCAGTTACCGTGCTATAACTTCCAAACATGCCGTATATGCTGAAAGGTTCGGTAACAGCAACTTCATTTTTATTAACCCCATAACCAAATAATTTGGTTGATATGAATCCTACAGTTTCACTGTCGTTTTCAGTCACATAAGGGACTACTTTTATTTCTAAGTTATCTTTAATCGTTATGTGGTTGGTTAAATCTTTCGCTGTAACTGTAACGTTGATTGTTGAATTTTCTTCTGTGCCAGCCGATGCGTTGAATGATAATTTTTGTGCATAATCTATACCATAGGTTAATCCAGTTACTGACTCATAATTCTGATACACAGAGAAAGTCACATTCGGATTAGGGTTAGGAAATAATAAGGTTGGCAGATTTAAATTTAACTCACTCCCAGAGATTAGATTCATATTATGTAAACGATCTTTAGGAACTACCCGAAATGTGCGATATTCTCTAACTTCATTTCCATAATCGGCAAAAATGACATGAGTGTGAACAACTTCATCCGGCAAAAATGTAGCTTCTGACCCGGATATTGTTACTCTTCCTGACTCCGACTCTTCGTTGAAAACAACGTTCTGACCATCTGGGAAATAGTCACGAAGGTCAACCTTCATGGTTGATTCGCTGTCCAAGTAGATCGTTTCGGGATTCTCAATGTGGAACGGAATCTTTCCTCTTGTCATACCGCCGTGATGGTCAATAACCAAGACATCAAGGTCAAAATCGCCACTTTTTAAAGGAAGTAAATGATAACCATATGGATACGGAGGGATACTATCGCTGTATTCCTCTACATACTGAATGTTCTCGTTATTTTTATCTATGACAATAACATCCAGCTCATCAGTCTCTTGATCTTCTCCTTCATATCGAATGTCGGTATCTTCAAAGTAATTATCTATGGCTTGTGAAATCATGTAGTCTGGAATCTCTTCACCAACGAACCCTTGAATCCTATCAGTAGTTTCAATTGGAAAAGGTGGGGTATTTTCTACTTCATACTCGATTGGACTGTCCACAATAACGGACTTAGGGCTTACGTTGCGCAATAGACTCTTTACCTGATCTTGAGACTGATATTGATCTGGGGATTGCTTCATTACGTTAAAAACGTTGGAAATATCGAACCTATATTCGTCTGCTTTCCCCGTATTGGGAACAACTATGACCTCAAAAGTGTCCGAGAAATCGGTATACTCTGACTCAGACCCTGGTTCGTACTTCCTGCCAGTTACCATAAAAGTAGCTTTACCAATACGAACAGCATCTGCCTTTACTTCATAAATACCATTCAAACCAGCGGAATAGCTCCCCTTTGCAATTGCCATTTCATTCTCATTTTGAATAATCTCTATATCATTTGTATCGTATAATGCAAGTAAATCAATATACTTCGTTCCATTCTGAGGTATAACAATCGTCTGTATTTTATCCACTGGAGTTGCGGTAGGAGGTACAGAAGATGTTGCATACCCCTGCTGAGCAGGAGCCACCATAAAAGGCACAGCCAAAATCGCCGTACTAGCAATTGCCCCTATTATTTTCTCTTTTTTACTAAAAGCTTTCTTCTTTTTCCCCATCTGTACACCACCGTTATCAATTTTCTTTCTCTTATTCTACCATACGTCATAATATGGAAGAACCCCCTAAAACGACAAAAATCCTCAAAAATCGAGGATTTTATCGAATTTTTATATTATAAACAGTATTTCAAAATAGCCTCACGGACACCCTCGTCATTATTAGATGAAGTCACCGCATCCGCTGCTTCTTTCACACCCTCTGGCGAATTCTCCACAGCGATGCCGAGCCCGGCGAATGCCATCATTTCCAGATCATTATAGTAGTTCCCGATAGCCATGATCTCACTAGGATCAATTTCTAATGTAGCAGCCAAAGCTTTCAAAGCGTTGCCCTTATTGGCTTTTGCACTCATCACATCAATAAAGAGGTCGCCACTACGAATCATCCGCATATGACCGTATAGTTTCTGTTCTTCCCATTCCTTTTGAACGCGATCCAATTCATGCTGGCTAAAAAGTGTGAATTTCACTATTGGAAGCCCAAGCTCTGATACATTAGTCACAAGTTTGGGGTTGATCAGAAACTTTTGGTACATCTGTTTTTCGTACTCACTGATCCGTTCAATATACATGTTAAAAGAGGTACATACATCGAAATGAATGCCTTCTCTCCGCACATAATCCAACATAGGCTCAATTTCAGAAATCGTAAAAGCAAACTCATTGACCAACGTCTGACCCCGCTCATCCGCGTGAACAGTCGCCGCGCCATTATGCGTAATCATCGTTCCCTCAAGCCCGAGCTGTTGAAGAATTGGCAATGTGCTAGCTGGAGCTCTTCCGGTACATAGCACAATGTGGCACCCTTGATCATGTACCTCCTGAATCGTTTCAATCGTGCGTTCTGATAATTCATGCTCATCATTTAATAGAGTTCCGTCTACATCCAGTGCTATTAATCGATATTTCAAGGTTTTCTCTCTCCCTTGTACTTCGCCTTTTTATCGATTTATTGTACCATAGGAACATTGTGTATTCATCGATTTACATAAAAAAAAGACAGCTATCCGAAGATAACTGCCCCAATTATTGAACCCTATGAACTCCCACTGATTTATTGACATTGCCAATGATTTGGACAGGAATGTCCTCCTTTTTCACAACACCGTTGCGGTAACGAATTTGAAAATGAATGGTTTGCAGTCCTTTAGGCAAGCCCTCCGCGAATGACTGGAATTTTGCATCAAATAGTTCTCCGCTAAAAAAGGTCGCATCCCCTCCCGCTGCAACTAAATGCTCAGTCACATAAAGCGCATGCCCATCTAACCCTGTCGTATCGATCCAAGCTGTCACTTCGTCCACAGGCGCAGGTGAACTCTTGCTAGAAACTATGAATATTTCCCCAGAGTAGAAGTCCTTAGGTGCCGAAACCGTTTGGTGTCCACTCTTTTCATGCAAAATCAACCAGCTGTCTGTATAGGTTACATCCGAATGAATCGTCAAGGGCATCGCAGCAATTATTTTGACTACGCTATTTGATAGACGTCCATCTGATACGGTTAACGACACCTTATACATACCAGGCTTTAGGAAGTGATGAGAAATATCCTTAGTGGAAAAAGTGGTAGTCCCCCCGTCAGGCTGCTCTACTTTCCACGCATAGGTTAGAACATCACCATCTGGGTCGAAAGAGTTATTCACACTTATCACTATATCCCCCTCCCAAACCGGCTTTGGAGTCCAGTCAAATTCGGCTACAGGCGCTCGATTGATATAAAACCATGTCTGCGCTGAATAATCTGACCAAGTAACCCCATCAAATACTCTTACTCTGACGCGGAGTTTTTGACCAGCTGGAAGTTCCTGGTTAACCATCCAACTCCCCACATTAGAAACAGACCCTTGGTAGAACTGCCCTGAGTCCAGCAACAGCACATCGTTAGCCTCATTGGTAATTTGCATTTGGAAATAAGTAAAGGTTGTACCCGGATCTGGATCGGTTTGGCTCCATTCAAAGGTAGGCCGAAGCTCTGAGAAAATGGTAGGCGCAGCTTGCGTCCCATTTGGAATCGTCATACTGGCTATTGGAGGTCTATTCGTTGTGAACCAACCAGAGTTTGACCATTCTGACCAATATCTCTCATCGTGAACTCTTACCTGAACTTGGAAAGGGCCATTTTGATCTTGGATATACGGAAGATAAAACCACTCTGTAGCATGAGTATTCCAAGTAGTAGCGTTTGTATAGTAATCGCAGTCGTTCCATGAATTACTTTCGCTTTCATAACTACAGAAGTGTGCATAGTTACCATATCTTTGAGCATCGTACACATACCCATATTGACTGTACTGAACTTGAACGCCATTAGCGTCTAAAATACGGTATTGAAATGTACGGTATTCCGTAGGTATATCTGGATCATTCTGATTCCAAGAAGGTTTCAAAACTCCTTCAGAAATAGGTGTAGGATTGGCTTGGGTTCCGTTAGGGAAAGTCAAGGTAGCCGTAGGAGGGAACCCTAAAGCAAAATACCTTTCCGACCATCCAGACCATTCTCCTTGTTCATCCTGTACCCTAATTCTAACCCTGTAAGTTTGATTGGAGTACACAGTCATTGGATAGTTATAGCTTAATGAAACTGTATGACCATCACTGAGCACATTAGAGACTTTTGCAATATTAGGGTTATTCATACTAAACCATTGCCATTGCGGATTATTATAATAATTATAGTAGTATTGTTGCACGTCTATCTCCGAACGTACAATTCGGCTATCAGCATCGTAATCAACCGCATTCCAAGTAAATAAAGGATTGTTCCCTGCTGATCCAGATGGATTATTCATATCCGTACTCGTATGACTCGTGATATCAACGAAAGGCGCATGATTCGCTGGTGGTGCGTCTAGCCACAATATAGCTTCTGCCCAATCAGACCAAGCACCGTATTCATCTTTAACTGCTACCCTGAACGTATAAGCCCCCATTTCTTTTACTCTCGTTAATTTTCCATTTACAGTTGTACCGTCTGGCTTTATGTACTCGTATCTTCGCTCAATAATTCCTCGAGAAGCCGAATAATCAATGCCAGTTGGTTCCGTAGAATAAGTCCAGTTGTTTAACCAACGATCAGGATCATAGCTCTGATCATCATAAGTTACGTTATAATAAATATCTTGATTTACATTCAAGACCCCTATAGGTCTACGATGGATCAATACATTTCTAGAATACGGGTCAGATTCAGACAGGTACTCAGCAAAGGCAGAATTCGGATATTTAAAGCCAATAGGCGTAGGGTCATCTGCACCAATAAAGGTTAATTTATAAATCCCTACCTTATCCAGTGTTTTTATTGGATCTCCATTAAATGTTTGATTATTGTAAGCAGAAAGGCCACTTCTACCATCCCCCGAATCTAAAAATTTCGTAGAGTTCGTATGCTCGTACTTCCATTTATCCTTACTAATCAAATGATCATCACTTTCAGGATCCACAAACTCCGTAGAGTACGTCAGTTCTTCCCCCGCAATGCCGGAATCGCTAATTTTGTTGTTATCTATAATCGGCACTTTGACATAGAAATTACGGAAATGAGAACCATATCCGCCTATGAAAAATCCATAAGTACCTTCTGTTAATGCAAGATCGGTTACTTCCATAATAGGAACTGTACCCATCCGTACCTTTATTTTTCCACCTCTAACACTAACCTTCATGTTGTTAAAAGATGTCGTAGACAACCAGACTGGAGTTGACTGTAACTCGGTACGCACACCACCAACGAGCTTCGATATGCTTATTTTGTTTGTTGTAAACTCTAATCGATACATCGTATTGTTATTAGTTGCCCTGAAAATTAAACCCGAAGGAGCATTCACATTCGTATTCACACTTGATTGTAAGAAATCGAACACGTAATCTGCGTCTGCAATACTCGTATCCTTCTTCATGGTTTGACCAATTTCCGCTAAAGCGTAGCTAGAAGGACTAGTCGTTCCACCATTTATCTTATAGTAGTAGAATTTACGTTCAGATTGACTATCATCTTCATCATAGTGAGAAACATAGCTGCCTACACTGCAAGAACCACAAGACGTCCATTGAAAGTTCCATCTTCTCAACTTATAGTGCTCTTCTTGAAGAACGACTTGAAACTCTCCATCTGCACTTAATCCTGCCGAGGATACCGTATATCTAAACCTCTCTTGAAGAGTTTGTTCGTGAGAGTAGGTATTAGTTGGTCTAGTTCCTTTGGTTGTATATGAAGCGAGTTGGTTTGCATACTTATCGGCAACTACGATTTTGTTCATACCATCAACGATATAAACATATCCATCCGCCGATACAGAATAATTCACATCAACTAAGGTTGAACTATCACTATCTGAACCGTCCCCTCGTATTACGCTGCCATCCTCATACCTAGAACGATTATTAAAGTAGATATCTTTGTATATTTCTAATTTTTTAGTAACACCTGTTTGTTTATTATAAGAAACAAAGTACTCACTAATCGTTCCTGCTCGGTTACTATTAGAACCCCAACTCCCTGAACTATATGCATCCGTAGTTAAATTCATTGGTTGTTCACGATATAGATATACTTCTGAGTCCTCATAAATGCCCGTTAGAATAGGCGCTGGTATTACTGTATTCGCAGGTACTTCTAAACCAGTCTCTACATCAAGCCAAGTAGTCACTACACACCAACATCCGTAGGAGTAGGTACCTCCAAGTGACACCTTAGTTCCATCATTGTTAAGTTTCAAGTTAGCATGAGGTGATCTTACTCCACTTTCACTAGAAGAACAGTCACCAGAACAGCCATCATAGTTGTATTGACCAGAACGTTTCCAAGATACTGTACCATCAGCAGTTTTACGATAGATCGTCCATGTCTCAATATAATCATTATCATTATAATTGTAGGCATTGTAGTCTACTGAATAAGCTCCACCTTTAGCATCATAAGCTAGAAACTTTCCTGGGTTATCCGGTGTAGGCTTATTAGGGATATACTTTTGTTGAACATAATCGTAAGTATTTCCCAGCCCTCCATCTATCCTAGTATTAGTCCCGTCAAAAAATGGAATGGAACCAATAGAACCAACTCCATATCTGTTACCCAGAAATTGTGTATTAAATAACTGAGGAACAGGGAAGGTATGCCAAGCGTTATAGGTTGTTTTTTGGTACTGTTCAGGAGTAATCGTTAGTCCAGTGGCAGGGCCATTGAAAGGCTGTTTACCATAATGAGATGTTAAACCATTGGTAGCCGTGTTGTAAGTAAATCCAATATCCCTCACTTTATTCAAATTAGGATTAGTTAAAGATGAACCTTGCCACTGTTCCCCATAGGCCATTAGCATTTCATTTTCCAATGTTGTATGAAACAAAGGAGGTTCTGGATTCGCACTTGTAACAGTGAATGAAACTTCGGGAGAATCATTTTTGATATCAACCACATAGCTTCTAGTATTCGTTAAACCCCAATCCTCCTTTGTTTTTACCGTTAATTTATACTTACCTACCTTAGGAGCTGTAAGAAGAGCCGGCCCACCAACGGATATCGGTATATTTAAAGGCATATGATCGTTGAAAATTCCGTCGTCATTGCTATCGTACACATATGTAATTGACGTTTCTACAATTACATCTCCATCGGAACTGTAAGACAAATCCCTGAACTGAACATTTCCTCTTACGGCAAAAATAGGTAAGTTGATGACAGCTACTGGAGGCTTATCTTCTACAACGTTAATGTTTTTAATTGCTATGTTTTCTGGTAAGTTGCGTACTCCGTAATTGTCCTTTACTTCTAAGGTTACAGTCTCTATACCAACATTGGGATAAACGGGGAGATTATTCGTCCAGAAATACTCCGTTATCGTTCTGTTTTTAGCTGGTTTGCTGCAAGCTCCATTAATCGCATTAGCTGCAAGAGGGCGGTTTTGTACGACACGGTTTGGTACGTTAATACAGGGTACAGGCTCAGGACGCATGATAGTTATTGTTGCATCTTTTTGTGTACATGCTCCCTTATCATCACACATTTTCGCTGTTATCGTATGGTCGCCGGCTGTTGATGCCGTTAGCCACGTAAGCTTATCCTCACCCTTCAGATAACCCATAGAAGGAAAGCTCTTGATCCAAGTACTTGAGCTGCTTGGGAACAACCACTCGAAAGTTACGATATCATCGTCAGGATCGTAGTGGTTAGGGGCAATTTCGGGCAACAACCTCACGTTTAATTTATCACCGACAATGGAATCGGATAAGGGAATCCTGCTATAGTAATCAGCACCAGCAAACCATCCAATCTCAAATTGAGGTGGTCTATTCGGAGGTCTTGGACCAACTGTAAACTTGCCTTCATAAAAATATGAAGTTCCTCCACAACTATCCTCAAGCTTGTATTCAATAATCACTTCGCCGCTTGTAATATTGCCTGGATAACCCGTAAATCCCATCATCCCATAAGCAAAAATGGACATATCACTCACAGAAGTACTACTTAGCGAACTCCAACCGTACTGAATATATGCACCCGTAGTTTGGGATAAAATGAACCTTCCTTGAACAGGCGTACAACCAGAAGGAATCGTCCAGTCTGCTTTAATAAGGTTGGAATCTTTCCAAGGAATTGAGGGCTTATCTGCTGAGGTAGTTCCGCTAAAGTTTCCACCGTTTGGTGTACAACTGGCTTGGGGAGTGATGATTTGAGTAAGTATGTTATTGCTGGAACTTGCTTCGGGGATATCATCGTTGGAATCTAGATTCATGGTGATACTCTTCATGCTACTGAATGTATACGGTACTAATTCAGTTATCGTCTGACCTGCACCTAAACCTGAAGAATAAGTGAATGTCTTGAACACCGTGCCATCCGCAGCTAGAGTCACACTAAAGGAATCACCACTTGGAATAGCAACGCCGATATTTTTAAATTTGATCGTAATATTTACGCTTACGTTTTGTGGCACACAGGCTCCGGCATCAATTGATACGTAGGCTAGATCTGCTTTAATTGGTGCGGTGTAAGACACATCAATAGATAACTGGTACTTATAAGTTGTACCACTCCAAAGTCCAATAGCGTACATAGCATAGTTTCGAAGCATCCCCGCAGAACCGTCAGAGTCAGGTTTATCAACAATTTGATCACTGGGAACCAATCCGTCCAATAACATCATTGTACGGATCATACCCGTTCCTGGGATGTCACCTTTACCGTAAGCTAAAGGTCTCGCACCATAATCATCACTCGGCTTTTCAGCCCCAATTATTGCTATACTACTTTGGTCCAGTTTGTCAGGATCAGTAATATCTGCACCAAGATCACCCACACTAACCTTAGATTGATCTAAGTACCATGTAGTGGCCCGAGACACTTCATATGCTGTGGTAACAGCATAGCCCTCTATTTCTTTAGCGTAATCAGCTACTTTATCGCCGCTAGCACCATTAGTGCTGTATAGGGGTGATTGAAAGGAGTAACGTAAGTCAGGTCCAAAAGTGCCAGAGTCACCATAATTAAAATTGTCAACTAATGTGTATCTTTTTCGTCCCCACAATGGGATAGTTCCCGGATACGGGGAAGGGTTTCCACTAGCACCATCGAACTCAACCGGAATAGTCTTTGATCCCTTGTGTTCCCATATTTTACCGTCCGGTTGACGATAAATTTGGTGCATTGGGAATGTCTGAGACTTGCCATAAACGGTGGTACTCCCACCAGCTAAACTATTCAAAGTTATAGTGGTTGCTGTAAATGAGGTACTCCCACCAGAACCACCTTGATTATTTAAAGTAACCCCAGTAATCGTCCCACCAACAAGTGAACTGACATCCTTAGTGAATGTCTTAGTTGCGGAGGAAGAATACTGGGCAGCAATAGATGATATGCTATAAGTTCCTTGTTCAAAATTATAATACAAAGTAATAGATGAGGCGGCTTTGACACCTCCTGGGTCAAAGAATGGTAATACTAATTCCATAAATAATAGAAACGACATTGCCCTGTGAACAAATTTACGCAATATGATCACATCCCTATTTAATTGCTAATATTGTTTTAGTATTTAAAATATTAAACACAATTCCAAGATTAGCAATTCGATTAGGAAGTGCGTAGGCTACATAGCCCTCGTTAGTTTGAGGTTTATTAAATTCCATCCAACGGCTTAAGGCTTGCTCAGTAAGAAGAAGCTCATCAGAAGTATCTAATTGTGTCAAAACTTGTGTTGGCAACATATCAGGCGCACCAACACCAGCTTCTGTAGCTACTACAGTGAAGTTTGCAAAGATTACCTTGTTGTCTGTTTTGCTGGTGGACTTACCCCAAGTGCGCATATCGATTAGCTTCATGAATGGATCATCTAGGTCAGCAGGATCTGCTACGATAAGCTTGTTCAACTTTACGGTAACACCCTCAGCATAATTCCAAGTGGTGCCAATCTCCTTCACTCTCAAACCAAGCATTGTACCCACATTGCTACCAGTCGCAGCAATCTCAGCTGAACTTGCAGCATACTTATCTACTGGTAATTTCTCACCTTTTTTGGCCGACAAGATACGCTCAATAATCGTAATCGCCTGCGCTCGAGTACTAGTGCCATAAGGTGCTAAATCTGTCGTACTAACACCATGAATCAACCCTAATTTAACAGAATCAAGCATTGACCCCTTCAGTTCTTTATCCACACTCCGAGCACTTAACATAGCCATTTCAAAACGTTGAAGTGGCTCATTATATCTTTCCGGAAATTCCACTGGAATAATACTTAACTCCTTCAGCCTTTTAACATAAGGCACGTACCAATCATTTCCCTCAACCTTTTCTACTTTTTCTCCTGCTGCGGAAGATAACATTTTGATAAACTCTGCACGGCTAATCGGTAACTCTGGCTTAAAGCTTCCATCGTCATAGCCATCAACGTATTTCTTTTCCACTGCAGTTTGAATAGACTGTTCGGCCCAATGCTGAGATGTGTCCGTGAACTTGATGGGACTTTGTGCTGAGGAACTAATCGCATCATACCCAATGGATGCTGCGCATAGTACCGTACATAAAATAATTGAAAACCTTTTTCTCATAATAATCCTCTCTTTCTACTGGTCACTCATTATAAAAAAAACCGCCCAGCAATCGCCTAGCACACAGCGACACATGGGCGGTTCTTCCGCACACATTCCATATTCTTCTTGTTTGAAAATACCATAAACTAGTAGTTTTGTAAATCTCTAATTTTTAAAGATGCTACTTTTCCGCTTCGTTATCCCCTTCCTTGAAATTAAAGTTTTTTTGGATAATTGTTGCAAATGCATTGACAGTATAATTGAGAATGGTTATCATTTAAATTAGTAAATGAAAATGAATATCATTATCAATACAGCCTTATTCAGATTGGAGTGTGTTAGAAAGTGGGACTTTTGTTTGAAATGGTTAAAAAAAGTGAAAGTCACCGAGATCAAGAGTTAACATTTTCTCAAAAGAATACGAAATCCATGAATGTACAAGAACTATCGACACTATTTGATTTAGAAACCAGAGAACTTTGTAAGCCGGAAGATGAAATCATAACAATTAGGGGGGAATTAGGATGAGTAAAATAATTATAGTGTTTGCAAGCATGACAGGTAATACGGAAGAGATGGCTGATGCGATTGCAGAAGGATTGAAAGAGGCAGGCATTGAACCTGTTGTAAAGAACGTTATCGATACGAACGCTGAGGAAATTACCCACTATGACGGCATCATACTTGGCAGTTACACATGGGGCGACGGAGATTTAGCAGACGACTTCCTCGACTTTTACGATGAGATGGATGACATTCAGTTAGATGGAAAAAAGGCGGCAGTGTTCGGATCATGTGATTCTTCCTATTCCGAATATGGGGCTGCTGTTGATACATTAGTGACGAAGCTGAAGGAACTTGGAGCGGAAGTTACTCTGGAAGGATTAAAGATTGAACTGTCTCCTTCAAAGGATGACAAAGCACTATGCCGACAATTCGGCAAACAGTTCTTGCAATCGTTGGGCGTATAGTCCATCGAATGTAAATTTACAATGAACATACAAAATAAGTATAAGGTTGCATTACCGCCGCTACTTGCCGATTACCAACTCGAGAGTTGGATACGTGATTACTTTTCCGAACATAGCCACACATCTCCCCAAGACTCGGATTGGAAACAATTAACCCAATATGCGGCCTATCACGCTATTAACGAGTGGTATTCCCTGCATCCTAAATCCAGAACTCAGCGAATGCTGACGGAATGGTTTGAACGACGATGGACCAATAAAGTACATAAGTTCGGTTCGTCAGAGTTTTATGGAGATGTCAAACACATTGTGACCGCTCATCTATATGGTTTCCTATCGGACACCGGTAGTTCGGAACGCCCCCTTATGCTGTTCGAAAATATGAACGTTTGGGTCAAAGACCTTGATATTAGGCTATCGATGATCGTTCAGGTCATGGAGCCATTCAAGAGTTCATTCGTTATCCATAAATATATGATAAATCCGAGTCAAGCGGAGATGGAACTATTCATCCATATGACAGTCATATTCTGCTATGAGGCGTTCGGTCAGCTTCCAGAACATCTGAATATCTTTCAGTTGATGAGTGGCGAACGGTATAACATATCTACACTGGACTGCGATCTGAGCAAATCGATAGATTATCTTCGACTTGTGAAAGAGGTTTATACGGAAAGCCGCACTTGTTCGTGCTGTGCCACCACATCCAATACTTGACGAATTATCATGTAACAAGTAGGAGGAGCTTCATGGATTCAAATCAGTTATGGCACTCAACCTATGATATGCTTCCGCTCGGTTTTTCAACGTTAGCGACTTCGGATGATGGGATATTATTTGCCGGTACAATAGGTTCAGGCGTGTATCAATTCTCCGCCCTTCGCTCGTGGGAACGTGTTTCCCAAGGTTTCCCTGAAGGAATCCAGATCAATCGGCTTGATTGGGTAGATGCTCAATTATTCGCGTCAACAAGCCATGGGCTGTATCGATTGGATGATGATGTTTGGCAAGCAACTTCATTACGCGCCCCCTGCTATCGCATACTTAGTTGGGGAGATCAGTTCGTATTAACGGATAGTGGATTGATGTGTGGAAGTAATGGGAATTGGCTGCCGTTCGCTTTTCCTGGGAAGAAAGTATTCGATCTAATGGTCACACCGCATTTTCTTTTTCTTGGCTACGAAGAAGGCATCGCCTATTATGATTTGTTTATGAGCGAATGGTGGAGTATCTCCATGGATCAGCCGATTAAGAGCTTGGCGGTATACAATCAGATGGTTCTGGGAACAACAGCCAATGGTGGTTTGGTACTGGGAAATAAAAATGGCGGTTTTCAACAAATACGGTTTGAAGGCATGTACATCTATCGCTTGGTAACCACTAACAGAGATGTCTACGCGTGCGCGAACACAGGTATTTATAAAATATCTGATTTAAAAGGGCGTATCATGCTTCGCTCGATGAGCATACAAGCGGCTGTGACGGACCTTCTGATATGGAACAATATGATGTTTATTTCCACGCTGAACTCAGGTATTCGGTATAGTACGTTGAATAGATCAGGTTTTCAAAGCAATTTGTAATGCCAATTATATAGGGCCTGTGAGCCTGTTTGTTTCTTGTTTGAAACGGCAGATCATAGGCTCTTTTTGCTATAACTATTGTCATAAGTCTGCTAGATTTAGAATAAGTAGTAATAGAGAAGAAAAGGAGGACCGCTTGTATGCTAACTTTAAAATCATGGACAAGTTTTTTTAATAGGGAATCGCCCGATATATATACAACCGTTAAAGTCCGTGCGCCTCGCGATTTTTTTAATCGGGCAGAAGTTTTTATTGAAGATATCCAATACACAACAAATGAAGATCTACTTGGTATGAATATAACGTTCCTCGTAAAACTATTATTTGATAATTTTCTTGATCACGTACGCCAAGATAAAGATTTGTACGATTACCTGTTGGACTTGAGAGAAACCTACAGTCATTTTTTAAGTACGAATACTAGCGTACTAAATAACAATCTGCGAGATATAAATAGAGTAGCGAAATTTCAATGGAGTTTATCTAACGTGGCTAATATGACCGGTGCAAGAGATTTTTTGACCCTTAACATAGACATCCATCCAAGAGAAGTCAACCGAATTGCCGTATTTTTCGATGATTGGGATTGTAAATACGAGATTCCATTGGATATGGACCTGAATGAGCTTCTGTCGTTGCTCTTGATTGAATTCATCACAGAACTAAGGAACGGACTTGCTGAGGAGACAAAAAAGGAGATTATTGCATCCATCTTAAAGAAGTGGGAAGAGCGTTAGCAAGATTCAAAATAAAACACGCACAATCCGTTCTAGAATCCGGGACTGTGCGTGCTATTAGTTATTAACTTTAAGTGGCATTTTGCAAAGCAAGAAGTTCATCTTTACTCAACTCTCTCACTTGCCCCAATTCTAAACTTGGATCTAAAGCAAGCGGCCCCATCGAAATTCGTTTCAAATATACGACTTTTTTGCCTACGGCTTGAAACATCCGTTTCACTTGATGGAATTTGCCCTCCATGATCGTTAGCTCGATTTCCGAGGGCTCATCTTCAGACTCTTTGCCGGTCTTCAAAATTTTCAAAATACCCGGAAGCGTTTCATAGCCATCGTCCAATGTAACTCCTTGGGAGAATGCTTCGCGGTCCGATTCGCTTACCTCCCACTCCACTTTAGCAAAGTAGGTTTTGGGTACATGCTTGCGTGGAGAAAGAAGATTATGGGCCAATTTCCCATCGTTCGTTAGCAAAAGGAAGCCTTCTGTATCCTTGTCCAGGCGTCCAACAGGGAAAACCTCGAATGGCGCATATGCCTTATCCAAAAGATCCACCACCGTGCGGTCGCGATTGTCTTCTGTGGCAGAGACGACCCCCTGCGGTTTATTCATCATGAGGTAAACGAATTCACGGTACAACACCGGTTCACCGTTTACAGTGATGATATCGGTATCGGGGTTCACCTGCATACCGCTGTCTTTGACTTTCACACCGTTGACGAAAATCGCGCCTTCTTTGGCGAGGCGTTTGAGTTCAGAGCGTGTGCCGATGCCCACATGGGCGAGTATTTTATCGAGCCTTTGTGTTTGTTTCATGACCGATTAGGTCCACCTCCAGCCGGGCGGGTATTCGTTCTTCAGCATCCCGTCGTGCCATTTGCCCCAGCCGACGGGATGGTCTTCAATGCAGACCAGGCAGTAGCCTTTGGCTGCCTTGGTTACTTCCGGGTCGCGGATGATCTCGCTCTCCGCGACTTCGAGCGTCTCGCCCTTCAGGTACCGAAGGGCTCGCTCGTCCCTCGAAGCCAAGCTCAGCGCTCGCTTGGCTTCGCGCATGCGCAGTCCCATGGCTAGCGCATGGGACGGTTCGAACCGGCCGCGGTGCAGCGAGCCGATGTACCAGCCCGGCCGCACGACTTTCAGTCCGTGCAGTTCGGGCAAACCTGCCGGCGACGCATACGCGTGCTCGCCGTAACACACGAGCCGCTCGGCGGCGAAGGGCTCGCTGCGCAGCAGCTCGACCGAGAACGCCTCCAGCGGCTCCAAGCTCACAGCCGCGCGAGTCGACGTCTCCGCGCGCCCCTTCCGCAGCGCCTCACGGCCGCTGCGCTTCCCCGATGCCGACACAACGTCGGCAGCTCTCCCTGCATCTCGTGCATCTCCTGCACTCCCTGCATCTCCCTCAACAGTTGCCCCGTCCCGCCGCAACACAGCAACAAAGTGCCCCTCGCCCCGCAAACGATGCGGCCAAAGCCGAGCAGTCCCAGCCACAGCCTCCCGAGCGCGGTCAGAAAACTCCTCCTCACACCAAGGCGCCCGCAGCCAATCTGGCCTTCCAGCACCAAAACCCTCTACCGGAACCACATCAAACGCCGGATGCTTGTCCAAGAACTCCGCAATCTGTGCTTCATTCTCCTCCGGTGAAAATGTACAGGTCGAATATACAATCATTCCACCGGGTGCAAGCATTTGGGCAGCCTGACCCAGCAGCTCTCTCTGCATACTAGCAAATTCCTGAACTGAATGACGCTCCCACTGATGCATCATCTCTTCTTCTTTACGGAACATCCCTTCACCCGAGCAAGGAGCATCAATTAATATTTTATCAAAATAGCCTTGGAAGACCTTTAACATCCGCTCCGGCTTCTCATTCAAAACAATAGCGTTTCTAACACCCAAAAGCTCAAGGTTTTTAACTAGTGCCTTCACACGATCGGAATGAATATCATTAACAACAAGAACCCCTTCGCTTTGAAGCTTAGCGGCTATTTGCGTTGATTTCCCTCCAGGCGCAGCACATAAATCGAGTACACGTTCCCCTGGGCGTACTTGAAGCAATTCTACAGGCGCCATCGCGCTTGGCTCTTGAATATAGTAAAGCCCAGCATGATAATAGGGATGCTTCCCCGGACGTTCACCTTCTTCATAATAAAATCCCTCGGAAGCCCAAGGCACTGCGCTTAGCGCAAACGGACTCTTCGCCAAAAAATCCGCCTTTTCCACCTTCACTGTGTTCACCCTTAAACCAAACGTTCTCGGTTGGTCATACGATTTCAGAAATTGCTCAAATTCATTTTCACCCAATAAATCAATCATTTTTTCTCTAAAAAGGGCAGGCAGCTGCTTCGTCATCCGGACATCTTCTCTTTCATCTTTTAATATCGGTATTATAGCTGACTTGTCACCAAACAGCCAATAATTTTCAAAATATCAACAGGATATGCTATACTTTTTATAGAAAATAGTAGAAAGTAAACATTATAAAGAGGTGCATTCATGAAGAAGCTGCTTATTTATCTAGGCATTGTTCTTGTTTTATTTGGAGGCTTATATTTCGTTAATCAACAGTCTACCAAATCTTCGGACAAAGCTAATGCAGGCAATCCATATGGCGTTGCCGCATCCAAATTAAATCCAGAAACAGTGAAACAATTAACGGATCCGAATTACCAGAACCTCATTCTACCGAAGGATTTGGATCAAAGATTAAAGAACAAAGAAACATTTTTCCAATATTATTACGCTTCGACCTGTCCACATTGTAAAGTAACGACCCCAGTTCTTGTTCCGATACAAAAAGAGCTAGGTATTGATGTTAAACAGTTCAACTTGGAGGAATTCAAGGATGGCTGGCAGAAATATAAAATCGAATCCACACCTACTCTCGTCTACTACAAAAATGGTGTAGAAGTTGAAAGAATTGTTGGCGGTGTTCCGGAATCCGGTTCAACCGGTGGTAATACTCCTGAAACATTCAAAGCCTTTTTCCAAAAGTATAAAGGTTAATCCTAAGTTAAAAGCAGCGGAGATCCCGCTGCTTTTTGTTATTCATCTAACGCGAGGGATGAAGCATTTCTCTATTTTCGCCTCAAAAACTTAACTACTCGCACTAGTATAATGGCGTAAAGCGATCTTCCATAAAGCCCTCGTCAATCCGAAACAAACCATTGCAATCCCAACACTCCAAACGACTTGCCATCCACTGATTCGACCAATGAGCGCTGCTGCTGGGAATGTCGTTATGAAAGCAATCGGAAATATATAGGTTAATGTGAATCGTAATAATCCTTTATAGACCGAAACTGGAAACCGTGCCGTTTCAAAGAACGAACTAAATAAATAGGACAAGTTATCTACTTTAACAGCCCAGAAAGAGAACATCATCATGCCCATCCAAAGCGAATAGACCACAACCAAAGATGCAAGGAAAACAATGACAAAGCGAATAAGCTCCACAACACTAGGAACAGCGTTCAGCTCCACGAGTGCGTAAGCCGTCAAGCCCAAGCCAAGAATAATATCGGCTAATCGCCAGAAAACCAGATGTCTAAAACTAATGTAAAATTGGCTGTCAACTGGTTTCGTAAGGATGAAATCCAAAGTCCCTTTACGGATATGACTGACGAGACGAGACATATTCGGCTGAAGGATAAACTCAATAAATCCATGTACAGCATTGAAAATACCTAGAAGCACCAACACCTCATAGAAACCCCAGCCGCCAATCTCCTGTGTTCGATAAAAGTATACTTGAACGGTCAAGATCGCCATGAAGAGCCAAAATACAGTGGATAGGAGATTTGCGGCAAAATTAGCTCTATACTCGAATTCTTCGACTAAACATGCCCTCATAAACTCCCTAAATAGTCGTATGTACTTGATCACTTCGCACCGCCCTTCCTCATCCGCCCACAGCGCCATACTTCTTCATGCCTTGTCTCCACAACAAACGAAACGTAACAAGAAGGACAATTAACCAAGTAAGCTGTATCGCAAAGTTCTGAATGATGGCTGATGAGCCAAGCTCAAGCTTGCCTGTTAGCAGCTCAACTGGAAACCCGACGGTTCCATAGAAAGGAAGCCATACTGCCATTTTTTCAACCCAAGAAGGAAACATACTCAGTGGGGCTAATCGTCCAGCAAGAAACAAATGAACACCCTCATACAAACTATAAATCGCATTCGCTCTATTCGTCCAAAAAGCCATCAGACCAAACTCGAAACCAATTAGAAAGCGGATTGCAGAGGAAAGTACGATAGCGAAGAAAGAGAGTGCAATTATTTCCAAGGAAATAGTCAACCTAAACATAGGGACAAACGCGGCAGCTATCGCCCATGCAGGTATTAGCAAAACAGCAAAAAACAACTTATATACGAGGTTTTGAGAGATACTCCAGTGAACCGGATGGAAGGGTCGTACGATCTTAGTTGAGAGCGACCCGTCCTGAATGCTGGCATCCAGCTCCCACACATCCCATGTACTCGTCAATCGATCTACAAGCAGTACTCCCAGGAAATACACCATATAATCATGAGCTGTATAGCCACCAATGGAATTGTTATCGCTTATCGAGAGCCAAACAGCCATACTGACAAGCGGTTGAATGAATGCCCCTATCATCCAAATGAGCGATTCACTCCGGTAGGCAAACATAACAGCCCATTCAACTCGAAGCAGCATGCAATATTTTTGCCAAAATAAAGCTAACGCCTTCATGGTCCTTAACTTCCCCCTTCGGTCCCCGCTTCAAAGGCTTGTGCGATCACCGATTCCATGGAAGGATCTTCAATGGTCAAATCCAATACCGTCAAATGGGTTAATAATCGAGCTGAAAGTTCAGAAACTTGCTCTCTCGGCACATCTATTTCCACATTTGGAAACGCATAATGAAATAACGTCCCTAACCCTTGGGTTACATCGATTAGCTCTGACTCCTTAACCCGCTTAGCCAATTGAAGACGAATACGCTTATTAGGCGCATACTTGTCAACCAGTTGGGAAATAGCACCATCGTAAAGGAGTCGACCTTTTCCAATCACCAACACTCGCTCACATAATGCCGTAACATCCGCCATATAGTGGCTTGTCAGTAAAATGGTTGCCTTATATTTACGGCTGTAATCCTGAATGAATCGGCGCATCACTTCCTGCATATTCACATCGAGGCCAATCGTCGGCTCATCTAGAAATACAATGCGTGGGCGATGCAGCAGCGCTGCTGCCAACTCACACTTCATCCGCTCCCCCAACGAAAGCTGTCTAACTGGTTTGCGGATAACTTCTTCCAACTGGAGCAACTGCACTAAGTCTCCTAAGGTTTCTTCATATTCCCGATCAGGTATCTCATAGATGACTTTATTAACAAGAAACGTTTCCGCTGCGGGTATGTCCCAGATAAGCTGACTTTTCTGTCCCATGACTAGCGAAATTTGTTTCTTAAATTCTTTTTTTTGTTGAAAAGGAACAAAACCGCCCACATTCACTTCACCACCTGAAGGATGCAGCAGTCCAGTTAATACTTTCATTGTAGTCGTCTTACCAGCCCCATTCGGGCCAAGAAAAGCCACAATTTCACCTTCAGGTATGGAAAAGGAAACATCGTCCACAGCTTTAACTGTGCGGAACTTGCGGTGAAACAAGCTTTTCAAAGATGCCATGAATCCAGGCTCTCGCTCATGTACTTGATAATATTTGCTCAGCTGACGAACCTCAATCATGGCCTTCCTCCTCTTCATGCCCAGGGGGGTTCAGCTTCAATTTCGCAAGAAGTTCAACCAGCTCATCATCTAGGATATGAATATTGAGGTCATATGGAGCGAACGGTTCTTCCTCTATACGCAGAAGCTTTTTTAAGTACTCCCCACTATCTCGGATCAATCTTTCCAAATCTATGCCGAGCGTATGTGCAGGGTATGGCGCTAGCTTATTTAGTCCTGCGCTAAAGAGCTTGATGGAACCGCTTACGTTTCCATTCGCATGATGATAAAGGCCCACTGCAACCTGCAGTAGACCTTGGTATAAGGGGCTTCGGCCTTCCTCCAGCCAAAGCTCCTCCATCACTTCATGACATTCGAAATAGTCTCGCTGATCATTGAAATAGTATAAGTAAGCCACATATAAACGATCATAGGTACTCATAGATCAGTTATTGTCTCCTTTTTTCGCTCTGGCGATTGCAGCCTCAATATCGGACGACAGATCACTCAAACCTTCTTCCGTCTCCCATATCTCATTAAACCTCAGCTGAAATTGAGCGGCTTCCCGAACTCTATGATAGAAATAAAGTTCCTGAATGTTATTGAGTACGATATTAACCAAATTCGAGTTATCCTCAAACATCTTCTGAGACGCAACAATCTCACCACGAATGCTGGACATTTCCTGATCTAATAGATAAGCAGCCTCGGCTGCTTTACTAAGGCGAGCTCTAACCTCAACTGGCAATTGTTCTTTATATTTATAATTCAGAGAATGCTCGATCGTCGCCCAGAAATTCATGGCGAGTGTCCGAATTTGCACCTCAGCTAATATTCGTTTCATACCTAAAGCGGTTTGAACGGGATATTCGATAATAATATGAAAGCTGCGATAGCCACTCGGTTTCTTATTGGCAATATAATCTTTTTCGTAGACTACATTCATATCCTGTCTGCTGCGAATCAGCTCGGCCAAACGATCAATGTCTTCTACAAACTGACACATAATCCGAATCCCAGCGATATCCTCGATACCGGACTCTAATTGATCCATCGGGACACTCAGGCGTTTCGCTTTCTCCAGTACACTTGATATCTTTTTGACTCGTCCCGTTACGAATTCAATAGGTGCATACTCTTCTCTACTCTTGAGTTCGCCACGCAATGTCTTGAATTTTACTTTTAGCTCCTCCACCGCTTGTTCATAAGGCAGGAGAAATTTCTTCCAATCTCGTCCATCCATCCTTTTATCCTCCATTCTGAATGAAGTCAGTGCTGATCTGCGCCGATTGCCTGGGAAATATGTGTATATCCGTCTCTCCTCAGCAAATCTAGAAGACCTTTATTCAAGCTTGTAAGCATCCCAGGTCCTTCATAAATAAAGCCCGTATACACTTCAACTAAGCTTGCTCCTGCCCGTATTTTGTCATAGGCATCTTGCGCAGTAAATATCCCTCCGGAACCAATAATCGGCAGTTTGCCTTCCGTCAGTTGATAGACACGTCTAATGACTTCCGTTGTTCGCTGCGTTAGAGGCTTTCCGCTAAGTCCGCCTGCTTGCTCGCGATTAGGGTGGACTAGTCCTTGTCTGCTGAGCGTTGTGTTCGTGGCGATAATCCCAGAAATACCGCTATCTTTAATCGTATGCACGGTTAATTCAAGCTCTTCATCCGTGAGATCCGGCGCAATTTTAACCAATACAGGTTTACCTGAATGACCATTCTTCTTCTCTTGAAGCTGCATTTCCGTTGTAACTGCATCAAGCAATCGCTTCAAATCGTTCCCATGCTGTAAATTACGCAAATCCGGTGTATTTGGTGAGCTTATATTCACAACAAAGAAATCACCATATGTATATAACTCCCGAATACATGCTCGATAATCCTCTTCGGCCTGTTCATTCGGTGTCGTCTTATTTTTACCTATGTTAATAGCTACGGGTATGTCACGTTTACCTGTCTTCCTCAGGTTTTTTGCCATCATGTCTGTACCTACATTATTAAAGCCCATTCGGTTGATAAGCGCCTTGTCTTCCGGAAGACGAAATAGCCGCGGCAGCTCATTGCCCGGTTGTGGCTTTGGTGTAATTGTACCTACTTCCATGAAACCAAAGCCTAGTTGTGAGAATCCCTTTACAGCCTTGGCATTTTTATCTAAACCAGCTGCCAGACCTATTGGATTCGCGAATTGTAGTCCCCATAATTGTTGGGCCAAGAGTGGTGAATAGGGCACTCCATACATGGATTTAAGTAATTGCTTCCCACCTGGTAAGCTCCCTAAAGCACTTAGCCCGTCAATCGTAAGATGATGCGCCTTCTCCGGATCCATTCGGAACAAGATTGGTTTTCCTAACTTCTTATACAGCATGTCCTATGCACTCCGTTCTCTAATGACTCTAACAGTCAGTTTAGCTGACAACGTACAAATATGCAATCCACTGAAAGGCATTTCGCCTCTATTTCAAACAAAAAATCCCTGCTCCATGAAGGTTGCAAGGGAATCCAGATTAGCTATTTAACCACCTATGCTTCGGTACGTTGCAGCAGTCGTTCCAGATGCATCGTCAAGTAACCCGTTTCATCGTCAGGCACTTCTAATTGGAGAGAATCACTCAGCATGAGAGATAATACCTTCGCCTTCACATAGGTGTCTCCATACTCCTCTTTAATCTTTTCAAGCAGCGAGTTCTGGAGTGTCTTTTTTTGTTTGACCCGTTCAATAACACCTTTTAAATGACTAATGAACCGCAGCGTTGAGAATGAATCATCGAAATTAAAGCCCAATTCTTTGGCTGACTCAATCGTTTGCGATACGACTCTAACTACCGCTAAGGAATCAGAAGCTTGCTCTTTTTTGCGTGCGCCATTGAAATGCATGGCCAAGAAGGCAACTTCATCTTCCGGCAATTTCACATCCAAATGATCATTGAGGAAATCTACGGACTTCTTGGCTACTTTGTATTCCTCAGGATACATATACCCAATTTCATAAGCAAATGGATTCGTGATGAAAATACCGCGCTTTTGTCGTTCGACCGCAAAGTTAATATGATCGACCAACGAGGCGTGGATCGTTTCAGAGAAGTCGCCTTCCAGCATGCTTTGCGCATAAGCGATGACTTCCTCCGTAATCCCGATAATTTTCAAATCAACCGCATTCAGAATTTGTTCGTAGTTTTTAAGAACTTCGGATGTATGCAGGAGAAATTCTTGTGTGATTTCGCCTTCACTAATGAGCATTCCTGGCGTTTTTTTGAATCCAATTCCTTTACCAAAAGCAATTGAATTTTTCCCTGATGTCAAATGTGCCATCACCACATTATGGGACAGTACATGAATGATCGTCCGTTCAATCATAAGACACCTCCGCGTTCTTAGGCTTGTCCTGATTTGTCTTTTTGCAGGTGAAGCAAGGGCTTTATACTTTCTCTAATTTGTTCCGATTCCGTACCAAAAACAACGTGTACATTTCCTTTACCAAGTCTGATAACCCCAATAGCACCAAGGTTTTTAAGCTCGCTGTCCATAACTAAATTTTCTTCACTCACCAAGAGGCGTAGTCGTGTAATGCAAGCATCTATCGAGATAATGTTAGAAGGTCCGCCAATATGTCTTAGAATGCTAGTTGGACGGTCTTCTTTCGTTTCTTCGATGGCCTCCGTGGCATCTTCTGTTTCAAACTGAACAGCTTCGTCCTGAGCGGGCACTTTGAATGGAAAGAAATGAAGATAGGTCCGAAATACGACATAATATAGGAAGAAGTACCCTATTCCAACTAAAACAATCAAATAAGGATTCGTAGATTGATGCCAGCTGAGAACGAAATCAATAAATCCGGCTGAGAAACCGAATCCCATTTTCACCTGAAGCATATTCATTATCACCATGGAAAAGCCAGTTAAGACGGCATGTATCAGATATAAACCTGGTGCTAAGAACATAAAAGCAAACTCAATTGGCTCTGTTATGCCTGTTAGGAAGCTGGTTAATGCTGCACTAAGCATCACAGGAACAACAAACTGACGATTAGAAGATGAACTTTTAATTAAAGCTAAGGCTGCAGCAGGAAGCCCAAACATAATTACGGGATAAAAACCTGTCATGAATAGTCCCGCTTCTGGATCTCCAGCAAAAAATCGGGAGATATCGCCATGCAGCAATTTACCCGTTGGCGTGATATAATCTCCAATTTGAAACCAAGCTATATTATTAATAATATGATGCAAACCCGTTGGGATCAGAAGCCGGTTCATCATTCCGTAGATGAATACGCCAATGTTCCCGTTATCAACGATCCATAAGCCGATTACACTTATGCCCTTCTGAACTGGAGGCCAGATGAAACCCATCAACACTCCTAGAAAAACCATGACCAAAGATGTAATTAACGGAACGAATCGTTTGCCACCGAAAAATCCGAGCGCCTTGGGCAGCCGGGTATGTTGGAACCTGTTAAAGAACGTGGCAGATAGCATGCCAACGAGCATACCGCCTAGAACACCCATATCCAGCCGTTCCGCAGAGTCAGTCCCCACTTGAAAATGCTTTAAGACATTGTCGAACACTAGATAGCCAACCGCAGCAGCAAGTGCCGCTATCCCGTCTCCAGACGTTAGTCCAATGGCTATACCAATTGCAAATATGAATGGCAAATTATCAAAAATCGCACTTCCGCCTAACTCGAAAATCTGTGCCACCTGCATAAGAAATGGATCACTAAACGTCATTTTCCCAATACGTAAAAGAATGGATGCCGCCGGCAGCACCGCAATCGGAATCATCAATGAACGTCCTATTTTCTGCAATATATACATAGCTCTCATGTCATGTTCCCCTATAAAAGCCTACAAGTTTGGCCGTTTCTTGTTTGCTCTTTCCTATCCCAATTATAGTAGAAAGAACACCCTCCCGGAAGGATAAAATCCTCTAGGATAAGGTGTTTTTTCTATGCAACCGAGTATACAGTTATTTCACAGCACCTGCAGTAATTCCACTTGCAATTTGACGTTGAAAGATCATATACACAATCAACGTTGGAAGTGTCGTTATTAGCAGACCTGCGAATAACGGTCCCCACTCAACTCGATACTGCATCTCTGCCTGCATAACAGCAAGACCGATTGGAAGCGTGTACTTGGTTGGTTCATTGGTCAAGACAACCCCTAGGAAGTACTCGTTCCAGTTATTCAGCATATTTGTAATCATCACCGTGATTAGACCCGGTTGAGACAAAGGCAGCATAACGCGGAAGAACGTACCGTAATGGGAGGTCCCGTCAATAATCGCCGCTTCTTCAATTTCTTTTGGCAGCGATTTGTAGAATCCTACAAGTAAGAAAATTCCAAAAGGAAGATTGAGTGCCGCATAGACCAGAATTAATCCTAACCATGTATTAATTAAATGCAAATCATTCAATAAGAAGAACAATGGAATCAATGCTAGCGCGAACGGTATCATCATGGACGAGATGTAGATCGTTAGGAGGATTTTGTTCCCTTTAAAATCATACCTAGCTAGGATATAAGCAGTCATTGCTGCAAGAATCATACCCAGAAGGGTACTTCCAACCGTTACAACAATAGAGTTCATGAAATAAGTGCTAAAATTATATTTGCTCCAAACATAGGAGAAATTTGACCAAAGCAGCGGGAATTTAGGCAATGCCCACGGGGCATTTAAGAAAAATTGCTCATTATTTTTGAGAGCATCGAGCAGTGTCCAAATCAATGGATACAGGACGGCGACGCTCCAAATAAGAAGAATGATCCAGACAAACATTTTGGCTAACGGGTTTTTGATGATCATACGATGGTTCCCCCTCCTTCAGTATCTATTTCTAGGATGACTTTAATGCATTTCGATTGTTTCTTGGCGCATAATACGCTGCAGAACAAGGGTAGTAATCAGTGAAACGATTAGGATCATGACACCGATGGCTGCTCCATAACCGAAATGATATTGTTGAAAAGCCATCCGATACAGATAAGATCCCATAACTTGGGTCGTATTATCAGGCTGTCCGCCGTTTGTCATTAATTGAACAATGACGAATGACCCATTGAGTGTCGTAATGACAATATTCACAATGGAAACCTTAATTTGCTCCCAGATGAGCGGCATGGTAATGTTGCGGAATTGCGACCATTGACCCGCTCCGTCTATATTAGCTGCTTCATAGTAGGAAGCAGGAATATTCACGATTGCAGCAATCATCAAGATCATATAGAAGCCGATACCAGCCCAAATCGTTGGGGGTAATAGCATCCAGATCGTATGCTGTGGAAATCCTAACCAAGTAATATCAACTTTATTTCCTGTGAATAGTGATAAGAACGCATTCAGGAATCCAATTTGTGGATTATAGATGAAGTTCCAGAGCACACCAATAACAACAACGGAGATCACATTTGGGATAAAAAATATGGCGCGGAAGAAACCAGAGCCTCTCAGCTTGAAACGAGTTAAGGCAACTGCGAAGAACGTCGCCAGAATCATAATGCCAATGACTTTACCTACGACTAAAAAATAATCATTCCCGATGGCTCTAAGTACAATGGGATCCTTAAATAATTCAACGAAATTATCAAACCCAATAAACGTGCTATTCTCTGACATTCCGGACCAATCATAGAATGACTTCTGCAAAGCCTGTATAACAGGGTAGATCGTAAACACACAGAAGAAAAGAAAAGTCGGAATGATGAATGAAGCGATGAACAAATTCCGTTTCCACATTTTCGAGTTGGTCTTCATTCTATCCTCACCGTCCTATCATTAAAATGGCGGAGAACTCCTAAGGCTAATGCCTTCCTTGTTCTCCGCACTGCTTCATTCAGTTCCTATTTCTTTTGTTTCGCTACGACATCTGTTACACGTTTTACCCACTCTTCAGGCGTAATTGTACCAATTGTCAATGCCACTGTTGCATCTTGCATCGCTTTGTCAACGTCTGCCGCGAAGGAGACTGTTGGCACTACAACTGTTTCAGGAGATGACAAGAATTTCGCCGCATCTTTAACGAAGTTAGGTGCTTTGGAGGAGGAGATGTCACCTTTTACGTTAGAAGGAGCACCACTCAACTCAGCCCACTGGGAAGCTTGTGTTTTAGAGAATACGAATTGCATAAACGCTTTTGCTGCTTCTTTGTTTTTCGCTTTTTTCGCAATTGCAAAAGTAGACGTAGACGTATTCGCTACAGCTTTTCCACCTTTATCTTGTGTGATGGACGGAATGAATCCGAAATCAAAGGAGGCTGGTACGTCTTTGGCCATTTCGTTTGGCAGCCATAGACCGTTCGGGATAAAAGCATCTTTATGCTGCAGGAACAAGGATTGGGAATCCGTGTGGTTGATTTGCACGGATGCTTTATCGATGTAACCTTTGTCACGAAGCTGAACGATTTTATTAAGACCTTTAATGATAGCTGGGTTTTTCCAAGCTTCTAGATTATTTGTAGACATGTCTTGCAGCAATTTGTAGTCATTATTGTTAGCAGATACGATAGCTGGAAGTAATACACCACCGTTGATGTAGTATGGATATTTACCCGTATGGATGAATGGATTAATTCCAGCACCTTTAATTTTCTCACTTACCGCTAGGAATTCTTCGAAATCTTTTGGCTCTACCCAACCTTTATCTTTGAACAGGGCTTTATCGTAGAAAATACCCCATGAGCTCATTACGAATGGAACGTTGTAGATTTTACCATCAAACTCTTGTGGTTTTTGAGCAAGCAAATCAATAATTTTCTCGCCGTCAACGTTTTTAGCATCTTTAATCCAATCCGTCAAATCTTCAAGCTGTCCGTCTGTAACCATTTGGCGATCGAACAATTCAGGTCCGTCAATGTATACGAAATCAGGTGGAGTACCAGCGATCCAACGGGGTTTCATTTGCTCGTTGATTTTTGGTCCCGCACTTTCTTTAATTTTCAGATCAGGGTTTGCTGCTTGGAAATCAGCAATAACTTTTTTCCACCATTTGTCGCCATATCCGCCAACAAAATACTGGATCTCAAAATCACCGGTTAATTTTTTGGGACCAGCAGCTGTTGGAGCCGCTGAAGCCGCTGTAGTCGGCGCAGCCGATGCAGCTGGTTTTGTTGTTTCAACTGGTGTAGATTTACCACAACCTGCTGCTACAAGTACCATAGATGCAGCCAAGCCCATTGTTGACCATTTTTTCATATTCATGTGTTCATCTTCTCCCTTTTTTAATAAGTCTGATGGTTATTTATGAAGTAGCGTAGTCTTAAATTTAACTTTCCTTGTAGTTTGCGCTACCAACCCCCTTCAGGTTTCCTCATTTTTGGCAAAAATAAAAAGGGCATAGTTATAGAAGAAGACTTACATTCTTCAATAACTAATGCCCTTACGGTAACATGTTATTAAAACTGACATATTCAATTGATATTAGCATTTCGCGTGATTAAATCTTACAATAAAATGACATGGTCGTCAATACTTGAATTATTATTCATTTAAACATTCATATTCTATGAATGACCCTACTTATGCTATGATAGAACCATATTCTTTAATCCCTAAGGAAAAGGTGATTCCAATGTCCAAACGTAAACCGATCATGTCCAATCGTAGAGCCAAAGAAGAAGTTAATAAGAAAGCGATCATTTGGACAGGATCCATTTTGCTTGTTGTCATCATTACTATGACGTTACTGATCATTTTGGACAAATGATTAGGAAAGAACTGATTGAAATCATCACATTTTGAATTGTAATCGCTTTCTCCATCGTTGTCAAGATTAAAACTTTGGAACGCTAGTACAACATAACAAAACCGTCCGAAGTACATTCAGACGGTTTTGTTATGTTTCCACTGTGTTAATCAAGCCATTTATATTTCTTACTCGGGTTGCTGTCATTGGTCTGCAATGGAAGGCCAAAAGATTGATCTGGCTTCCCTCCCCCAGCTCCAAGACCAGGACTACCACCGCCATTACCATTTCCACCGTCTGAATTAGAAGAAGGTGATAATACCCCTTTACCAATCGTCACTTTCGTTTCATGAGTCACCATGTTATAGAGCTCTTCAACGTCATCTTGAAGCATGCGAACACAGCCATGTGATTCATCTTTCCCGATGCTGGAAGGCTTATTCGTACCATGAATCGCATAAAGTGTATCCGACAAAGTCATCCCACGGCTGCCAAATTCTCCATTCGATTTGCCATTCGGATTTCGCACCTTTTCACTAATGAAGAACTCCCCCTGCGGCGTTTTCTCGCCTCCTAAGCCAACTGGGTAGCTGCGGATGATGAAATCACCACTAACGAGAGCCAAACGATACTTATCGATATCAATAACAATCCTAAGCGGTTCCAACAGTGGGTCTGCGGAAGCTTTCGGTTGCGAACTAGATGGCGCGGCCTGTTCTTTGAGCTCTTGTTTCGGCTGCTCGGTTTTATCCGCTGTTTGTATCGGATCCTGCGCTTTCCCCGCTTTTGCGCTTTCGTTAACCTTACTTACAGCTTGAGGGAACGCCTCCTGCATCTCAGGAGTGAGTCCTGGCAGGAGATTATTGGGGTAAGGTTTCGTAAGCTGTTCAGGTTTCTCTGGCAGCATTCCGGTCTTTTTTTGATAGGCCTGGATTGCACTTTGTAAGACAATAGCTTGCTCACGCTCATGCATCCAATTCGCTATGACTGGAACAAGCGCGGAGCTATCTGCGACCTCGCAGGAGCAAGTCTGAGACTGGTAATACTTTAGTGCTGCTGAACCCCCGCCTCCCCCTTTGCTCTCAACACCGATCAAAGGTTTCACCGACCTGTTCCACTCGTTCCATTTACCATCTGCACTCCGGGGAGCTTCCATGATGACAGATTCTCCCGCTCCTGATCCTGAAGATTTCAGTACTTGCTGCAGCTTCTTACCCCAATCCCCATTAGAGAAATAGAGCTTTAATCCAGAAGCCCCTTCCTGCATAGGAGGTGCAGGTGCATTCCCTGCAGTTTGAGCTGCAGCAACAGTCTCATTCGGGATGTTCCCCATATCGTTCTTCGCTAAATCCATGGCAGCGGGAACAGCTAGTAGGAGTAGAATGACCATTAACGGCATCCATTTCCCCTTACCACTGGACTTACTTTTAACAGATGTCACGGTAGTGCCTTTATGTAAGGCTGAAGAAGGTGCAGTAGGTAAAGGTCCTTCTATCGTTATTTTCTGGCGTTCAAAAGCCTCATAGATCTCCCCAGACTGTGCGAAACAATAGGCCGCTTTGCCTTCCTTGCCTTGCGCTGCGTATTCTCTGCCTAATAAGTACCAAGCCATTTTATGATCAGGATGTTCTTTCACATATTTTTTGAGATAAAGAGGATCTTCGATCGGATTATGTTGGAAAAAACGTTCCAACTGATCAATGCGATTCTTGTCCTTCAATCTAGAAAACCTCCTATCAACTACTTTGTAACTCTCTTTCATTTATCGGCAAAAATGACCTAGAGATGAAGTCATGAAAAAAAGAGCCTGGACAAGGGTTTCCCCCTGCCAGGCTCGTCTTGCGGATTGCTTATTTCACATATGATTTCGTGCGTAAAATGGCTGTTTGGTGAGCGGCATCCCACTGGACATCCAAGCCGATTTGCTCTGCGAAGAAACGCACCGGCACATACGTACGATCTTGTTTCACATAAGGAGATGCATCCGTCACTTGTTTGACGTCTGATTGACCCACTTGTTTACGAACAACGCCTGTTTCACCAATTGTTAGCTCAACCGTAACATCACCTTTGATCAGCTGAACGACTGATTTCCCAGCTAGCTCGACATATTTGACTTCATAGCCAAAAGTTTCACTTATGGCACGAACTGGAACCATCGTACGTCCACCCTGAATTTCAGGCTCTGCATCGAATAAAATCACTTTATCACCATTTACCACTTTTACTTGGTTATTGTTTGCTAGATTTCCAGGTAATTGGTAAGGAGTAATTTTACGAATTTTATTATTAGAGGAGTCAGCAACCACAATATTACCTTGAGCAGTTACAAGAACGTCATTCGGATTATAAAACTCAGCTGCTTGTTCCACGCCGTCCGCTTCACCAGTTTGGACTGTCCCAGCAATCGTTGAAACCTTGCCATTCAGCAAATAACGAATCACATGATTCAAACTATCTGAGATTAAAACCCCGCCTTCGGAGGTAACAGCAAGCCCTTTAGGGAAGTCAAACTTCGCTTTAAGCGCGTCCCCATCTGCAAAGTCTCCACCTGCATATAACTCATTTTTATCATAGATTGTTTGATTGCTTAAAACGGGTGTCGATCCAGCCACCGTAGTCACCGTCCCTGCTTGGAGGTCGATATAACGTATACGTTGGTTGCCTGTATCACTTACAAACAAGTTGCCTTTGCTATCTAAAACCAATCCAGCAGGTTCATTGAACTTCGCTGTGGCTAAGCTGCCATCTTGAAATTCACCAGCGAAAGAAGCTTCCCCTGGACGTATTTGAATAGCTCGAGTCGCAGCCGCATTCAAAGTAGAAACACTGCCGTCAACGGCTATTTTACGGATAACATGATTGAGTGAATCCGCGACATACACGGTTCCATCTCCAGCTGCCGCAACATCACTTGGGTGATTAAATTTTGCCTCAGCACCTTTTCCATCCTTACTTCCAGGAACACCATTTCCAGCCAACGTGGAAACTTGACCATTCGTATCCACTTTACGGATTGCGTTATTTGCTGAATCAGCTACATACACATTCCCTTTGGCATCTACTGCTAATCCTGTGGGCTCATTGAAAAAGGATTCTGACGATTTTCCATCAACAAGACCTCCTGTTGGAAATCCTTGGTTGTTCTTAGTAACGACAAGCTCAGGACCAGCGAAAGTTGTTACTTTCCCTCCTGAAATTTTACGAATGAGATGATTCCTTGTATCAGCGACAAGAATACTGCCATCTGAAAGTTGGACAACGCTGCCTGGAGCACGGAATGCCGCACTTAGCGCATCCCCATTCATATCTTCAAAATCGCCGATTCCTGCGAAGGTCGACACGTCCGATAGGATCTGACCATTGCTGGATAATAGAGCATCCGCCGACAATCCTGCCGCCATTGCGGATGAACCTCCCAAAAAGGTTGCGGCCACTAGGGATGAAACGAATATATGTTTTAAGGGTTTCATTGGTTTCTCCTTTTTGCTATCTTAAAATAATTAATCTGTATTAATTGGGGGCAAATTGACTGTTTTCTTAGGCAGTTCGGGAACTTCAATCGATCGAACTCCTGCATTGCTTTTATTAACAATGACAATCTTTTCAACAAAAATTGTATTAGGGGTTGTCGTTAATATTTCCAGATTTGTAAAGCCGATAAATGGAATAGTTACGAGCTTCCCAATGCCATCTACCTTAATATTACTTGATCCTTCACCAAAATTGGTTACTGCAAATACAAGCTCTTTCTTCATTCCATTTGAATACTCTTTCACATGATCTGCACTATTTGATCCAAAAATACCCGAATTACTTGCCCATTCTCCGCTATTAAAACCAATATTTGAATCATATGTTAAGTGAACTTCAACCCCATAAATTTCATTTAAATCAACAAAATCTCTCAAGTTGATATCTAAATTAAATTTACCATCCGTACCTGGTGTAGTAGCATCTAAACTTACGGCAGGAACTGCATCGCTAAACTGGAATTTAAAAGCATTCGAAGTTACATCTCCAGTTGCTCCCACTATTTTCGCCTTTGCGATCGTAACAGTTGCATCCAAGACATCATTCGCTGCTGCATGTGATGATGCTTTTCCACTGAAAGCAATTTTTATTTGTCTATCGTTAACACGAGTTACGTAAGTACTTAATCCTATTGGCAAGTTATTAACAGATACACCAGTGCTCATGTCAGCAGCAAACGTACCATTTGCTAGTGTAATCTCTTGCGTTGCAGTAATACTGCCATCGTTTGCAGCAGCTTCCGCGATAACAGTACTTGCTACTGTCAATGCAGGCACCGGAACTGGAACTGGATCTGTATCCCCTGAATTCCCCGAATTGCCTCCTGATCCCGGTACTGAAGTATTCGTCCCATTCTGTTCTTTCAATCTTGCTTCAGCTTCTGCTTTAGCCTTCTCCTCCGCCACTTTCGTTGCTTCGAGAATCTTTTTCTTTTGATCTTCCAAAGCTTTAAGCGCAGCAGCCAGCTTATTTTTGAGTTCTTCTTGCTTCTTCGCTCCTTCCAGTTGCTTTTTAAGCTTCTCTGCTTCAAGTTTTTGAAGCATCTCTTTCTTTATTTTTTCTTTTTCTGCGTCGACACCTGCCGTTTTATCTAATTCTTTAACATTGTTTAAATTTAATTTCTTTTCTTGTTTATCGATTTTTGCATTTGCTTGTTCAATGAGTTTATTCAAAGACTCTTTATCCACCTTATTTTCCGTGAGAGCCTTCTTAGCAATATTTCCAATTAAGTTATCTAAGTTTTGTTTCACTTTATCTAATTCAGCTTGATCCTTCACATATAAAGAAGTCTTATCATCCACGAGTTTGCCTTCTTCGATTTCTTTCTTTTTCTTAGCAAAAAACTCTTCATTTTCTTTATCTATTTCGGCCTTATTCAGGATAATCTCTTTAATGATTTCAGGTGATGCATCTTTAATAAAATCATCTAAATCAAGAAAATCTACTTTCAGAGACAGATCATCCGTCTCATCCCTAGAATCCAAAGAAATTTGTTGCGTTGGATATAAGTATGTAATTGTAGACTTTTGAGTGGAGTCAGCGCCGTTCTTTACAGTCGATGCGGAGACTTTCCCTGCTCCAACCGCCATCTTAATTGCGCCTGTTTTCGGATCAACGGTAACAAAGAACTGCGTTCCACGAACACCCATAACAGCTGTTGGTGTCTCAATTTCAAATTCATCATCTGATCCAGCTAATGACTTCACCTTGACCCACATGGATCCGGCCCATACTTTAAGCTTGGATTTCTTATTTCCATCTGAGGTATTTAGGTCTGACACGTTAATCTCAGCATTTTCGCCTAATGTTACGTCCGCATCCCCATTACTCAAATTAAGCGTGACGGATGAGCTAGCTCCTGTGTAAACCGTGTCGCCTTGATTTAAACTCATACTTTCATAGGCATCGTACGATTTGGAACCTCCGCCTTTCTTGATCGTTACATCACCGGATAATGCCGCAATGACAGCTACTCGAACGGTTTTTGCGTCCACAGGTTTTACAAGCAGCGCTGAGACCAAACTAAAGACTAAACAAGAACTTAAGAATAATGATACAAATGATTTCTTAGTTATTCCCACACCGAATTCCTCCCCAGCATTCATTTATTAGAGATTCCCGATAACTTCATATACCGCCACGGGCTTTTCTTTTCCTTTGACCTTAATTTCACCGATTGATTCTATCTCAAAAAGGTCTTTGACCCTCGCATAGGTCTGTTCACTAATTAGAATTTGACCTGGTTTCGCGTTCGCTTCTAATCGAGCAGACAAGTTAACCGTATCACCGATAGCCGTATAATCGAGCCTTAGATCTTCGGAACCAATGTTTCCAACAACCGCAGGTCCGCTGTTAATACCCAGACCGAATTTCACACCGATTCCATATTTTTCAATCAATCTCTGCTCAAGAACCGTAGCCTGCGACTTCATTTCAATTGCTGCTCGCACAGCCATCTCAGGGTGATTGTCATATTCAATCGGAGCGCCGAACATCGCCATGACACCATCACCAATAAATTTGTCGAGAGTCCCGTTAAATTTGAAAATAGCTTTCGTACATACATCCAGATACTCATTCAATACTTGAATAACTTGCTCGGGCTCTAGTCGTTCCGACATAGGGGTAAACCCGCGAATATCTACGAAAATAAGCGAGATATCTTTACGACTGCCGCCAAGCTTAACATCTTCACCTGACTGCAACAGCTCGTCTACTACCGTTTTGGAAACGAACCTTCCGAAGATACCGGTTACGCGGTTGCGCTCCTTCCGCTCTTCCAGGTAATGACTCACCAACGACCAAATATAGATCGTAACCAAAGCAAATTGCGGGTATACAAGAGGAGCGAAGGTTGATCCAGCAATGTAGAAGGTTAACCATACGCCACCATAGATCACGAACATTCCTAGAAAAATAAATAGGGCTGTTTTGCCTTTATATCTATGAAATAAGAAAATGGCAAGCAAAGAAATTAGTAAGATAATACCTACGCCAAAAGGCTTACTTGTATCTTTATAAAACTTGCTTTCTAATAAAGTTTGAATCATATTCGCATGTATTTCGATCCCGAACATCTTAACAGAGCTGATCGGCGTTGGATATTCATCCTGCATGGCCGTTACGAACGGTCCTACCAGAACAATGCTGCCTTGCAAAGGTAAGGGGTTTTTACTATTAATAACATCAATGAAAGAAAGTGATTCATAGCCTGTAGTTGCATCTACTTTCTGCCTAGGCAGTGTGAAAAATTCAGTCGTAACTTGATTTCTTTCGTTCGTTGGCATTACTTTATTGCCGCGTTTCCATTCTCCAGTTGCTTCATCTCGCTTCACTTTGTCCTTATCATCCAGAACTAGATTGGCAAGCGCAACGCTGAACGCAGGTATGTATACTCCATTCTCATCCGGCAGCCCGACTGGCAGTTTCCGAGCCTTACCATCCTTATCGACAAACACATTAATATGTGCCATTTGCTGCCTACTGGTTGTTAGTGTTGGAGTGGGGTAGTCGATTTTCTCAGGTACAAGATCGCCTGCTTGTTCTTGCTTGGAGGGATAGTTAATTTGGACGGGCATGATGACATTTTGATACTTCGCCAAAACATCAGCCAATGCTTTATCGTCAGCGGGGTTTTTCGAAGGTTCAGCTAAAACCACGTCTATACCAATTGCTGCTGCGCCTGACTGCTCTAGCTTCTCTATCAATTGCGCATAGGTAGTTCGATCCCACGGAAATTTCCCGATTGCTTTAAGTGATTTCTCATCAATCTTAACAATTTTGATGCGATCCTCTGGCTGACGTTCATCCACAGATTTAGCTTTCCGCAAAACATCTTGGAGGGGACCCTCAACAAAATAAAACAAGCCGCTAGAGTTAACCGTGTAGAAATATGTCGAAAATAACATCAACAAAAGTCCTACCGCTAAAGTTTGAATCCATTTCTTCTTACCCATAAGATCCTCCCAATGTTTACTAGCTTCATTGTAAGATGGCACGTAGAAAATGGCAATAAATAGTTACATGTAAATACAATTTGTTCAAAAAAAGAGCTCAATTCCTTTGCAGGAACTGAGCTCTTTCGACATTCTGCGAATCACTTCACAAAATAATGTTTTATACTGATTAGCTAAAAGGTGTATCCGCAACTTTAATGGAATCCGTTGGGCAGCCATCTTGTGCATCTTGTAGATCATCAAACAGATCTTCTGGGATTTCAGTTACCCCTTTGTTGCCGTCTCCATCAAAAATCACTTCAGCCAAACCTTCATCATCGTAATCATAGATGTCTGGAGCTGTAGCTCCGCAAGCGCCGCAAGCGATGCAAGTATCTTTATCAACAAATGTATACTTTGCCATGATTTCTAACTCCTCCTCAAATTATCCTCAATGTAAAATATAATATAAATACGGACAAAGTTCAAACCTTAAAATTAATAGCTCTTAACATATTGTTCAATAAAGTCAGCTAAACCACGGATATTGTTCAAATCGAAGGAAGGAAAAGCTGTTAAATCAAAGTTGAAATTGTCCATATCAGTTGCAATAGCAATCGGCCCAGGCTCAAGAACATGAATTATTTCACTTTGTTCTATAGTACGAAAAACAGCAATCTTTGGATGCTTTTCCTTCTTAAAGCCTTCGATAAAAACATAGTCTAGATGTGCATAAGCACTTATCTGTTCTTCTAAACTTGGATTTCGCTTCTTTTCGAACGCATGAATCCCATCTGGAGATAGGGTTACAACCGCTTCTGCACCGGACTCTACAAAAGTTGTGGAGTCCGTCCCTGCCGCTTCTTTATAATGTCCATGCGCATCATGTTTCATTACGGCTATCCGATAGCCGCGCTGCTTCATTTCTACGATTAGCTTGGCCACTAACGTTGTTTTCCCACTGTCCGAATAGCCAGCAAAGCCAATACAATATGCCATCTTTCGTCACTTCTCCTCTTCTTTGTGAAGGGGATTGTTCCTCAAATGGTCCATTTGCAGGGATGTCCCCCTCGCTTTATGATTTCTAATCAACGTTGCAGGATTGTCGCCCATCATCCCCGCAGTTAGAATCGCATTTTCCCCGAATTTATCACGAAGTCCATCCATGATGCGGTTCAAATTCTCTCGTTTAGGCTGCTTTTCATAATCGAATAGATCCAACTGAACGAACGTTTCTTCCTTCATCGTTAGATTTTGCAGCGTAATCCCAAGCAGCCGAACAGGGTTGCCTTCCTCCCATTGATGATCATATAACTGACACGACGTTCGATAAATATCGTCCATATGCTCGGTTGGCGTAGGCAAGGTAACTGATCGTGTAATCGTCCTCATCTCCGGATCACGAATCGTGATTTGGATCGTGGATGCCATTAGCTCCTGCTTGCGAAGCCTTCTTGCTACTTGATCCGCCAGATTTAAGAATACTCGGTGAATTTCTTTGGTATCGGTAAAATCCTGCGGCAGCGTCGTCGTATGCCCAATTGACTTGCTTTGTTCTTGTTCGGGGTTTACAAGTGAAGGGTCAATCCCATTAGCCGAACGCTTCAAATGTGCTCCTAAGATGCCAAAGTGTTTACTTAACAGCAATTCGTCCCCTACTGCCAACTGACCTAACGTATGGATGCCAAGTCTAGTCAGCTTATCCGCCGTCTTTTTACCAATTCCATATAAATAATTGCACGGTTTATCCCACAATACTGTGGGAACATCTCGTAGACGCAGGACAGATATCCCATTCGGTTTCTTCATATCGGAGCCCATCTTGGCAAGCAGCTTATTGGGAGCAACGCCGATCGAACAGGGCAGCTTCAGTTCTTTCATGATCTTTTGCTGAATGTTATTCGCGATCTCAAGTGGGGTTCCAAATTGTTTGGACCCTGTTATATCAACGAAACACTCATCGATTGACATGGATTCCACCATAGGTGAATAACTATAAGCAATCTGCATAAAGCGTCTTGAGAAGCTGCGATATAGTTCGAAATCAGGTCTTATCAGTATTAAATCTGGACACAACTTCATCGCCTGCCTAACTTGCATGCCTGTCTTGATCCCTACAGCGCGCGCAGCATAAGATGAAGTAACAATAATCCCTTTACGAAGCTCAACACTACCAGCAACAGCCAGAGGCTTTCCTTTATATAATTCAGGCTCAACAGCCTCATGAACAGAGCAATAGAATGCATTCATGTCTATATGCAAAATGACTCTACCTTGCTTGGGATAATGATGCTGAGTTGTCACCATTTATATTCCCTCCCATTGATAAACAACCAACTATTAGAGCCATTTTCAGCATACAAAAAATTATTCTTTCAAGCAAACGTATTTTTGCGTTATGATGTCTTTACCCATACTATTATGGTATAATCGTAAATTATACATTAGCGCTTTAAAGCAAGCACAAGCACCCACACATCAAGCACCGAAGTCACTTTGCTAGCTTTTGAAGGAGGAACCTATGCCAACATCAGTCAAAATCTTCGACACAACACTACGAGACGGTACGCAGGGAGAAGGCATCAGCTTATCTGTCGAGGACAAAATTAAAATTGCCCGCAAGCTCGATGAGCTTGGGGTTCATTATATTGAAGGCGGATGGCCGGGCAGCAACAGCAAAGATATTGAATTCTTTGAACGCGCTCGTGACATGAAATTCACAAATGCGAAGATTACTGCTTTCGGAAGCACACGGCGTAAGGATTCCATAGCTGCGGACGACATTAATCTGAACAGACTCGTGGAGTCAGGCGCTCAGGTAGCAACCATCTTCGGTAAATCATGGGACTTCCATGTCACAACGGCCATTCAAACCACGCTTGAAGAAAATCTTGCCATGATCTATGACTCCGTTCTTTATTTAAAAAGTTGCGGTCTTGAAGTCATCTATGATGCCGAGCATTTCTTCGACGGTTACAAGAATAATCCCGAGTATGCCTTGCAAACAATCAAAAAAGCACAGGACGCTGGCGCTGATTGGATAGTCCTTTGTGACACCAACGGCGGCTCATTACCCGGTGAAGTTACATCTATTGTCACTACCGTTAAACAGAATGTTACTACCCCCGTTGGCATTCATGCTCATAATGATTGCGAATTAGGTGTGGCAAACAGCCTTGCTGCTGTACAAGCAGGAGCAGGACAAGTTCAAGGAACCATCAATGGCTATGGAGAACGCTGCGGTAATGCTAATCTTAGCTCCATTATCCCTAACCTTCAGTTGAAGCTTGGCTATTCGGTTATTTCAGAAGAACAACTGAAATCATTAACGCCTGTTTCGAGATACATTAGCGAAATCGCCAACATGCATATGCCTGTTAATCAGCCATATGTTGGGAATGCGGCATTTGCGCACAAAGGCGGTATTCACGTTTCGGCCATTCTCAAGGATGCTAGCACGTATGAGCATACGAAGCCTGAACTTGTCGGCAATAAACAACGTGTTCTTGTTTCTGAGCTTGCGGGGCAAAGCAATGTACTTGTGAAAGCTCAAGAACTGAATCTAGACTTCAATAAAGAACATCAGAAAACCAAAGAAGTCATTGAAAAAATTAAAGATCTCGAGCATCAAGGTTACCAATTCGAAGGAGCCGATGCCACGCTTGAGCTTTTGCTGCGCGAAGCATTCGAAGGCTTGGAAGAGATTTTCACATTAGAATCGTTCAAAATGCTTGTTGAGAAATCCGCTAATCAATCGGTCGTTTCCGAAGCCATCGTCAAAGTGAAGGTTCATGGGGAAACGATCTATACCGCGGCTGAAGGCAACGGTCCTGTAAATGCTCTTGACAATGCCTTACGTAAAGCGCTGATCCAATATTACCCTGATATTAAGAATGTCCATCTCTCCGACTATAAGGTACGTGTCCTGGATATCAAAGGTGCTACTGCTGGTAAAGTTCGCGTTCTAATGGAATCAACTGACTTCAAGACAACATGGAATACGCTAGGTGTATCCAGTAACATCATTGAAGCTAGCTGGTATGCACTCGTAGATAGTTTGCGATATGCACTAATCGGAAGAAAACGCGTAGAGCCTGCGAACAAAGATCAACAAGAGCGCTTAGGCTTAGTAAACCATTAAGGAATAAACCTCTATCGAGATTTTTCTAAAAGGACATTCAAGAAAAGCTGCAAGAGTACGCCAACATCGGCGCTCTCTTGCAGCTTTTTTTATTCTTTAATGAGACCCGCAATTTTCTTATCCAAATCTCTAGGAGAAAGTACATGGACGACCTCGCGAATGACCCCATTTTTATCGATTAAAAAACTGGTTGGAATTGCAACCACTCGATAGGTATCCGCATTCGTTCCTTGCTTATCTAATAACACCGGAAATGGGTATTTGTAGGTTTCCACAAACTTCGTAATGTTCTCCATTTTATCACCAGGTGTCACATTGACTGCATAGAGATCAAACTGCCCTTGATATTTGTTGTACACATTCACCAAATCTGGCGCCTCTTCCTCACATGGACCACACCATGAAGCCCAGAAATTAACGAACAACGGCTTCTCTCGAGGTCCACCAATCGTGTAGTCTTTCCCATCAAGCCCTTTTAACGTAAACGAGGGGGCTAAGAAATTCACTTTTGGCGCTTGCTCAGTAGGCATAAGCGTCTCTTTATTCTGACGCTGGGCGTTTTGATAAATCGCAAAACCAGCTAAGATAACCACCAGGGCTATCACAAACACGTTTTTTTTCAAGCATATCCACCTCCACTCTGTCTATATTATCTCCAATTCCACGTAAATTCCAACATCCTAGGATAAACAACTCCGTCGTCCCACGGGGACGAGCTGGTTTGTCAAGGTTGAAGCGAAGCAAAAGTATAAAACTATACTATTTTTCAACAATGAAAATCCAAAGTATGCTTTCAACTTATATGGGAAAAGTAAACATACATCATGTTCAGAAAGGACTCACTTTATCATGCATACAAAAGCAGCCGAGGGCAAAAAAAGGTCTGAAAACATATTTGAAGACAAATCTGAAAGCAAACCTAAAAACAAACCTAAAAACAAAAAAGGCCACATTTGGGAGTACATCGCAATCGCAACTATTCCCTTAGTTCTTGTGCTAGGTAATTCGATGCTAGTCCCCATTTTACCTGATATGCAGGAAAGGATGGGCATCTCGCGCTTCCAGAGCTCCCTCGTCATTACCTTGTTCTCCATCACAGCTGGTCTTATCATTCCTGTATCGGGTTATTTATCAGACCGATTTACACGCAAAGCTGTCATCATCCCTTCACTTATTGTTTACGGCTCTGCTGGCGTTCTAGCAGGCCTTGGAGCTGTTTGGAATTCCTATCCTATCCTTATAACAGCACGAGCTATACAAGGCTTAGGAGCAGCAGGGACAGCCCCTATAGCGATGGCGCTCGTAGGAGATTTATATAAGGGCGGGACAGCGAGTAAAGCGCTTGGGCTCATAGAGGCTTCTAATGGAGCTGGTAAAGTCGTAAGCCCGATATTAGGTTCTTTATTAGCATTAATCGTTTGGTTTGCTCCATTTTTTGCATTCCCAATATTCTGTGTGTTAGCACTACTCGCAGTTATCTTCATGATTAAGGAACCGCCTAAAGAAAAGGAAGCGGAACCTCTTAAGGATTACTTGAAGCAAATTCGAAGCATTTTTCAGGAAAAAGGTCGTTGGCTCATCCCTGCGTTTTTCGCTGGCTCCATTTCGTTATTCATTCTGTTCGGTGTTCTTTTTTATTTATCCCAAATATTGGAGGAAGAACCATATAGCATCGAAGGTGTGCGCAAGGGACTCATCCTTGCTATTCCTTTGCTTGGCATGGTCATTACCTCCTATACCACCGGTGCTAAAATCAAAGAGAATGTCATATTGATGCGCTGGTTAATGAACATCGGACTCATTATGATGACCATTTCGCTAGCATTAGCCATATTCCTAAATACCAATCTCTACATATTTATCGGTTTACTTACACTTAGTGGCATTGGTACTGGTCTGCTGCTACCTTGCTTAAATACACTGATTACCGGTTCTGTAGAGCGTGAACAGCGCGGAATGATAACCTCGTTGTACAATAGTCTCCGTTTCATTGGTGTAGCATGTGGTCCACCACTTTTCGGATGGCTCATGAACATTTCGAACAAAGCCATATTCATTACCGTATCTTCCTTGGCACTTCTTATGCTTGCACTCGTGTTCTTTTTTATTAAACCTAAAGGGGAAATGAATAAAAAAGCATGATATACTAACCTCATTCTAACATGCACATTGATTAGGAGGGGGGATAGATGGTGAATGTATATATAACTGAAGAGCTCTACAAAGGCCTTATCTCCTACAGCTTGCAACGACTCCCTGAAGAAGCATGCGGTTTCATTCTCGGTGGACAAGCCCATGGCAAGGATGAAGAGCTGCAAGTGAGTACCTTCATTCCTTTACGTAATATCGCAAGTAACCCAAGAAATCGTTTTGAAATAAGTCCCGCAGAGCTGCTCCCTTATCTTATGGACAGCAAGAACCCCGTGATCGGTCTTTTCCATTCACACCCAACGGCTCCTCCAGTTCCTTCGGAGCAGGATCTACAAACACTCTGGCATTCGATTCCTACCTATTGGATCTTATCCTTTCAGCAATTGCAACATCCTGAACTACAGCTTTACCAAATAAAAAAAGCCCCACAGACCTCATATCACAAACTTGCGTTTGTCATCGGTCAGTGATGGCTTAATAAGGCGTACAAATCACCTAAGGTATCTACATTTCTTGATTTTATTTCCTCCATGAATCTAGACCACAGCTGCGCAGTCATAAGGGAATCCTCAAGCGCATGGTGACGATTCGTTACCGGAATATCGTAGGCATGAAGCAGAGAGTCCAAGCTCAAATTTTTCCTCTTCGGCATTAGCCATTTGGCAATCATCATGATATCGAGAACACGATGCGATAAGCTCACTTTGGACGTGCGCCATAAGGCCGAATTCAAGAAATTTTTATCATGCCCGGTTGCATGCGCAACGAGTATTCTTTGCCCAACAAACTCCAAGAAGTCACTTAACACTCCTATTAATTCAGGTGCGTCTGCGGCCATTTCGTTCGTAATACCCGTTAAGGTGACAATCTCATCCGGAATCTTACGTTTTGGATTTACTGTACTATAGAATGTATGATTACTTTGCACTTCACCGCCAATGACTGAGACGCCTCCGAATGAAATAATTTCATCACCGTTATAAGGAGAGAAGCCCGTCGTTTCCAAATCAAAAACAACGATTTCCATCGAGTGAAGAGGTATCTCAAAGAGGGAATCTTTCCTTTGCTCCTTCAACATGGAACGAATAAAAGCCATCTGTTGAGCACTTTGCACATCAAACATGGACGTAAGCGCTGGTGTAAGACCACCCATTTTGTACAAATGCCACATTCGCCCAGCCGGACGCATATCTTTCATCTCGAACCACCTCTCCCTATCCAATGAAACATAACATCAATTATTTCTAACCTTTTTCTGTCTCAATGTGTGAATCGATTGATTTTCTAACATACTTTTGTAACTCCATCCCCGTACGCAGGCATTGTTTTAATTCTTGCTTTATCTCTCTGGTCAACTGTTCCGCGCTTAGCTTGCCTCTTGTCGTATACATCTCGCCATCAAGCTGAAAAGGTGTCAAATCTCTAAGCTTAAGCGCAACTCCAAAAGCAGCCTGCCATTCCACAGCTAATTGCTTAGGGATGAAGGAAGATTCCTGCAGCAATCTAATTCTCTCCAACGTAGATGAGTGCATGATCCCCGCTTGAATAGCAAGAAGTCGAACCCCATTTACAATAGGAATATAGGCGCCATATTTAATGTCAAACCCACCTGAATCCTCTCCATATCTCTCCGTAATCAGATGTCCGAATACGCCCAATGTTATTCTGTGATGGAGTGTATTGGATAACAAATACTTCAAGATACTCGGATGTTCCTGAACATAAGCAAGAAACTCGCCTTTGAGCCGATCTACCATAGCTGTAGAACCGAAGATACAGCGCATGTCAGCAAGGATGAGCAAATAACGAACATTCTCCCAATTCGGCTCCATAAACCAATCTGTCATCATCTCAATATACATGGACAACGGCTTTCGCCATTGCTTGTTACTCGAGATCACATTTCCATCACAAGGCGGATAACCTAAAATATCCAACCCGCTCAGGATACACTGTACAAGTTTGATAAAATAAATATCTAATTCTTCCTCTGAGTAATCTTCACTTTCTTCATAAATAAGTCCGTTATCTTGATCACTCCAAAGCGTTTGTTCACGTCTTCCTCCACTGCCCAACAATATAAATGCATAAGGAACAGGCGGTTTCCCGAACCCTTCATCCTCCAACATATGTTCAGCCAGTTCTATCGTTCTGTGAATGAAGGCATCGTGTATTTGATTCACTTTTCGCCCAATTTCAGGTGAATGAGAGAAAAGGAGATGCTCCCGAAACATCTCATGCACCTGATCTCTGGTTATACGCATCTCATCGAACTGTTCCGATTGATAGATGCGTTCCATGATCTGTTCCATTGAGAGATGATTCATGTTGCATCCCCTTTGCTCTAGTAGAAAGTGTATGTGGTATTAAACGGACACGCCGTTTTGAGCTGCTTTTTTCATTTGTTCTGGATATCCATAAGAACCATGTTCAGATAAATCCAGACCGATAATTTCTTCTTCTTCTGTAACACGAAGACCAATTGTAGCTTTCAGTATACCTAAGATAATAAAGGAAAGAACAAGTACGAATACAAATGCTCCAGCTAAACCTAGTGCTTGAATGCCCAATTGGTGTAAACCGCCGCCGTAGAACAATCCCGCACCACCGACGCCAACCTTCGCTGAAAGCTCAGGTGTTGCGAACAAACCAGTGGAAAGAGTACCCCAAATACCTGCGATACCATGAACGGAGAAAGCATAGATCGGATCGTCGATGCCAGCTCTTTCAAACCATTGTGCTGTGAAGAATGTAACAATACCAGCTACCGCACCAATTACAATGGCAGCCCAAGTATCTACGAACGCACAAGCTGCTGTAATCGCAACAAGCGCCGCAAGAACACCGTTTAACATACTAGGAATATCTGCTTTACCGAAGTACATCCAAGAAATGATAAGAGCCGCAACTCCGCCTGCCGCAGCAGCCATGTTCGTTGTCAAAGCAATATAACCAAAGAACCCATCATTCATTGCACTTAGTGTACTACCTGGGTTGAAACCGAACCAACCAATCCAAAGAATGATAACACCGAGAACAGACAACACTTGGTTGTGACCAGGAATCAAGTTTGGCGTTTTATCTTTATTATATTTGCCAATACGTGGTTTTAACAAGATAGTAGCTACGAGCGCCGCTGTTGCACCTTGTAAGTGAACAACTGTTGATCCCGCGAAATCTTGCATCCCAAGCTTGCTCAACCAGCCGCCGCCCCATACCCAGTGAGCAACGATTGGATAAATCACGACTGTAAACAAAATTCCAAAGATGAAGTAAACTGGAAGTTTCGCTCTTTCTGCAAATCCGCCCCACGCAATCGCTAAGGATACACCTGCGAAAGCTAATTGGAACAAGAATTTAATCCCAATAGGTACATCTGAGAAAGAAAGGGATCCGAATGCCGCTGCCGCTTGATCTTCTAAGCCTGTAACGAAGAACCCTGTCGTTCCGAAGAAAGCATTTCCGTCACCGAAGGCGAAACCGAAACCTACAGCCCAGAAAGCGATGGCACATAAGCCAAAAGTTAAAATTGTTTTACCGGCTACGTGACCGGCATTTTTCATTCTAGTAGACCCCGCTTCTAATAAAGCAAAACCAGCTTGCATGAAGATGACCAAAATAGCTGCTAACATAACCCAAACGGCATCGATTGCACTTTGAAGTTGGGGTACTGTTGCTTCATCTGCAGCAAATGCGAGAGTAGGGAACAATAATGCCATAACGCCGAAAGCTAACAACAACTTCTTAACCATACGACCACTTCCTTTTTAATGTTATATTAAGTGACATGTAATGAAACTCTTAATGTCATTATATACAGGTTAAATGGGTTTGACAATAGGATTTTCTTTTAAAAATTGAAAAAAACGAAAAATAACCTCACATCGAACAGGCATAATTCGTGTTTTCGTTCATAAGTCGAGTGAAATGTTACAATTCCTATCCCAAAATCAATGTCAGGTTTGAAAAGTATTACGTTTGACTGTACGGTTTGTAATCAGGTATCATTACTATATAGAAGAATTCCTACATAACATTGGAGTAGAGGTGAACTTATTATGGGAAAAGAGAAGCTTTATAAAATCGGAGAACTAGCCAAACTTGCCGATGTCAGTTCTCGAACCATTGATTACTACACCAAGTTGAACTTGATTGAGCCCGAGAAGAGATCAGATACGAATTATCGCCTTTATAGTGATGAAACTTTGACTCGACTTAAACGTATTGAATCTATGAAGAACGAGAAATATACCTTAGAGGAAATCAAAGCGAATTTACAACAATGGAGTAAAGTGTCGCCAGATGATACAGTGAGAGATAAGCTGACATCTATCCAGATTCATCTTGAGCAGTTAATGAAGGAAGCCAAAGAATTGGGACCTATCATTCAACAGTTGAAACCAAATCAAATGAAGAAGCTTTCCCGTATCCTTACACAGCCAACCGCGGCCTGTATTGAAGCGCTAATCGTTCTTCTAGGTAAAAATCCGTTCTCATAACGAAATACGGAGGAATGTCAAATGTTCTTTTTTCATCCCATGGATTTTCTCATTATTATTGCATTCGGACTTTCGTTGTGGGCCTCGTTTCGAGTTCGGGGAACATTCAACAAATGGTCCAAAGTACCGATTTACTCAGGAATGACGGGAGCTCAGGCGGCAAGACGCATGCTTGATGCAAACGGACTGTATGATGTCCCTGTTGAAGCAGTACCCGGAACCCTATCAGATCACTATGACCCGATAGCCAGAGTAGTACGTTTATCTGAACCAGTCTACTACCAAAGCTCCATATCAGCTGTCGCAGTCGCCTGTCACGAGGTAGGCCATGCCATTCAACACCAAGTTCACTATCCAATGCTTGTCGCAAGGCACCGCATGTTCCCGGTTGTTAATTTCGCTTCCGGTGTAGCTCCCTTGCTCATACTAGCCGGCTTCTTCTTCCAACAGATCCCATGGCTACTCGGTCTTGGTATTATCTTTTTCGCAGCAGCGGTTGCTTTTCAATTAGTTACACTGCCAGTAGAATTTAACGCTAGCTCAAGAGCTAGAGATTTAATGATCGCCGAGGGCTTCATCTCTAATGAAGAAGAACGCGGGGTAGCCAAGGTATTAAATGCCGCCGCTCTTACGTACGTGGCAGCCGCATTAATCTCCGTTCTTGAACTTCTGAAATATATCATGATCTTTAATGGCCGTAATAGTGACGATTAAACATAAAAGCTCATCTTGTAGGTGTCATTCACACACACAAGATGAGCTTTTTTTTCATTGAAAATAATCACATAGAAACCGTCTGAACACTTCAGCCACCAAAGGCAGCTTCTCACCCTTTCGGCAAATTAAACCAACAGTTCTAGTGACCACAGGATCGGTCACACGAATTTTGACTGGCTGCATTTGACCGCTTTCCATTAAAGCCATGGAAGGAAGTAAGCTCACCCCCATACCCGCGGCTACTAACCCCCGAATGGTATCTGTTTCTTCACCTTCGAACTCAATCTTCGGAACGAAGCCCGCTTTCAAGCAAGCCTCCATCACAATCGTACGCAGTGTATATTCTTCACTGAACATAACGAATGGCTCATTCTTTAACTGCTCCAGTCGTATGGATGTGTAATCCGCAAGGATATGGTTGGAGGGAATAATCGCATACAGCTCTTCGGTTAACAAAATTTCACCCGAAACATGTTCATGAGTTTCTGGAAATGGCGAAATGAAAGCCAGATCTATCTCTCCCTTAGAGACATCTCGGATTAAGGACGTATAAGTCCCTTGACGGAGTCTGAATTTAACGTTAGGGTGATCTTTTTTAAAAGCTGCAACGACAACAGGGAGCAAATTGATGACCAGGCTATGTGGAAACCCAATGCGAATTTCCCCGGCTTCCGGGTCAAGAAATTCATGTATTTCGCCAACAGCGCGTTCCAAGTCCGTCAAAATCCCCTCGACTCGACTTAAGAATAAATGACCTACTGAGGTAAGATGAAGATTACGACCTTTTTGCACAAACAAATTAATGCCGAGCTCTTCTTCTAAAAGATGAATCTGCCGGCTAACGGCTGATTGCGCCACATGCATTTCTTCCGCAGCTTGGGTTACATGCTGCTTTCTTGCTACTTTTACAAAGTACTGCAATTGTCTTAATTCCACTTGGATAAATCCCCCGACTTTTCTTACGTGATTGCGAGCTTATATGATCTTCAAACATTTAAATTATAGCCTTACAGTAACGATTGGACAACCTAAGTTGAAAAAGCTTATAATAAATAAGTTGTTATTTAGCATGGAAAATAAAGGAGGAAACAGTTCATATGGCACAAGAACGTACTGGTGTTGCTACCATTAAAGGCAATCCGATTACTTTGGTAGGACCTGAAATTAAAGTGGGTGACAAAGCCCCTAACTTTACGGTTAACAAAGATTTGATGACTCAAGTTTCCCTCGCAGATTATGCAGGTAAAGTAAAGCTGATCAGCGTTGTTCCATCTTTGGATACAGGCGTTTGTGACGCACAAACTCGCCGCTTCAATGAAGAAGCAGCAGGTCTAGGCGACAATGTTGCTGTTCTTACAATTAGTGTTGATCTTCCTTTTGCACAATCCCGCTGGTGTGGTGCGGCAGGTATTGACAAAGTGATCACTTTGTCCGATTACAAAACAAAATCCTTCGGCGAAGCTTATGGCGTATTGATCAAAGAGCTTCAACTTGATATGCGTTCCATTTTCGTTATCGATGCGAATGATACCGTTCAATACGTTGAGTACCTGGGCGAAATGACGGCTCACCCTAATTATGAAACAGCCGTAGAAGCTGTCAAAAAATTAGTTTAATACGCACAAAATAAAACAGCAAGGAGGCCTAGCTTCCCTGCTGTTTTTGTTTCTTATTAGCAATAAATCTTTCAACTAACCGCGGTCTCTCGTCTTTGAATGGCCTCAATAAGAGTCTTCTCATCCTTCAATCTTATAAGAAGCAAGTTTTCTGTCTAATTGTTTATAAATATCTATAATAGTACGGTAATTGGAACCCAGATCCCCCATTGAGCCTCGGGATGCTGAATAAATGTCTACCGCGGTTTTCACGGGATTAATCCCAAATAGCGTTAATGTTACATCCTGTGTTCGTCCAGTTACTGTTTTACGTTCCGCGAGAATTTCACCAACATTTTGAACTTCGTGGAGAAGTTTATAGCCCGGCGTTTTTTTCAGAACGGCAGTGACTTCTTCCCATACTTGTTCTTTAGGAAGCTTGTAATATCTTGTTTTAAGCAAAGGATCTTTGGCTTTATCTCCGGTCGTTTCATGACTGCGAAGTAATCCGATTAAAGTTCTCTTAAGCAAAAGCCTTTTCCCCCTTCAATGAAGTACATATAGACCACTTGCCATTTCTACACTGCTCTCTATCTTACCATTGTTTAGGCTTAAGAAAAAGAGGGGAAATAAAAATCGGAGGATTGCTCCTCCGGTCTTCTATTGTATGCCATATTTTATTACCCAAAAAAAGTAGCGTAAAGTAAGTACGCATTCAAGCCTGCAATCAAAATAGCTACAAACCAACTTAGAGCAATCATCCACCTTGGCGTTACAAGCTCCCCCATCTTTTTTCGGTCCGAAGTGAACGTAACAAGCGGAATAACTGCAAAGGAAAGCTGTAAAGATAAAATGACCTGACTGAGAATGAGTAAATCTGTAGCGCCGCTCTCCCCATAAATACCAATAACAATGACAGCGGGAACGATCGCGATCATTCGTGTAATTAATCGGCGCAGCCAAGGAGTGAGTCTAATATTGAGGAAGCCCTCCATCACAATCTGACCAGCCAATGTACCTGTAAGTGTAGAATTTTGCCCTGAAGCTAGCAGCGCAACTGCAAATAGAATGCTCGCGGCACCTGTGCCCAGCATAGGACCCAAAAGGTGATATGCATCTTGTATTTCCGCTACTTCTTTACCTGCCGAATGAAAGGCCGCTGCCGAAAGAATGAGTATCGCGGCATTGACGAACAAAGCCAGCATTAAAGCTACAGTCGAATCTATCGTAGCGAATTTAATTGCTTCACGTTTACCTTCTACTGTCGGCTCGATTTTGCGCGTTTGTACGATAGATGAATGCAAATATAAATTGTGAGGCATGACAGTTGCTCCCAGAATACCAAGTGCGATATATAACATAGCTGGGTTCGTTACAATTTCTGTTCTAGGAATGAAACCAACAGCAACAGCAGCAAAATCTGGTCTTGAGAAAATAAGCTCCATCACGAAGCAAAAAGTAATTAGAGCGATTAGACTAATGACCATGGCTTCAATATATCGGAAACCCTTTTTTTGCAGCATAAGAACCAACAGAACATCTAACGAAGTAAGAATGACTCCATAAATAAGCGGTATACCGAATAATAACTGTAAAGCAATCGCAGCGCCAATAACTTCAGCCAAGTCACATGCTGCAATAGCTAACTCACACAAGACCCATAGCCCGAATGAAACTGGTTTACTATAATGATCACGACAAGCTTGCGCTAAGTCTCGACCTGTAACAATTCCTAGGCGGCCAGCCAAAGCTTGCAGCAGTATCGCCATCAAATTTGATATTAAAATAACAGAAAGCAATGTATATCCGAATTTGGAACCGCCCGCTAAATCAGTCGCCCAATTTCCCGGATCCATATACCCTACAGCTACGAGATAGCCCGGACCTACAAAAGCAAGCAGTTTACGGAAAAAGCCCGCTTTCTTTGGTACGCGCATACTCTGATGGACTTCAGGCAGACTAGGCATTGGTGAGCTACCTTTCCATCCATTGGACTCATGCTCTTGTTTTTTATATGCTATACCCATATGATTACCTCATCTTTCGCAAGACCAATAATGTTGTTCAAAGGAAACTTTATTTATGATTATACTATATGCCCCTATCTTATGCTATAGGTAAACAATCATGTGCATATAAAAAATATTTTCCCTTAGGAAAGTTTTTACAAGGAGGTATTCAACGATCATGCTGATTCGCCCAGTTGAAAGCGATACAGATATTAGGAAGGCTTATGAGATCGAGACTGCTGTTTTCTCAAAGGAAGCTGCTGCTACATTAGAAGCCTTTCAGATGAGAAAGCATGTCTTTGGATCCTATTTTCTTGTTGCAGAAAATGAGCTTGACCATCAAATTATCGGCGTAACCAATAGCGTAAAGATACATAATAAAGAATTAGCAGATGATAGTATCAAGCAAGAAACACAGCACGCTGAGGAAGGACAATACCTCTGTGTGTTGACCATAGCCGTACACCCGTCGTACCAACGACGCGGGGTTGCTACTGAACTTCTGCAACGTATCATCGAAATTGCCAGAAAAGATGATTTGAAGGGCATTGTTTTGATGTGTGAGGAGCATTTAATTTCATTCTACGAACAAAATGGATTTCTTTATGCAGCTCCATCAACATCTCAGCATGCTGGCATCCAATGGCATGAAATGAATTTAATATGGAATTAAATATCGCCGTAAGCAGGATTTCCGTTATATCATGCGAATATAATAATTAATAATCTTTGTATATTTATTAAACAAACAAAGAATATAGAAGAAACTACTTAACTACAACAACTTAACCAACAAAGGGTGAATCTTCGTGTCGTATTTCATGGGTTTAGATTTAGGAACTTCTGCAGTTAAATGCATTCTTGTGGATGACTCCGGTCAGGTGATTGGCAGCCATAGCGTCGAATATCCGCTTCAGCAACCCCATCCGGGATGGGCTGAGCAGCATCCTGAGGATTGGTGGAACGCAACAATCAAGGGTATCCGCGCTCTTTTGGAGAAAACAAGCGTCGCTGGCGAAGCCGTCGTTGGTATTGGCTTCTCCGGCCAGATGCATGGGTCGGTATTCCTGGACGAGGCGCAGCAGGTCATCCGGCCTGCGCTGCTTTGGTGTGACCAGCGCACCGCTGAGCAGTGTGCTTACATCGAGTCGACCGTCGGCGAAGCCGAACTCGGACGACTAACGGGCAACCGGGCGCTGACCGGCTTCACCGCGCCCAAGGTCATTTGGCTCCGGCAGCATGAGCCGGAGCAGTACGCGCGCGTTCGGCATCTGCTGCTGCCGAAGGACTACGTCAGGCTGCGCCTGACGGGGGCGTTCGGCATGGACATGGCCGACGCAAGCGGCACCCTGCTGCTGGACGTCGCCCACCGCAGCTGGTCGCAGACCGTCACTGAGCGGCTGGACATTCCTATGGAATGGCTGCCGCCGCTCTACGAGTCCGGCGACGTGGCCGGACACCTGCTGCCTGAAGCAGCCAGCCTAACGGGCCTAGCCGCAGGCATCAAGGTCGTTGCTGGCGGCGGCGACCAAGCATGCGGCGCCGTAGGTGTTGGCGTCGTACGCCAAGGCATCGCCTCCGTGGCGCTCGGCACGTCCGGTGTCGTCTTCGTTCACGACGACACTTATCAAGTAGATGAAGCTTATCGGCTTCATTCGTTCTGTCACGGTGTACCTGGCAAGTGGCACCGCATGGGGGTCATGCTGGCCGCTGGAGGCTCGTTCCAGTGGTGGCGCAACCACTTCGCGCACGAGGAGCTTGAGCGTGCGCAGCTGGAAGGCAAAGACGTCTACGAGATCTTGACGTCTGCAGCAGCCACAGCTCCCCTCGGGAGCGAAGGCTTGCTCTTCCTGCCTTACTTATCTGGGGAGCGGACACCGCACCCCGATCCGAAGGCTCGAGGCGCCTTCATTGGTCTAAATCTACGGCACGAAAAAGCACATCTCACTCGTGCCGTACTCGAAGGCATTACCTTCGGGCTCCGCGACTCGCTGCAACTTATCCGCGAGTCCGGCATTGAAGTCACCGAACTTCGCGTGAATGGCGGCGGTGCCAGAAGTCCGTTCTGGCGTCAAATGATTGCTGACATCTTTGGTATCCCTGTGGTCACTGTTAATTCCACAGACGGCCCTGCGTATGGTGCTGCAATTATGGCTGCTTCTGGCGTACTGCAAGAGGATATTACTACTCTCTGTGAGAAATGGATTCATATTACCGATCGCGTAGAACCAAATGTTGATAATCAGAAACAGTATGAAGCCTACTATCAAATATATCGCGGTCTTTATGGAACTCTTCAGCATACATTCCATCAACTAAGTGATTTGGCTGGTCATTGAAAATAATTAAAAAGAGGTTGAATCAGGAATCTACCTGATCAACCTCTTTTTAATACAAAAAAACCCGCCTATGCCGTCCGGTTTCGGTGCTTCAAACCCGCTCTCGCAGGTGGGTGTCCGCAGAGGTGTATTTGAGGTCCCCTTTCGAGGGCATGTCAGCCACACTTCAATGTAGGTCTCCCTAGAAACAGTCATTGGTTTAAAACAACTTAAAACCGTTACGAACATCGCAGGATTCTTTTGTATTTCTTATTATAGTGCCGTACCGGTTGATTATCAACTGGTAGGTTTAGTCTCTAGTCTTTTCATTCTCATCTTTTTTATGCAAGCTAATTTCTTTCTTACTTTCTTCTTCACCTTCAGTTACAGCTTCAGTGTCACTTTGTTCTTCCTCTTCTTGTGCTTCAGCCAACCTCTGTTGTTCCTTCTCTTCTAATTCTTGCTGCTTCGTTTGGAGTTTGGTAAAGCTGCGGTTAAACTGCCAGAACGAGAAGGTTGCCATAATACTTCCCATAAAGAAAACGACAAGGAAGAAATTAAATTTGGTCAAACAAATGTAAAGGATAGCTCCGTTGCAAAGCAGCAAAACGATCGAATTGATTGGATTGCCAATGGTAATCAATACAGCATTCTTCAAAATTTGTAAAACCTTCATATGCAAATGAACCATAATCGAGAAGAAATTGAACAAAGAAATGATAATAATGACCGTGAAAGCAATAAACAATACGGCCAATAATTTCAGTGAACTCCCCTGCTTCAAATAAAAGAAGTAGTTCACCGCAATAATTACGAAAATGATTACGAAGAAAATACCACCTACCATGCTCTGCAGGTAGTTTTCTTTATATCCACGGAAATACGTTTTCAAAAGTGGTACATCTTCTTCTCCTGTTACCCATTTCCGAGCTACAGCAAACATCGCGGAAGTTGCAGGAAATAAAGTAAACGGTGCCAAAATGGCGATAATGGGTAGTGATGCCTTCAATGCATCAACGGATGGACTTACCAAGCCCATAAAAGCAAAAAAGAAAACCGGAATCGAACATAGCATCCAAAGCAGATTAATGACCGACAAACGCATAATCCACTCCGATATTCTGTACAGTCCTCCCATAACTCCTCTAAACTCCAAAACAGCTTCCTCCTTAGCGTTTCCTTCCGGAAACTTTCTACGTTGATTGTTAAAACGCATACATCTTAAGTTGTCTTACTTTTACATTGGTTTAATTATAGCCTATTTTTCAACATATAGGTAGACGTCTAGTCGTTCTAGGTTCTTTTACATAGTATAGTATTGTCAATAAGAACTACCCCCAAATATTTTTCAGGAGGTTGATACTATGTCTCATCCAGTTGGAACATCCGCAGGTGCCATTTTGGTTCTCTTCATCTTGCTCGTTATAATAACTAGTTCTTTCGTAATTTAAACCATATACCCATGGTAAAAAGGCGAAGATCCTTCTGGATCTCCGCCTTTTTTTTGGGGTTATTCCCCTTATTTATTCACTAATGTATCTTCGCTCTTACGAGGAGCTCTTGAACGATCGCGGTTCCCAGAGTTGTTGCTTCCGTATTCACGGTTTCTGGAAGATGAACTGCTTCCACCTTCTCTGTTAGAACCATAATCTCTGCTATCTTTACGCGGGTAACGGGAGTTCGAGCTGCTGCTGGAACCAGCACCGGAGCTGTATCCGCCACCTTGACGACGATCTCCTGATCCTGAACTTGAGCCATATCCGCCGCCAACACGTCTGCCTGAGCTGCGTACATCGAATTTTTTCTTTCTTGCACGAATCGGATCTTCTGGTGTTAACTCAATATTCGTTTCCTTTTTGTCGCCTGTCAGAAGCTTCATAGCTGCAGCAAGGAGATTTACGGAATCATATTGCTCTAACATTTGAATAGCTAGGCCCTTGAATTCAGCTTGTGTATCATTTTGAAGCACATCAAGAATACGCTCAGCTGTCATTTTTTGTTTACCTTCAATGGCTTCAGCCAAGCTAGGTAATGGTTTTTTGTTAATTTTGTGGCGTGTAACTTTTTCGATAAAGTGCAGGTGATCAATCTCTCTAGGTGTTACGAAAGTCCAAGCTGTACCTTCTTTACCAGCGCGGCCTGTACGACCGATACGGTGAACATAGCTTTCTGGATCTTGCGGAAGGTCAAAGTTAATTACATGTGTAACGCCAGATACATCTAGACCACGCGCAGCAACGTCTGTTGCTACAAGGACATCAATGCTGCCGTCACGGAATTTTCTCATAACATTATCGCGTTGATTTTGGGACAAGTCACCATGAAGACCTTCAGCTGCATAGCCTCTTTTTTGAAGAGCTTCTGCCAATTCATCCACCCGACGTTTTGTACGACCGAAGATGATTGCAAGATCCGGAGCTTCCATGTCGATCAAACGGCTAAGCGCTTCGAATTTTTGTTTTTCGTGCAATTCGATGTAAGCTTGGTCAATCAATGGAGCACTAACTTGTTTAGGGATAACCGATACGTGCTCAGGGTTACGAAGAAACTGTTGTGCCAATTTTTGAATATTGGTTGGCATTGTAGCAGAGAACAACATTGTGTGACGCTCTTCTGGTACCAATTTCAAAATGGACTGGATATCATCCATGAAGCCCATGTCAAGCATTTCATCCGCTTCATCCAAAACCACTGTTTGCACATCGTCTAATTTGATTGTTTTACGGTTAATATGGTCAAGTAGACGTCCCGGTGTACCGATAATGATTTGCGGTTTTTTCTTCAATGCACGAATTTGTTTAACGATATCCTGTCCACCATAGATGGGCAAGGAACGAATGCCTTTGAAACGACCGAGTTTCTCAATCTCTTCCGCAACCTGGATGGCAAGTTCCCGTGTAGGACACATGATAAGAGCAGAAATGCGCTCTTCTTTCATATTGATTTTGTGAATAAGCGGAATACCGAAAGCAGCTGTTTTACCTGTTCCTGTTTGCGCTTGCCCGATTAAATCCCGGCCTTCCATAGCCAAAGGAATCGTTTTTTCTTGGATCGGTGTGGACTCTTCAAAGCCCATCTCCGTAATAGCGCGTAAAATCGTTGGTTCTAAACCAAACTCTTGAAATGTTTTCAAATATATTCAATCTCCTTTTGTACAGGGCAGGCTAATGCCTTGTATCTTTTTTACCCTTAAGTACGACTTCCTATCCGTGTCTATAGTTTTATTGGTGGAATACACTTTCGATTTATCATCTTCCATGATCCAACTGGCCGCCCTTAAGAACATCTAAACTATTATAGCACAAGTCATACACACATTTCCAGTAGCGTCTTACATAATGAGAACGAAACCTAACGCATAAGCTAAACGTATTACAAGGTAGAACAATAAACGGAATAGAGGAGAGTTTTCAATGTCGATATTTAAACGAGTCAGCAGCATCCTACGTAGTCAAAAACAAGAACCAACAACAACACCTATAGGTAATCCACTTGAAGATGCCCGAGTTGGGGATATTGTTAATGTAGACTTAGAGGAGTATGTCGTTTCCGGGAAGGTCATTTATTTTGACCGCGGGTTTGCTCCACATCGCTACGCTTATTATTTACAAAGCGGCAAAAATATTCAGTGTTTGATTGTGGAAAAAGGGCGAACCTATGACTGTTTCCTTTGCAGCTTTGTCGAAGGCGCATTAGATGATCCGAATGATGTCCCTACTCGTTTGGAGCTTGATGAAGATGTTACCTTCGAATTAGAGTTTCATCGCAATGATGTCACTCGAACTGAAGGAAATACTGACTTCCGCAGCGGAGACGATTGTCTCTTTTGGAGATATTTTGGACCGGACCGTAGATTCTTCTTCCTCCAATGGCAGGATGGTAAATTTATTGCTCTTGAAGGAGAGCGCACACCGGGCAATCAGATTAAATTTTTGAAATCGACGCCCTAGACAACCTATGTTATCATTAGAAATGTTTGGAAAGGAGGGATTACTGAAAAGTGAAAAGATGGACTTCATGGGTTTCTTTCTTATTGATCATCGCCCTTCTGACCGCGTGTGGCGCTGATGCCGGACGTTATATCAAAGATCAGTATCCGTTAGTTAGTGTTGACGGCAAAGGGAGCAATCTCTCCAAGGTTTATTTAGTCGAAAACAAAAGCGTCCCTGCCGTAACAGCTGAACTAGCAGCGAAAGAGTCACCGAAGGAAAAGAGCAAGGAATCTGACGATCAAATGTTCCTTGTTTATAATGATAAGGTCATTAACGTCCAAAAGGACCCTAGTGATAGTAAAAACACACTTGTTCAAATCGATAGTATTGAATATGCCAAATCACATTACGACTCCTCGTTCTTGCAAGGTTATTTGACTGCCACCCTACTTCAGTCCTTATTCGGTGGGGGATGGTTCAACAGTAAACGGCCTTACGACTATAAGGGCTATACCCGGACACCGACTTATAATGCAGGCGGCGGAAAGGCGACTACGCCAACAACGGATGTATCGAAGGATAAGAAGCCAACAACTTCAGATCGAACGGGCAGCTTCAAGACCGGTACTGGTACGCCTAGTTCAGGCAGCGACTCTACAACCCGCAAAAATGATGGTTCTACACCAAACAAGGTAACTAAACCATCTGTTAGTAAGCCAAGCACATCTAAGAAGACAGGCTCTTTCAAGAGACGTTAAATATTTGTTTTTATAAAGCTGTTGTCCATGAATTGGACACAGCTTTTTTTATCTTAACAAAGGATTAATTATTTCCATTAAAGTCCATTTAATTGACCAAAGGTAAATTATGATTGAAGTTTTAGAAGAATGAATTATACTTGCTTTATGCTGCATACTATTTTAGAGGTGATTTGTTTTGAAAAAGGCGCTAGACGCTTTCATTATTCTAGTTGGCGCACTGCTTGTCGCGGTCGGCTTCAACATGTTCCTCATTCCTCACCAACTGCTTAGCGGCGGGGTTTCTGGATTTGCCATGATTATTGGTTATTTTACGAATTTTAACATTGGGTTCTTGTATTTATTGTTTAACCTGCCATTGATGATTTGGGGATTGGTTTCAATTGGACGTAGATTTATTATGATCAGTGTAGCGTCGGTCATATTAACGGCATGGTTGATGCAAATTATACCAACAAGCTATGTTGCGCAGGAACCCATTCTTGGTGCAGTTTTTGGGGGAGTACTCATTGGAATAGGAAGCGGTATCACCTTAAGAATAGGTGGCTCAAGTGGAGGCTTTGATATCGTCGGCTTGATTTTGACTCGAAAATTTGATTTCCCTCTCGGAACCCTTCTTTCATCCATGAACGGTCTGGTCATTGTTGCACTAGGCTATTTCAAGCAAAATTGGGATCTTGCTCTTTGCTCGATGCTTGCCATCTATATTAGTGGCAAAGTTGTAGATTCTATACATATTCGCCATGTCAAAGTGACAGCGTTCATTGTAACCAAACAAAAGGAAGAGTTGCTTAACGAGCTGCTTCTACTCCCTAGAGGCGTAACTTTAGTTAAGACGGAAGGCGCTTATACGAAACAGCAGCATGATATGTTAATGACCGTCACTACGCGCTATGAACTCGTAGAATTAAAGCGAATTATTAAGAAGATAGACCCGAAAGCATTCGTGAATATCGTTGAAACCGTTGGTGTCGTTGGCGAATTCCGCAAGCTCAAGTGAGAAATCGTGCAATCCGCCTCTTTATTCCAAGTTGAATTGTGTTATAATGATAATAATTTCATATAGTTCTGGTTTCATCGTGAGTGGTTCAGGCGTAGTTCTTATTCTAATCTTTTGATTGGAAGGGTGATGCTTGTGGAGACAGTCAAATTATCCAGGATTGTAATGAAATTAACACCCGAGTTGTACCCCTTCTTAACCAGCTATGAGCTGGACTCCGAGATCGTCCTCCGGTTTGGCATTGAGGCGCTCGAAGCAGAAGATGTCATGGAAATTATTCAGTTCAGCATTACGGAACATCATAAAGACGCCCTTTATCATTAAGGGGCGTCTTTTTCTGCTCAGCTACCGCTTTATTCATACATTATTATTGAGTTTGTAATAATTAGGGTATATAGGTTATGATAAGAACATGATATAATAGTACTAAGATAAACTAATGGAGGTGTCTGGAATGGGAGCATTATCTCCTTGGCACATCATCTTAATTGCAATTGTCGCCCTTCTTTTGTTTGGGCCTAATAAGCTGCCTGAACTTGGCAGAGGTTTTGGCAAAATGTTTCGTGAATTTAAAGATGCAACGAATGGAAATGGCGGTAATACAGCTACTGATGATCAGCCTGTACCGGTCCGAAAAGAGATTAATCCTGCAGAGGTCACGAATACCGAATCAGGACAAGTTCAGAAATAAGTCCAAACACCCGGCTAATTTTGCTGCCGGGTGTTTTTATTTATCATTAGCTTCTTCTACGCATTACGGCTTGTGTACCGAAAAACATACCTGCGGCTATTGCCGACATGACTGACGCAAACACATACATGCTCGCACCTCCCCACTGCTCACTCAACCAGCCGCCCACCGAACCGCCAATAATACCGGCAAGCCCCATGAACACCATCGCAAGAATGGATTGACCCGTTGAGCCAAATTGCTCGGGAAGCAGACGCACAACATACTGTACCGCAACGATCCACAGAACAGCAAAGGTGAGCATATGTGTCGTCTGCAAACCAATTAGTACCCATGGATCGCTGAATAACGTGTAGAGCAACCAACGTATCGTATATAAGACCGAAACAAGACCTAAGATGGTCAGTTCGTGATAGCGATGTATGTACCGATTGATATAGGCAAACACCGGAATTTCGGTGCATGCTGCAATGGCCCATGCCCAGCTGACCATAGAGTCCGTAGCACCTAATTTATTCAGATATAAACCTAATAGTGCATCGTTCATTCGATGTGGAATTGATATCATCAGTACCATGACCATAAACCATAAGAAGTTTTTATTTTTGAAAATAGTACCAATTGCACTTAATGTTATTCGCTGTCCGCTGCCCTTCTCGTCTTTAATAAATGCAAGCAGTAGAAATGGGAAGATCCACAAAGCCCAATAAAAATAAGGTATGTTGGCTACCCCACCTAATTCTTCGAGGAAAAGACCCGAAATTAGAGCAACACCCGAGAATCCGATAGATCCCCATAATCGGACGGATCCATAAGACATTCCACGCTGTGCCGTTGATTTGACAACCAAATTATCGATAAGTGGAACGGATGGCAGCAAGAAGAAATAAAGCAGTAAAATAAATCCAAGTGTAAGCCCGAAACCTTTTGTTAAAAACAAGCCAAAACTTCCTAGTAAGGAAAGGCTCCAGAGTAAAAATACGATATTCTTCACCGAGTTGAACCGGTCGCTGACATATCCCCAGAATGGCTGTGCGAATATGGAGATGAACGGACCAATCATCATTAAGAGTCCAATCTCGCTTGCTGAATAACCCTTACTTTGCAAATATAAAGGTAAATAGGGCAATAAAATGGCACTAGAAGCATAGTAAAAAAAGTTAACGCCAGATAACGAAATAATTTGTTTATCAAGTTTCAATAAAGGGTACCTTCTTTCTACAAACCTCTACAAATTTCCTCTGTGCGTAGTTTCGTGCTTGCTTTATAATAAAAGCTAGAAACAAAGATTGGAGAGGACTTATACATCATGGAAATTTTACTTGCTTCACTTGCCCTAATATGGGGTAATGTAACGGCCGCTAACCCGGATGCCAGCTTTGAACAACTTGTGCAAGCTTCTCTGAATGCGAAGAATGCAGTGGCGATTGTTCAACCTACACCATCCCAAGAAACAGATCCTTTAGCACCTGTAAACAAATTGGATCCGCAGAAGGACGCACCGGTAATTAAAGGTGTTTACGCCACGGCTCATAGTGCGGGTGGATCTCGGCTCAATACACTTGTGAAGCTGCTCGACGACACGGAACTGAACTCACTGGTCATTGATGTCAAAGATGATTGGGGCTACATCACATGGGAAACAGGGAACGCCGAGCTTGATGCAATGGGAACAACTCAGAAAATTATTGGCAATATGCCAGGTTTGATGACCACCTTGAACGAACATAACATTTATCCAATTGGTCGTATCGTTGTATTCAAAGACACGATTCTTGCCAAAAAGAAACCTGAATGGTCTTTCGTCAATCCAGATGGAACTCTGTGGGGTAACGGTAAAAACCCACCGGACAGCTTCGTAAATCCATATAACAAAGAAGTATGGGATTACAATATCGCAGTAGCGAAAGAAGCCGTTAAAGCTGGATTTAAAGAAATTCAATTCGACTACGTCCGATTCCCGGAAGGTTTTGAGAAAAGAGCTGACATTCTCAAATATACAAAGGATGAACGTTCACGTATTGATGCTGTCGCTTCCTTTGTCAAATATGCCAAAGAACAATTGCAGCCACTTGGTGTTCGTGTATCTGTTGATATATTTGGTTATGCAGCCTCTGTTCCAGCAGCCGAAGGCATTGGTCAAGATTTCGAGAAAATCTCTCAAAATGTTGATGTCATCGCTCCCATGATTTATCCAAGTCATTACAGCACTGGCTGGTTTGGCTCCAAAGTGCCGGATGCAGCACCTTTTGTCACTATCGATGGAGCTTCCAAGGATACAACCAAGAAGCTGGAGGCCATTGATAAGAAAGGTTGGAAGCCAATTGTTCGACCTTGGATTCAAGATTTCACCGCTTCTTGGGTACCTGGTTATATCAAGTACGGTAAACATGAAGTGGAAGAACAAATACGTGCATTGAAAGAAAACGGCGTGAATGAGTTCCTTCTATGGAACGCTAATAACAACTACACACCTAATGTGAAATACTAACATGGAGACACCCTGAGGGCACTAAGAGCTCTCGGGGTGTTTACTTTCGTTTTCGGTTTGATTTATCATGTAATCAGGATTCATGTTACCAGAACGACTAGGAATATGTACAATCAAAGAAACTTATAGCTTTTGACTTAAATCTTTGACAGACATTAAAGGAGTTGAAGTGCAATGAATATTGTCGCCATTACTGGAATGGATCTGACTTCCATGCAAAATGAGATGCCGCAAGACTTGAAGGAACGCTGCCAATTTCATTGGTTTAAATCTTCAAGCGAGGCTGGGGAACACATTGCAGATGCAGACGTAATTATCACGGCTGGCCGCATGAATCCGGACACCCTCAAACAGGCGACCAAGCTAAAGTGGATGCAAACCATTTCTGCCGGCGTGGATAAGCTACCTCTCCTAGAGTTTGCTGAGCGTAATGTCATACTGACCAATGCCCGTGGGGTACATACAATCCAGATGAGTGAATTTACGCTAAGCCTCATGCTGCAATGGGTTCGTAAAGCGAATCTTCTCCATGAGCGTCAGCAAAGTAAAGTATGGGACAATCAAGTTACTTTTGGTGAGCTTTATGGTAAAACGATTGGTATTATTGGTGCAGGCGCCATCGGCGAAGCTGTTGCTCGCAAAGCAAAAGCCTTTGATATGACTGTCATTGGGTTGAATCGTTCCGGTTCACCTCAGCCTGCCTTCGATTCTACGGTCAGCGGAGAAGAAGGTTTAACATCTTTGCTTTCACAAAGTGATTTCGTCGTTCTTCTACTTCCTAGTACAGCTAAAACGCGAGGTTTCCTGACCAAAGAACATCTGCGCTTGATGAAACCAAGTGCTTTCTTAATCAATCTGGCTCGCGGTGATGTCATTGAAGAAGAGGATTTGATTATGGCGCTGCAAGAAGGCAAGCTGGCAGGCGCTGCACTCGATGTTTTTGAGCAGGAGCCACTACCGTCGACTTCTCCCCTATGGAACATGGACAATGTTATCCTTACTCCGCATATCGCTGGCTCTTCCGCTCACTATGCAGAACGAGTTTCCAACATTTTCTATCATAATGTGAGAGCTTTTTTAGATGGCACCGAGATGATGAATGTCGTTGATTTAACAGAGGGTTATTAACATACGATAACGTACCACATCCCCTAAGTAGAGCTCCTAGGGATGTGGTACGTTATTTTATTTGTTCGGTATGACAGTGAGCCCTCTCATATAAGGTCTCAGTGCGGCTGGCAGATAGATTGAGCCATCTGCTTGCTGATGATTCTCTAATAAAGGAATTAGAATTCTTGGTGTGGCGACAGCCGTATTGTTAAGGGTATAGCAATAACGCAGCTCACCGTTCTTATCCCTATAACGTAATCCGCTGCGGCGGGCTTGAAAGTCAAGAAGGCTTGACGACGAGTGCGTTTCACCATACGCATTGCGGCTTGGCATCCATGTCTCAATGTCATACTGCTTGTAGTTTTTGGCGCCCATATCTCCTGTACATACGGCAACGACACGATAAGGAAGCTCAAGTAAATTTAGAATATCTTCTGCATTCCGTGTGATTTGATCTAACATTTGATCAGCAGTGGCGTGATCATTCTCACAAAGAATAACCTGCTCGACTTTGGCAAATTGATGAACACGATATAATCCTCGTACATCTCTACCTGCCGAACCAGCTTCTTTGCGGAAACAATTCGATACGGCTGCCAGTTGTATCGGCCCCTTTGATAAATCTATAATCTCACCCGCATAATACGAAACCAACGGACCTTCCGATGTGCCAACTAACCATTTATTTTCATCCTGCAATTCGTAGGTCTGATCCTTCCCAGCGGGGAAAAAAGCCGCATTCTGCAGCGTCTCTTCTCGCACCATCAGAGGGACATCCATCACCGTGAACCCTCGGTCTGATAGCAAATCAAGAGCAAGCTGTTGAACAGCTCTGTGTAGGTATAGCCCCATCCCTTTAAGGTAGTAATTCCTGCTTCCAGCTACCTTAACTCCACGTGGGAAATCGAATATATCCAACTCCTCACCGATTTGCATATGATCACGAGGCACAAATTCAAACGAGGTAGGTTGACCCACTACTTTCTGTACAACATTATCTTGATCGGTAGCCCCGAGTGGAGTTTCAGGTGAAACCAGATTCGGTACAGTAAGCATCAGCTCCTTGAACCGCTCCTCAAGTATCACGAGCCCCTCTTCGTACTCCGTTAATGTTCGGTTCCAGCCGCGAACCTGATCTTTCAAAGCCTCGGCTTCTCCCATATTCTGCTCAGCCATACACTGCGCAATCTGAGCTGAAGCACGATTACGTTCTGTGCGCAGCTGATCCACTTGTTGATGCAGCAGCCTTTTCTTCTCATCTACCTCAAGCAGCTCATCAAGAGGACATTTTACCCCTTTATTTTGAGCCGCTTCCTTCACTTGCTCCTGATGCATACGAATCCATTTGATATCCAACATACCGCTCACCGCTTCCTTTTCTAGTCTGGGAAAAAGACAAAGAACGCCCCTGTCCGATTGGGACGAGGAGCGTTCTGCTCGCGGTGCCACCCAACTTGATGACGACATCATGATGTCATCATCCGCTTGGTTCCGCGATAACGGGCGGTGCCGGTTTATTTAGAGAAAGGCGATGTATCCTGCGCCTTACCGATCATGAACGTCTCCGAGTTGGATGCTCTTCACAGACCTAATGTCGCTTTGTATTTGTTCGATATTATAAACGAAGATATGAGACAGGTCAATAGCGTTTGTTCCAATGTAGACCTACTGGGATAAACGACTTGCCAATTCATAAAGTTCTGTATTAAAAGGACGCTTTGTATTTACAACTAAATCAATATCGGTAGCTACTAATTCCCCTTTGATAACACCGCATGCTTTGGAGGAATCGCCTTCCATGAGCTTACGTACAGCGAAATCACCGAGACGGCTTGCCAAGATTCGGTCATTGTGCGTAGGAGCTCCGCCGCGTTGAATATGGCCAAGAACAGTTACGCGAGGCTCAATGCCAACATACTCATTAATCTTGTTAGCAATCCCATCACCGGTTCCCGCTCCTTCAGCAACGAGAATGATACTATGACGTTTGCCATGGGAGAAGTTATCCTTCATACGATTAGCTACTTCATTAATGTCGACCTCAACCTCAGGAACGATAATCGTTTCCGCACCACTAGCTAGTCCAGCGTAGAGTGCAATCTCACCGCAGTGACGTCCCATGACTTCTACTACGGATGAACGTTCATGCGACGTCATCGTATCACGAAGCTTATTGATCGCATCCACAACAATGCTTACTGCTGTATCAAAACCGATCGTAAAGTCGGTGAATGGGATGTCATTGTCAATTGTACCAGGCAGACCCATCGTTTTGATGCCCAACTTGCTTAGCTTATTGGCACCTTGATAAGATCCATCTCCTCCAATAACGACCAATCCGTCGATACCGCGTTTACGCAAGTTTGCTGCTCCAATTTGTTGGCCTTCCGGCGTTAAAAACTCTTTACAACGAGCCGTTTGTAGAATGGTCCCCCCGCGTTGAATGATATCTCCAACGCTGCGCAAATCCATTTGGCGAATATCATCGTTAATTAAACCATGGTATCCACGTTGTACGGCATAGACCTCGAGACCATGGAATAACGCGCTTCTTACAACCGCACGGACGGCCGCATTCATTCCCTGAGAGTCTCCGCCACTTGTTAGAACGGCAATTGATTTTACTGCTGACATTTCATTTCCTCCTTCAAATTCTTCTGAATGTCATTCATGATGACGTACGGATGTACATGCTATTTAGCCAGAAAAATAACCGGGTTAATGGACTATTTTTCATAAGACGCTTCGATATTTTTTTCACTTGTTGTTGGCCGTTGACCTTTGGATCCGACAAATACAGCGCAAGCAAACCTTCGATTATCATACGATGAAATCGCGGATGTTCCAAGAACAAAATTTTGCTACGAGCCTCTTGCACGATAAAGGCAATTCTCTCAACGGTTGCTTCCATAGATTCATAATAGCTGCAAAAGTTCAAGTCTCCACCCAAGATATCTTCTTCCTGGTCGATTAAATAATCAAGTAAAATATGCAGCCCGCACACATAGGGGAAATAAGCCTCCCGTATCGAATCGACCTGCTTTTCACTCAAATGAGGATCACAAGCTGCAAGGAAAAGCATAAACATGCCTAACGTTGAACCTGTGGCTGCTGCAAATTCATTCCAAGAAATTTGGCTATACCTATGATGATGTTGATCCCACCACTGATGAAGCTCAGGCTCCCGCATATCCTTGCGAATATGCTTGTACACTTGTAAGTCGCAGTATAAGGCTACGAAATCTCGCACCTGATCGGCAACTTGAGTATATGACGGAAGGAGACTAATACAAGACTGACACTTTTGGACGAGCTCTGTTAAATAGTTACCGTCCTCTTTCTCTTGTCTGTATGCATAGTAATCGTTCAAAGGCTTAGAAGGATCAACAGCATCCAACATCGATTGGTGCAATTGACGGAAATCCTGGGGATCCAAGGATGTACTGCGATCACATAGATTATCTAAATAATCACTAATCGTTTGAAACGCAACAATGAGCGGGATGAGTACATGACGCATCGACAAATTAGCAGCCGCATAAACAGCGCCACCTTGACAATGAAATTGTTTCGTTGCGATGCTGGCTAGTGCTTGAGTGCGCAGTTCGACATCTGGGATATTCTCCGCTTTTGATTTCCATATGGAAAGCTGATCGCTTACGTCAGGTAAAATATAACGGTACACCCTAACCATTAATCTTATTGGGCCTTGTGGAACCTTTGTGCTACTTCTGTCCAATTGCTTCAAGCAGACTTCCTCCACAACTTTGTTCATAGCAATATTGCAACAATAACTGCATTTCATATCGTTGAATATGCCGCAACCATTGATCAACAATAGGATTTTGAACCAGGGATACTTGTAACTCTACGATATCTATGAATACACAAGGGATCCATTCCGGAGAAGTAATAAGTACTTCAAGCTTCTGACGAAGAGCTTCATTGTCCAAATCAGCCAAGTCTTTTACAGTCAAATAATCGCTCACACATTGTAGTAAGTTAGAGAAAATAGGATGATGGCCGACATCGTTGAACCAATACTTCGCATTGCTGTAATCCCCCTCCATCCGATGCATCAGAGCATGCCAGTAGCTGCCTGTTGCATTCGTGATTTCCTGGGCAATATCATGGGATTTATCTAAACTCTCATTTAGTAAAAAAAGACCCGCTTTAATCGCCAATCCATAAGACTCTTGCTCAGGACTGCCTTGAGTCATCATTGCTGGGACAAGTGCTTCAATGCGTGCATCCATACTTCCATCCCATTCTTCAATCGGATATAAAGCAGGTAGATGCTCCAAGAGCGGCTTTGCAATAGCTTCCAGCCAGTTATCCCCATCCTTATTGCTATGCATGCAGTCATTCTCCCTTCATTGACAACCATTATTGGTGGGTTTTCGATTCCAATTCCTGATTCGCCCGGAACCAAAGATGAAGATCATTTATGATAGAAGCTAAGTCAGCAATTTCGGAATTCAAACGGCATGATGTGGGAAAATCGTCTTCCTTATCCAGCTGATTCTGTTTGTAAATAATCGTCGCCTCTAGCTTCATAATGCGGTCCGGTATTGCACCGCGAATTTGTTCCCAATGTAATAAAATATCAACGCGCACACTGGGCGGATAACACTCCCACTCCACTTCTAACACGGGAATCTCAATTCCGAGTCTGGCATCATACTGGAAATAGCAGCTCATTCTTCTGTTAAACCTCCTTGCAGTAAAAACTGGCTGCGACTTGTTCAAGAAACATTCTACCTTTAAATGTATCACTTCAAACCTTGGGTTTCCAGTTAAAATTGTATGTCAACCTGTTTTCATTTTCTGGTATACTTAAATAACGTTTTTAAAAGGGAATTTTTAGTAAGAGTTATGCTTACAAAGCTAGTTTTGCTAAAGCAAAACTCTAAGGAGTGCGATTTAGATGACCGCTAAGACAATAAAAGAAAACATCACTTGGAAACAGCTCATCTCCTTTTTCCTCCCCCTCGGCCTTTCAGCAACACTAGTTACCCTCTCGCATGTTATTATCAATAGCACCTTGGCCAGGGCTGATAATCCGGAAGTGGTCATTGCCAGCTATGCGCTGCCTTTAAGCTTACTTGGCCTAACCGAAAGACCCGTTGTTTTGCTGCGACAAGCTTGCTCAGCTCTTGTAAGAGACCGCATCTCATTTCGAGCCATGGCAGCGGTAAGTTCTTATGTATTTGCGTGCATCATTCTAATTGGCCTCATTTTATGTTATACGCCTGTTGGAGAATGGGTATTTCTTTATTTTTTTGGAGTTGAACGTGAATTATTAGACACAACACTTAGTGTTTATCGCATCTTGATGTACGTTAGCATTTTCTCAGGTCTGCGGTGTTTATTTCACGGTATAATTATTTTTAATATGCGGACCAAATGGTTGACCATTGGTATGTGCGTGCGAATCATCGCTATGTACTTGTTATCGTTATATTTTATTACTACAGATAATGTTTCTAGTGGCCGTGTTGGCGCCATTATTTTCTTAGTGGGAATGATTATTGAAGCGATAGTTGCTGTATGGGAAGGAACAAACTTACTTCGAACCGTCATTCCAGAGAAGGCACCTGATCATCAGATTGAAACCAAACAACAAATTTTCAGCTTCTATAAGCCCCTTCTGTATTCTTCGATCATTGCCGTCGTCATTGGACCCGCCATTAATGCCATACTAGGTAAAACAACACATATTCATTTAGCGATCTCTTCTTATGCGATTGCCGGTTCCTTGACTCAATTGGTTTTGAGTTTCTTTTCTTACATTCATCAAATTGTTTTGAACTTCTATCGCAAAGATGCTAGAACTGTCGTCCGTTTCGTCATCCTTCTTAGCTTTATTCCAGGCGCACTCATCGCTATTCTTGCCTATACAGCTCTCGGACCTTGGTTTATGACACATGTCATGGGTGTTAATTCCGAACTGATGCATGCAAGCTTACTTGCCATGCGAATATTTATGATCATGACGATTGTATTCCCGTGGCTTGATTACATGAACGGTATTATTATGCTGAGAGGCCAAACGAAAATCATGGTTTTATCTCAATCTGCGAATGCTATTGTTACCGTGTTAACCTTATTCATCACCATTTCTAATGCACCCGGTTGGAATGGCTTGATCGGTGCTCTCGCGCAGTCTGTTGGTATGCTGGCTGAGCTTCTAGTCGTATTCTATATACTCAAGCGAACGTCTGAAAACGGGCAAACGTATTTTTCTACAGAAAATTTGTAAAGAAATCGAGTGATAACCACTGATGAAAACGTCTATTCCTACAAAGCCACAAGACCATCTACTCAAATTGTTCACGTTTTCCTTTTTTATGACGATGGGTATTGTCGTTACTTTTTTCCCGCTTTACTTTGATTACAAAGGATATTCCAAGCTTCAAATCGGTTTGTTGTACGCTATTGGACCACTGATTGGGATAGCAACCAACTTGCTATGGGGATTCCTTAGTGATCGCTTCCAAACCGTTAAGAAAATCATGATCATTCTAATTATTGGGCAGCTACTCACTGCCATCTTGGTATTTACCGCGGGTTGGTTCTCCCTGTTGTATATATGCTTAGCGATGTTTTTCTTCTTTCAGCAGCCCGTAAATTCATTGAATGATAGCCAGCTAATGCTAAGTATTCGAGATAGCGGTAAGAGCTACGCCTCCTTCCGCGTATGGGGTTCCATCGGTTTCGCAGTATCTGCCGGAGGTTTTGGGTTACTTCTTAGACACTTCGGTACAGGGCTCACGCCAATTCTATGCCTACTTACTATTAGCTGCACGTTAGTCATCATTTTTTTGCTAAAAGATGCGCGTCAAGGTGGCAAGAAGATGGCCTTCGGGGGCATGCTCGATATCATTCGTTCCAAGAAGTTCATCTGGTTCTTAGTGTTAATTATTATTATGTCCGTTTCACATCGTTTCAACGATGGATTCCTAGCCTTGTATATGCGCCAGCTCGGGGCATCTGATTCCCTGATTGGCTATGCTTGGATGACCTCAGCGCTTAGTGAAATACCGGTGTTTTTCTTTCTGAGCAAGCATGGACATAGGTTCAAAGAATTACCCCTGCTTGCCTTTGCCGGAATCATATATGCCGTACGATTCTTCATTATGGGCTCTATTCAAGATCCTACTTGGGTCATTGGTGTTCAATTGTTACATAGTTTAACATTCGGTATCTTCTTATTCACGGCTAACCGCTATATTAGCCAAATCGTACCTGATGAGTATCGCTCCTCTGGGCAAGCCATCTTCGCTGTTGCATGGTCTAGTATTGCGGGATTAATTAGCGGCACGTTGGGCGGTTGGATTTTTGATTTAGCTGGTGGAAGCACAGTCTATGTCATTGCAGCTTGCTTATCGATCGTCGCGGCCATAGGGTTCCTAGGCACGCATATATTTCAAAACGATGAAAGTGAAAGTATGCCCAGTGGTCGATGAGTTTTAAAATGAAGGGGTTGTTCACGTGTTAGCCATTGAACGGTTATCTCACAGTTTCCGCACAGGCCAAGAAGAAACTCCCGTTCTTCATGAGCTAAATTTCCGAGTAGAGCAAGGAGAAATGGTTGCTCTGCTCGGCAGCTCAGGCTCTGGGAAATCAACACTGCTAAATTTAATGGCAGGCCTAATGAAGCCTACCCGAGGTAGTATTTTAATCGCTGGACAAGCCATTGAGAAAATGAGCGAAAACCGCTTGGCGGAATTTCGGCGGACTCATATCGGATTTATCTTCCAATCTTATGAATTAATACCACATTTAACCGTTCGTGAGAATGTAGAATTGCCACTTGTATTCCAAAGTGTCGCAAGTCAAGAACGTAAACAACGAGCGATGGCTCTCTTACAGCAAGTCGGTATCGGGGATAAGTCAGATATGTTTCCGTCACAGTTATCTGGCGGACAACAACAACGTGTCAGTATTGCCCGCTCCTTGATTACGAAGCCAGCTATCGTCTTTGCTGATGAACCAACAGGCAATCTGGATACGAAGACTGAGAAAGAGATCATTGATCTACTCATTGACTTGAACAAGGATGGCATCACGTTCGTTATTGTTACCCATGAGCATGAAGTTGCACGCCGAACGCAGCGCATTTTGCAGCTTCGCGATGGTTATTTACTGGAAGGAAACGATCAGGAAGGTGAGGCCGGATGAAACTTAAGGATTACCTTCGTCTGGGCTGGGACCAACTGCAGCGACGCAAGGTTGTAACAGCGCTTTGTACCGTAGGAATTGCCATAGGTTCCGCTTCCATTATGGTTGCTCTAGGATTTGGCGAATCTATTCAACACTACAGTCAGAAGCAAATGAGCTTCTATCTCAAAACCGATGAAATCACCATCGTTGACCAAAACAGCGATCCTAACAGTCCTTCTAAAGTTACGTCAAGTAAGCTCGATCTCATCCGTACTTTTCCGCATGTTAAATCGGTTGCTAGTTTTCAAGATTTAGGACAATTCAGATTCACTGTCGATGACGGTAAAGAAAGCTACCTGAACCTCAAAGCAACAGAGTTGAGTACTTTAGAGGACTTCGACTCCAAGTTCCAACAAGGTGGGGCGAGTGATCAGGACAATAATATCGTTCTCAACTATGGGGCTACGCTTGGTGTCTTGGATGCAAAGACGCAGGAAGTACGTAATAAACTTATGCAGCAAAATCCTAGCAAGGAACAATCCGAAACCTACCGTCAAATGGGTGCTATTCCTTACCCCCTATATCAAAAGAAAATCTCCCTGAAATCAAATAATAATCAAGAGCAACCAGGTAACCAATCAGGCACTAACACCATCCAACCTAGTGAGGTGACAGTTCTCGTCATTGGAGTACTTAAGAAACCCGATGGATTGCCAGACTCCATGTTGCAAGGGAACAAAGCTGCCTATGTATCCCCTGAAACAGGTCTCAAAATTCTACAAGCCCAAAATAAGTCTTCAACAAATAGACATGTTCAATATTCAGAAGTTAGAGTCAAAGTTGATAGTAGTATGAATGTGAAACAAGTAGATGAAATGATCAAAAAACTTCAACTCACAACGCAGACTAATTTGTATCAAGAAGATCGCATGAAAGGCGAGTTTGCCATTGTTAGATTGCTGCTCACCGGTGTTGGCCTATTTGTTCTCTTCGTAGCTTCCATTTCCATCGTGGTCGCGATGACGATGTCCACTCATCAGCGACGTAGACAAATCGGAATCATGAAAGTACTTGGCGCAAATTTGAGACAAATCCGCAATATGTTTATCGTGGAATCTTCACTTTTAGGCATGCTAGGTGGCTTTGTAGGTATTTTGCTCTCTTATTGGGTCATTTGGGGAATTAATTTGATTATTATCAAATTCGACTCCAATAATAGCGGCGATCCCGTGGAAATCTTATTTATAAGCTTATGGATTCTTCCTGTCGGTATGTTTTTTGCGATTATGACAGGCGTTCTTTCGGGTTTATACCCCGCAGTTAAAGCTTCTCGAACCGATGCACTAACAGCAATTAAACGAGAATAGGAGATTGTTAGCATGAGGAAAAAGAAAACATGGATGCTAATTCTAACGGCTGTCATTGTCTGCGGCATTAGCAGCTTTCTATACATATCAAGCCATCCTAATCAAATGAAAACAAAAAATGCCGACGCAGGTGCTGCGTTCAATGCCCTACAATTCAAAGTTACAAAAGAAGATCTGGTTAACAGTATTGAAGTCAAAGGGAAGTCTTCTTATGAGAAGGAGACGCGCGTCTACGCACCCTTTAGTGGCGAAATAAAAACTTGGCATATAAAAGACGGGGCTCAAGTAACAAAGGGACAGCAGTTATTTGAGCTTGATGCTACACCACTAAGAAGTGAAATTGCCGCCCTGCAAACTAGCTTGAAGAAACAAAAGTTGGAAGCCGATCTAGCCAATTTCAAAGCTGCTGGTCCTGGGGGGGATAGTGGCAGTGTAGCTGCAGGTGCTGTTAGTGAAGATGATGCCCGCCAGCGCTTTGCCGCGTCAGAAGGACGTAAAATTCAAGAACAGTTGAATGCGGTCAATGATCAATCCATTCAATTGCAATTGGCTAAGAAACAAGAGAAAGTGGAGCAAGCTTCCTTCGTTGCGCCTGAGAATGGCATCTTCTTATTCGAAGACTCCTCCAAAATTCCTAAGTCTGTCGAGGAAAGCGTACGTATTGGTAAAATCGTAGATTTGACGAGATTGCAGTTGGTTTGCACGGTTGGTGAATTTGATGTATTTCGCATTAAGCCAGACATGCTTGTACAAGTAAAAGTAGATGCACTGAAACAGAAAAAGCTTCAAGGTAAGGTTGAAAAAGTATCCAAGTTTGCCAAGACTGGCACGGATCAAGGCACAAGTTCAGCTCAATTCGAGGTTACCATTTCTTTAGAACCAAATGAGCAGCTAATAGCCGGTCTCAGCCTCTCAGGAACGATAGAAACAGATAAAAAGCCTCAAACCTTAGTGGTACCCACTTTAGCCATTCTGCATGAGAAAGAAGTCTACTACGTGATGCTGCAGACTGCTCAAGGCGTAGAACGCCGTGATATCGAGATTGGGATGGAAACCCCTGAGAAAACAGAAGTACTAAAAGGTCTGAATGAAGGCGACACGGTTGTGCTGCAATAACAACTGCTTTATAATAAGCATAAAGTCTTAGTACCAAGTAACAAAATATGCACAATTCAAGCAGCAAAGGCAGGTAGTTGTTTTTTATGAATTATGAAGATTTTAAGACGATTGTACTGGAGCGCCGCAGTGTTCGAAATTTCACAGAGCAAGAAGTTGCCACGGAAGATATTCGTGAAATTATCGACTGCGCCAGATATGCACCAAGCGATACGAATTCCCAGACATGGAAGTTTATTGCGATAAGAAATAGAGAGAAAATCAAACATATCGAACAATTGACCTGGGACCAACTCCATCTCCGTGCGGCGGCTGCCGAGGAAAAGGGACTTTCTAGAGAAGCCCGCTTATTGGTGAAATCATTCGGTCCCTATGCTACAGCATTCTCCGATGCTCCTGTTCTTATCATTTGCTTAGCAACGCCTTACGAATCGAAGTTCCGTGATCGGATTTTTGATCCGATTCAGCTCGTCGAAGACAGCGTATGGGCCGAAGAAGGCATTAAGAGTTCCTGCTTAGCCTCTCAGAACCTGATGCTCGCAGCGCACGCTAGAGGCTTGGCAACATGCCCGATGACAGGCCCCGTGCTTTTGGCCCAAGACCAGATTCGAGCATATCTGGACATCCCAGAAGAATGTCAGATTAATATGGTCATCTCCCTCGGTTATCCGAAGGATCGTCCAGGCAAACTGGCACGCAAAGAAGTCGATGATATTCTTCAAATCATCGACTAATATGATAGATTGATTGGAGCTGCCGCATTCGCGGACAGCTCCTTTTGTTTAGGCGCTTTGACCGTTAATAAATAAAGGGGCTGTCCCAGAAGGGTTATAAACCTTGAGGGGGATCTACCTTAAAGAACGTATTCATAAGGACTTCCGCCAACAGTGAAAGGTCCTTTTTGGTCATATCAGAATTTATATGTATTAGAGTATGGGGTAAGTAAAGCATACTCCTTTTTATTCGTACGCTCCAGAATAAGCGCGTTTTCCGCGCTTATTCTGAACGGACACTCAGGATTGTCTGCTGAGAAGTCGATTTTCAGCTTCTCAGACTCTGTCGACTCGGCGATGACTCACTGAAAGCGCGGTTTTCACGCTTATTGGTTCGTTCACTTCTGAATAAGCGCGTTTTCCGCGCTTATTCAGAACGGACGCGCAGGATGATCTGCTGAGAAGTTGATTTTCAGCTTCTCAGACTCTGTCGGCTCGGCGAGGACTCACTGAAAGCGCGGTTTTCGCGCTTATTATTTCGTTCGCTCCTGAATAAGCGCGTTTTCCGCGCTTATTCAGAACGGATGCGCAAGACAGTCTACCGAGAAGTTGATTTCCGGCTTCTTAATTCCATTGCTTATTTCATGGCAAAATTTAATCTTTTAAACATTATAACGTTATATTTACTTCACTAATTTTCTGTGCTATTCTAACATTATAACGTTATTTTCTTTACACGATTAACACAATTCACTCCTATGTATGTGAGGAGCTATCTAGGCAATCTTAAATGTAAGCGTTAATAAATTGAATTACAGAAAAAGGTGACAAGCACATGCAAGAGAGATTCGTATTGCACAACGTAAAATACGTTAATGGAGAATGTCTCGATATTGTAATTGAAGACGGGAAGATCGCTGATTTGACCAGAGTTGGGAGTGGACATGGGAAGCATATTTTTGATTATTCTCATGTTTATGTCTCAAGTGGTTGGATTGATATGCACACCCATGCCTTTCCTGATTTTGATCCCTACGGCGACGAAATCGATGAGATCGGAATCAAGCAAGGTGTAACCACCATTGTAGACGCTGGTAGTTGCGGATCTGACCGGATTGCTGACTTAGTTGCAAGTAAGGAGCGAGCTCTAACGAATTTGTTCGCTTTTTTAAACATTTCGCGCATTGGTTTATTAAGAGTCGATGAATTATCCAACATGGCATGGATAGATCATGAAAAGGCTGTACAGGCCGTAAAACAATATAAAGATATCATTGTTGGATTAAAGGCAAGAATAAGCAAAAGTGTTGTTCGTGACTGCGGCATTGAACCTTTGCTCGCTGCGCGTGCACTTTCTCATGAAACCTCTCTCCCTTTGATGGTTCACATCGGTTCTGGACCACCTAGTATCGAAGATATCCTTTCGCTTTTAGAGAAAAAAGATATCATTACTCATTATCTGAACGGGAAAGCTAATAATCTTTTTGATGAGGATGGAAAACCGTTACAGGCGTTTACAAAAGCTATTGAAAGAGGCGTACATCTGGATGTTGGTCATGGCACTGCAAGCTTTTCCTTTAAGGTTGCGGAGGCAGCAAAACAACATCATATCGGTTTAGATACCATTAGTACTGACATCTACCGCGGGAACCGATTGAACGGCCCAGTATATAGTATGTCTCATGTACTCTCTAAATTTCTTTACTTAGGCTACTCCCTTGAAGAGGTCATCGCAGCGGTCACCGCACATGCAGCAAACTGGCTAGATAAGCCAGAGCTTGGTCGAATTCAAATTGGTGACGTTGCCAATCTAACCCTGTTTACGGTTCAAAATGAACCAACTACACTTGTTGATTCTGAAGGTGACAAGCGTATAGCAGATCAAATCATACAAGCCAAAGGAGTGGTTGTGAATGGCTCTCTCATTAAATGCTAAATATGGTCTAAAGCGTGTAATCAATGCAAGTGGACGAATGAGCATTCTAGGTGTATCTGCTCCGACAGATACGGTCATGGAAGCCATGAAGCATGGCGGGCAAAATTACGTTGAGATTGCAGATCTCGTTGATAAAGCAGGTGACTATATCGCTAATATCCTAGGTGCCGAAGCTGCGGTTGTTGTCAACTCGGCATCAAGCGGCATCGCACTCTCTGTCGCGGCTGTTGTGACTGAAGGAAATCGCCGCAAGAGTGAACGTCTGCACCAAGAGCCTATTGCTAAAAGCGAAATCATCATGCTCAAAGGTCACAATGTCCAGTATGGAGCACCCGTTGAAACAATGATCTACTTGGGAGGCGGTAAGCTCGTTGAAGTTGGCTACGCTAATGAGGGTAAAGCTGAGCATATCGAAGATGCGATTACTGAACATACAGCAGCTATTCTTTACGTAAAATCTCATCATGCCGTCCAAAAAAATATGATTTCTGTTGAAGAAGCATGGGAGATTGCACAGCGTAATAGTGTTCCGCTTATCGTTGATGCAGCTGCAGAAGAAGATATTCAAAAGTATGTAAAATACTCAGATCTTGCCATCTATAGTGGTTCTAAAGCCATTGAAGGTCCTACTTCAGGGATTATCGGCGGGAAACGAAGCTATATCGAGTGGGTAAAAGTTCAACTATACGGTATTGGGCGAAGTATGAAAGTTGGTAAAGAAACCACTTTCGGCTTACTTCAAGCGCTTGATGAATATGGCGTCAAAGAAGATAAAAGCGAACAAGAAAAAGCCGCTTTGCAAGTGTTAATGCCTCTCAGCGAATTGAAAGGTGTAAAAGTGACCATTGTACAGGATGAAGCTGGTCGTTCGATTTTCCGCGCGCGCATTCAAATTGATCCTGAGCAAGCTGGCACTACAGCCAAGGAAGTTGTCACAAGACTGCAGAGCGGTGAGATTGCTATCTACACACGCGATTATGGCGTTAGACAGGGCTATTTCGATATCGATCCACGTCCGCTTCAAGGCGATGATATTGAGGTTATCGCTGCTCAAATACGTAAACTAGTAGGAGGCAAATAATATGTCCAACATTGCAAAACGTTTCTATAAAGGCCGCGCGGCATTGAATGTATTGGCTAATAGTGTAGAGAATGCTAAAGAGATATTCGAAGCAGCGGAAGGTTACGTACTTGTAGGCGTTCTTTCCAAAGACTACCCAACGGTTGAATTAGCTGTAGAAGCGATGAAAGAATACGGAAAAGCCATTGACGAAGCCGTATCGATCGGACTTGGTGCTGGCGATAATCGTCAAGCTGCAGTTGTCGCAGCCATTGCGAAGCACTATCCGGGCAGCCACATTAACCAAGTATTCCCTGCCGTAGGTGCAACGCACGCCAATCTTGGCGACCAAGATAGCTGGATTAACAGTTTGGTGTCCCCTACTGGACGCGTTGGCTATGTCAATATCTCAACAGGCCCAATAAGCGCTGCGCAATCTGAGCTAGCGATTGTACCTGTGAAAACGGCCATCGCCCTTGTCCGTGATATGGGCGGCAATGCCTTGAAATATTTCCCGATGAATGGCTTAAGCTGTGAAGATGAATTGCGCGCTGTCGCGCAAGCGTGCGGAGAAGAAGGTTTTGCCTTAGAACCAACTGGCGGCATCGACATGGATAATTTCGAAACGATCCTGCGTATCGCACTGGAAGCTAAGGTTCCACAAGTCATCCCTCACGTGTATTCATCGATCATAGATAAAGAAACAGGTAAAACGAGAGCCCAAGATGTCCGCGAATTACTGGAGATCATGAAGAAGCTGGTTGATCATAATGGCTAAAAGAATTGCTGCTTTTGGAGAGGTCATGATGCGCTTGCAGGTGCCGGGGTATGAGCTCTTATCCCAAGCTAGCAGTTTGAATTATTCTTTCTCTGGTACTGGCGTGAATGTAAGCTCGGCACTGGCGCGCTTAGGTCATACCGGGTACCTCATATCCAGATTGCCGACAAATGCCGTGGGAGATGCTGCGGAATCGTATTTGCGAAAATTAGGTATCTCTCAATCGTTCATTGTTCGAGGCGGTAACTACTTGGGCATGTATTTTTTAGAAAATGGATTCGGTGCGCGGCCCAGCCGCGTAACGTACTCCAACCGTCAGGAGAGCAGCTTCAACACAGCACCTGAAAGTACTTATAATTTTGCTGATATTGCTAAAAATATCGATATCGTCCATTTCTGCGGCATTACCTTGGCCATGAACGATAATGTTCGGCGACACATGAAAGATTTGGCGAGAGCGGTCAAAGCGCATGGCGGCACCGTAGTTTTCGATTGTAACTATCGTCCCGGCCATTGGGGTGAAGGTGGCTATACCAAAGCGAAACCGCATTATGAGGAAATGCTGCAGCTGGCTGACATTGTCATGATGAACGAAAAAGATGCGATGTTTACCCTTGGCATGCATACTGATCAGATTGAAAGTCAAGAACAACTGATGGAGCTGATTCCAGCCGTTGCGAGGCAATATCAGATCTCTGTCATAGCAGGTACACACCGTAACATTAACGGTGACAACACGCATTCCTTGCGCGGATTTATCTATAAGGACCAAAGCTTCACCTTTTCTAAAATGCTCACGTTTTCTATCTATGATAGAATTGGTGCAGGAGATGCCTACACGAGCGGTATCGTACACGGAGAAATTCAGGGATTTTCCCCGGAGAAAACAGTTGGATTTGCAGCGGCTGCTGGCATGCTTGCACATACCATTGTAGGCGATACTCCGATGTCATCAGAAAGCGATATTCTTCGTGCGATGACGGAAGCCGTAGGCGATGTAGAAAGGTAGTGATTGGATTGGTGAATTTATCCCGTAATAAAAGACCATTATATTTACAAATCATGAATATCCTGAAGGATCGCATCTTACACGGTGTGTATCCCTTAGGATCGAATATACCGTCAGAACCCCAGCTAGAGCAGGAATTCGATGTCAGCAAGATCACCATTCGCAATGCCATCAAAGAACTTGCGCAAGAAGGATATTTGGAAAAGAGCAGCGGCAAAGGGACCAAGGTTATACGAAATGCTTCTACGTCCAAGCTTTCCAAATGGAAGCGTTTCACAGAAGTTCTAGTTGAGGAAGGCCATCAAATTCACAAGCAATTGTTGCGAGCCGAAGTTGTAACGAATAAGGTAGGCACAGAACCTTATCAATTATTTGGGGAGCGCTGTTTGTTCATCGAACGTCTTTATCACTTGAATGACACACCCTATATCCACTACTCCCACTATCTATCCATGCAAATGTCAAATATCGAACTCTCGGATTTGAATGATCAATCCTTGTATGAATTGCTTGAGGAGCACGGAATTGCCTTAGAAAAGTATCGAGATGAGTTTGCTGCTGCCACTGCTCCCTCTTATGTGGAAGAAATTTTGCATGTAAAAGAAGGAACCCCTCTATTGAAGAGATTACGTTATTCGTACGATGAACGAGGCGATCTGATTGAATTCAGTAAAGGTTATTACAGCACGGTCATGCACAATTATGTCGTCAATTACGACAGTTAAGAAACACGTAGAAAACGCAGTTCCTTTTCTCGTCTACAGATTGATAACGCTTACTACACCATGGAGAAGAGGGATTATATATGAATATGTATCTATTAATGGTTACATTGTTAGCGATTGTGATTGTTATTTTAGGGGTAGCTTGGTGGAAATGGCACGCGTTTATTAGTTTAACCGTTGCCAGTTTGTTCTTAGCGATTATGGCCGGGTTATCCATGGATAAAATTGTTGGTGCCTATGAAACTGGAGTTGGAAACGTTTTAGGCCATTTAGTTGGCATATTAGCGTTAGGTACGATTTTAGGAAAAATGATGTCAGATTCAGGCGCTGGTACACAAGTAGCCAATTTCTTCATACGGGTTTTTGGTGAAAAAAGATTGCCTTGGGCCATGCTGCTCTCCGGTTTTATTATAGGAATCCCTGTATTTTTTGACGTAGGGATTGTCATGCTGCTGCCTTTGGTCATCTCGATTCATAAATCAACGAAACAAAATATTTTGTTAATCGGCCTGCCTGTCATCGCCGGATTATCCATTGTTCATGGTCTTGTGCCGCCGCATCCTGGGGCTATGACAGCCATCGGTATCTACAAAGCTGATATCGGAAAAGTTCTTATCTACTCTCTCATCATTGCGATCCCAGCGGCGATCATTGCAGGTCCTTTGTTTGCTAAATGGGTGCATAAACGTGTGGTTCCCGAGAATGAGCCAGAACTGCTCAGTGCAAGCACAGAGCCTGAGAAACTGCCAGGTGCCGGCATTTCGTTCTTCATTATTTTATTACCTGTTTTATTGATGGTTTTATCGGTTGTTGCACCGTATCTGTCACTCCCAGTCGGATTTATGAAATTCCTAGTCTTTATTGGGAATTCAGTGATTGCGCTTCTAATCTCATGTTTTGCAGCCTTCTACTTCTTAGGCATACGTCAAGGCATGAACAAAAATTATATCAGCAAGCTATCCCATGAATGCCTATTGCCTGTAGGTTCGATTATCTTGATTATCGGTGCTGGCGGCGGGTTTAAACAGATCCTTATCGCGAGCGGCGTCGGTACATCCATTGCTCAGATGGCAGAGAATATCTCCCTTTCTCCTATTGTCCTAGCTTTCATGGTTGCTGGATTAATCCGAGTCGCGACTGGTTCGGCAACAGTGGCATTAACAACAGCGGCTGGTATTGTTTCACCGATTGTTGAGCATATGTCAGGCGTGAATTTGGAGCTGCTCGTTATCGCCACAGGCGCAGGGTCTCTTATGCTCTCCCACGTCAATGACGCCGGTTTCTGGATGGTCAAAGAATATCTCGGGTTAACGGTCAAAGAAACGTTTAAAACGTGGACGGTACTCGAAACACTGCTTTCGTTTATTGCCTTTGGAACCGTGCTCATCGTCGATATGTTCGTATAACATTGGGCTGCTCTTCAAAATAAATAAGCCTGTACGTCTCCTCTTGGGAAGTGTACAGGCTATTTTCAATAGTAAAGCGGTCAAAGAAGAATCGCAAAAAAGACAGCCCCGAATAGATACGGGGACTGTCTTTTGTTGTTTGTGCTATGACACTCTATTTATAAGTGGGAAGTCCCAGTTTCTTATAATTTTGTGACGTTAGCTGCTTGAGGACCACGGTTGCCTTGAGTAATATCAAACTCAACGGATTGGCCTTCTTCTAATGTTTTGAATCCTTCGCCCTGAATTGCGGAGAAGTGAACGAATACATCGTCGCCTCCATCAACAGAAATGAAACCGTAGCCTTTTTCTGCGTTAAACCATTTAACTGTACCCTTCAAATGAACAACCTCCTAAAAATATCGCCATCTATGACGAATAAGGAAATTATACCATTAGCAAGGTGATAAATCAACGAAAAAAACGGTGTGGATAAGCTAATATTTGTTGATGTACCAACGTTTTTCACTATGCAGATGGGTTTTTAATTATGCATAAATATTGATGAGAATTTGGCAAAAAAGGCAGGCTCGCTTCCCTTTTTTGGACCAGATATCCTTCATTTGTGAGCTCATTTATTAATTCTGATAGCTTGCTATATTCGGCTTGCCGAAAATTCAATAACGGATAAATACGCACTTCGCCACCAGGCTTACAGACACGAAGCAGTTCCTTAACGGCTGCCCGATGAAAAGAGTAGTCGAATTGATCTTCATATAGAAAGAGAAAATGACTGATTAAAACAAGGTCAAAGCTCTCTTCTGCAAATGGAAGTGAAGGAAGACAAGCAGCATGATACCTGGAAGCTGCATCTTTACTCGAGAAATCATTTACAAACTGCTTAAGGCTCTTGACGCGTCCAGCTTTGTGGTTGTCAACAGAACCATAATACGTCCAATCATACACATCTACTAACTTTTCCATTTTGGCTGCAACAAGCTCGATCTCTTGCAGACCATGCTCCGCGATCTCCTCAGCAGATTTCTCATACAGAGGATCAACCGCTTCTGAGAAGATACCTAGCTGCCGTGCTTCTACCGTAAAAGAAGATGCACCGCCTGCAACATCTAAGACTCGCTTACCAATTAAATTTTCTGTCTGCAAAATAAACATTTTCTCATATTCTGCATACGATCTTGAGGTCATCGCAACCCCAACCTGCTCATAAACACGCTTTTGTTCCATGCTCATCTCTCCTCTGCTCAACTCTTGGCCTTGCCTAACTGCCTCATAACCCATTCCCTATGGAAAGGATTAGGAGGATTTTATCATGGGACCCTCATTGGAGGCAACAAGAAAATTGACAGCTGCTTGTTTGGAAATCACCACTTTTTGTGGTACGATTGCTTATATCTTTGAGCTCAATGCAGAAACGAGGAAAACAAGTGTCAAATCAACCTTTTAAGAAACACGTTATTTACAAAAAAGATAAATGGAACATGCTGAATGTCGAGGTACAAGGCAGTAAAATCGTACTAACCGAAATAACCGATCAATGGGGCGAAGAGTGCCACACCTTCATCGGACGACCAGCTATGTTACACTGGGCTAATGAGCGGTTTGCCAAAGACAAATTCCAAGGCACAGATGAAGAATGGCAAGCCATCATGGATGCTTTCAAAGAAGTTTAATTCTTTGGTCCAAATGCCTTGACTTTCACATCCACCCTTCTTATAATTAACTTATAAGTTCATACGTATCACTCCAAAGGGGAGTAGCTGATACAGTAAAGTCGTCAATTCGGATCCTCATCAGGTCCCGGCTTTATTGGCAACGACAACGTTGTTAGCAAGACCTTTGCCATGTTTATTGGTGAAGGTCTTTTTTGATGAATTAGAGCCTTCACCGGTCACCGGTGCTAGGCTCTATTTTTTTCAAAAATACGCTTAAGGGAGTGTTCGCTCATGGATTGGTTATCAACAGGTTTCTTCGTCTCACTGCTCAGCATTATTCTCATTGATCTGGTACTTGCGGGGGATAACGCGATCGTTATCGGTATGGCTGCTCGTAATTTGAAAAAAGAAACGCAAAAACAAGTCATCCTCTTGGGTACGATAGGCGCTATTGTCATTCGTGCTCTAGCAACAATGGCCGTCGTTACTCTTCTGAAAATTCCTGGTCTTCTACTGGCAGGCGGTATTCTTCTCCTCTGGATTTCGTATAAACTGCTTAGTGAAAAGAAGAATCACGGAGACATTAAGGCCAAAGACGGCATCTGGGCTGCCATTCGAACCATTATTGTGGCTGATGCCGTGATGGGACTCGATAATGTCATCGCTGTAGCAGGAGCTGCTCACGGTAACTTCATACTTGTTATTATCGGGCTTCTGGTAAGTGTGCCTATCGTTGTTTGGGGCAGTACGCTGTTCATCAAATGGATTGAGAAGTATCCGTCGATCCTATATATCGGTGCAGGAGTTCTCGTATTAACAGCTGGTAAAATGATTACCGGCGAGAAATTCCTTTCCCCTTATTTCAACTCAAATCCGCTTGGCAAATGGTTGTTCATTGGTTTACTCATCGTAGTTGTGCTTGCAGCCGGCAAATGGTCGAAAATGATTGGCTACCAGGTCGAAGTTGGGGATAGCGGTCAGTTGACACTTCCTAAGGAATTAAGCGATGAAGCACAAATCGCTGCCGAAGATCGTTTTACCGTCAAAATGGATTCTCGCGGCAAGTTCATACTGGTCAAAGCTGAGGATGATGAAAATCCGGATGAAACGATGCAGCATGCTGGCTGAAAAAGGAATTTTCATTTGCACAGCGAAAGTTAGTATCATGCGTTAGTTAGCTAGTGTCATACTCTATAGGGATAAGGATGATTCAACAATGACCGATTCCGGATCTATCATCACATTTGTACTCGTATCCTTCTGCCTAGCCATCATTTTGATTATGAAAAAAGACAGCCTACCGGCACAAATGAAACGGTACCTAGCCTTGCTGGCGATTGTCATGGTCTCGATATCATTTGTACTAATCTTAATTAGCTTCTTTGGAGGCGGAATGTAAATTTACTTCCTTCCAGCTTTTTCATATAATCATAAATGAATGGGTTAACGGTCATACTAGGTGAAAACCATGTTATGGGATTTTATCAAGCACATCCCATGTGGGCATACGCCGGGAGCGTGACCGTAATGCGCTGGATCTATGTGACTGCGGCAATGGGACTTCTTCTAAGCTCGATCCCAGCTGCCGAATTACATGCCAAAGATAACCGATTACCCCAATCTCAAAACAAGGACAGGAGGGCTCCGATGACTCAAATATTGGAACGCAAGCAAGTACCGGCCGAGCACCGATGGAATCTAGAGGATTTATTTCCCGATCAGAAGGCTTGGGAACAGGAATTTCAGAATGTGAAAAACTCGCTTGGCAAAATCAGCGCCTTCCAAGGAAAACTAAGCGATCCCGCAACGGTAAAGCAGTGTTTCCAGTTGGAAGATGAAGTCTCTGTGAAAACAGAAAGACTGTATGTTTATGCCAACATGAAGCACCATGAAGATACAGCAGAACCAACCTACCAGGCCTTATCTGATAAAGCAAAAAAAATTAGTGTCGAAGTAGGCGAAGCGCTCTCCTTTGTTTCACCAGAAATTCTCAGTTTGTCGGATGAAAAGCTTAAGCAGCTGGTGGAAGATCCTTCTTTATCTTTCTATAAGGACACACTCGAAGAAATGATTCGTCAGAAGCCGCATACGCTATCCAAGGATCAGGAAGCTTTACTTGCCCAAGCGGGTAACATGGCCGGAGCGCCAAGCACCATCTTCGGTATGCTGAACAATGCCGATTTGAAATTCCCAAAAATTAAGAACGAAAAAGGCGAAGAAGTTGAACTTACTCATGGAAGTTACATTCAATTCCTAGAGAGCCGCAACTCCGAAGTTCGTAAAAACGCCTTCCATGCTGTCTACGAAACTTATCGCAACAATAAGAATACAATTGGCGCAACGCTTAGTGCGAATATTAATAAGAATATCTTCTATGCCAAGGCTCGTCACTACCCTTCCGTTCTTGAATCCACCCTGTTTGGGGACAATATTAAGAAAGAAGTGTATACGAACTTAATTTCCACGATTCACGATTCTTTGCCGCAGCTGCAGCGTTATCTGAAACTCCGCAAGAAGTTGCTTAAAGTCGATGAATTACATATGTACGACCTTTTTGCCCCGCTGGTTGAAGAGTTCAAGATGGACATCACCTACCAGCAAGCCAAAGAAGAAATTAAGAAAAGCTTAGCCCCATTAGGCGAAAACTACTTAAAAATTCTTCAAGACGGCTTCGATAACCACTGGATCGATGTGTATGAGAACAAAAATAAGCGGAACGGCGCTTATAGCTGGGGTGCCTATGGCACACATCCTTACGTGCTTCTGAATCATAAGGATAACTTGAACAGCATGTTCACCTTGACACACGAAATGGGTCACGCCATTCATTCGTATTTGTCCGATGAGAACCAAGAGTACCGCTATGCGCAGTATACGATTTTCCTTGCAGAAGTCGCTTCTACGCTTAATGAGGCACTGCTCATGGACTATTTATTGAAACGTGTAACGGATCCGAAAGAAAAGCTTTACTTGCTTACTTATTACGCGGATCAGTTCAGAACAACGGTATTCCGTCAAACGATGTTTGCCGAATTCGAAATGATTACACATGAGAAATCAGAAAATGGAGATTCCCTGACGCCGCAGGAATTCAGCGAAATCTACTATGGCTTGAATAAGCTGTACCATGGGAATGCCATGGTCGTGGATCAGGATATCGAGATGGAATGGGCTCGAATTCCTCACTTCTACAACAGCTTCTATGTGTACAAATATGCAACTGGCTTCTCGGCAGCAACCAGCTTTGCGAAACAAATTCTGGATGAAGGCCAACCTGCCGTAGATCGTTACTTAGGCTTCTTAAAAAGCGGCGGCAGCGACTACTCGCTGAACATCTTGAAAAAGGCCGGAGTAGATATGTCCACTCCGGAACCAATCAAGCAAGCGATGAGTGTCTTCAGCTCCCTACTTGATCAAATGGAAGAGTTAACGAAGTAATTGTACTGATAAAGGTTGAGGGCGTACGCCTTCAACCTTTTCTCAAAATATAAGAATTTATAAGTTTCACATGATAAGTCGGCTATATTTCTAGATAAACGCATCCGTCCATGAAGGACGGCGTAGCCGTTTATTTGGGGTGAAAGGATGAATGATGGATGAAGATGCAATGGATTCTCATATCTGCTTTAGTATTCGCCCTCATAACGGCTGTCTTTGCCGTCATTAACGTCGAACCGGTTCAAGTAAATTTCATGTTTGCTCAGACATCCACACCCTTGATCCTTGTCATTTTAACATCCACCTTGTTAGGCGGTCTGATTGTCGGCCTCTTCGGAATGGTACGTCAGTACAAGCTGCAGCGTAAAGTTCGGCATTTGGAAAAGCAGCTGCAGGATGCCTTATTCCCCCCAGCTCCCCCGCAACCGGCGCATGATAAAGACCAAACCGAACCAAGTGGTTCAACGGTTCATTAAGCAACCAAAAACAACCCTGCTGCACAGAATGCAGCAGGGTTGCTTTGTAGTTATTTTAAAATATCAAAATACTTATTGCTAAGCACATAACGCCTCCGACAAGCGAGGATATTGCATTAACCATATCATTTGTCATCCAGCTCATACCGCGAATCTGTGCGGCTTTCTGGCCACAATGCAACTGTTTCTCGATGGTTTTCCCGCAAACGATACACTGATACATTACTTGCAACGTTGCCCCGAGCCAAGAATCAGCCAAAGAACCAATCAGACCAGAAACAGCACCCAGTACGATCAGCGCTGCAAATACCCCTACCCCATACTCTAACTCAATCATCTGACTGAACCATCCACTAACCAGACCAATGAATGCTCCTCCCAGCAATGAAGCCAGCAGTCCTAATCCCGTTACACCACCCGATGTGCCAGCCAGAACACGCTTGCCGTTAATAATTGATCGCGGTGTAGATAAACTCATCCCACCGATTTCCGTAGCCCAAGTGTCTGCATTGACCGTTGCCATTACCCCAACAAATACAATCCACCAAGCTGGATCGGGCCAAACCGCGTTCCCTATACATAGCAATAAACCAAGACCGCCATTTGCAGCAACTTGTCCGGCATCGCGTCTCCCACCTTTAGCATAACCGCTTTCTGCTGCAGATTTACGTTGATGCTTGAGTTTAGATAATAAGGTAGAAGATACGAAGAAGGCGATAAGTGTCCCAAACCAAGCTAAGTTTCCCAGTGCAAACATCGACGTACCGAGCAGCACAGCAGCAGCCAAGCCCGATAAGGATAAAGATCCCTTCCAATAGGCCGCACCTGCGATGATCAAGCTTCCCGCCAAACCCCAAATCCACTCCACATGCAGCACTCCTATTCTTCTTCCATGCCCTTTATGAACCGTTCAAAACTCTCTCTTATTGTATCATAGTCGTATTCGAGGCCAAACGTTTACAATCCTTTTGTTGAGATCGACAAATCCATCTAAATTTTCGGTTAACTCGACAGGATGTAACCAATTCCTATGAAATTTATGATAAACTAAGTTCGGTGAATGTTAGGAGGCTGCCATGGAGAACGAACAATTCGATATAACTTCCCAGTTAAAAAGAGACCTGGATCCTCAGGAGATGCTGCGCGTCATTTTTGACTATGCAGCCAAAATTGCGAACGAACGAATCCTAGACAATGTACTTATGCTAATGGCCGATATGGGACGAGAAATGATTGTTTCTGATCGATGTACAGTTTGGTTGCTTGATACGAACAAAAATGAGTTATGGTCCAAAGTAGCTCATGGTCTCGACGAAATACGCATTCCCAGTACGGCTGGTCTTGTCGGCTATGCTGTAACCAATGATAAAGCCGTATTTATTCATGACGCTTATTCGAATGAAGAATATAAATCCTATCTCATGAATGGAGCTCTTCGAACGGATCAACAAACGGGTTACCGCACCAAAGCGCTCTTGGTTATTCCGTTCCGAAACAGCCAAGGTGAAATTATGGGTGCTTACCAAGCCATTAATAAGCTGACGGCAAGCGAACAATTTTCAGATAAAGACATGGAATATTTAACGTTAGCTTCCTCCTACGCGGGTAAGTCATTAGAATCTGCTTTGCTTACGAACGAGATCGAGGAAACGCAGAAGGAAATTATTTTTAGAATGGGGGAAATTGGTGAGAGCAGGTCCAAGGAGACAGGAAATCATGTGAAGCGTGTAGCGGAATATTCTTATCTCTTAGCCTTAGGATTAGGTATGAGTCAAGAAGAAGCTGAATTGTTGAAAATGACTTCGCCCATGCATGATATTGGTAAGGTAGCGATCCCTGATAGTGTCTTAAACAAACCTGGGAAATTAACGGATGAAGAATTCAAATTGATGCAGAACCATACACATATTGGTTATAACTTGCTCAAAAACTCCAATCGCCATATTCTGAAGACAGCTGCTGTTGTCGCTTATGAGCATCATGAGAAATGGAACGGGCGCGGATACCCACGCGGAATCAAGGGTGAGGACATTCACATCTATGGCCGAATTACAGCGATTGCTGACGTATTCGATGCACTCGGCAGTGAGCGTGTTTACAAAAAAGCTTGGGACCTCGATCGAATCTTGACTTTGTTTAAAGAGGAGCGTGGCGAGCATTTCGACCCCAAAGTGGTTGATGCATTTTTTCAACAATTGCCAGCCATCCTTCGAGTTCGTGATCAATATTCGGATGCTGCTTTAGAGGATCGGGCAGAAGTTTAATGAAGGAAAAATTAAGGGCAGATCTCTCAGGTCATAAATGACCTTAAGAGACTGCCCTTTGATCTGTTAAATGTTAATCGTAACAGCTCCGAATACTTCTTCGCCCCATAACAGCTCCAAGCGATCACCATGATGTACAGGACCTACCCCTTCAGGAGTACCTGTGTAGATGATATCGCCAGCACCTAAACCATAATGCTTTGCAATGTAATCAATGATCGTTTGAAGATCGAAGATCATATTACTGATGTTGCCGTTCTGCACAACCTGTCCATTCTGGCGAAGCTGGAAGTTCGCTTCTGTCAGCTTTGAAGCTCCTGGGAATGGTCGGAATGTACTGATCGGTGCCGAATTCAAAAAGCCTTTGGCAGGCAGCCAGGGCTGACCCTTCTTCTTAATGACGTTTTGAACATCCCGAAGCGTGAAGTCAATGCCGAGTGCATATTTGTCGACAATCTCATCCACTTGGATGCCTTCTGTGTAAGGCTTAGCGATATGTAGGACAAGCTCGGCTTCATAGTGAATCTCACCTTGATCAACGGGAAGCGTCAACTCTCCACCATCTATTGAGGCGAGTGCATGTGTCGGCTTGGTAAAAATCATCGGTTGATCCGGTACATCATTCCCCAGTTCGGCGGCATGTGCCCGGTAGTTGCGACCTACGCAGTAAATATTGCGAACAGCTTCTGTCATATTGATTGCTCCTCATCTTATTTCTTGCTAACATTTCCTTGCGCGTCCACTTGAGCGCCTATCGAGATTTTACTCAAACGCTGAAAGAGCTTTGCGCCATCTTCCATACTCATCGGAGTGGGCAGTGCTGCTTTGGTCAAAATAGGCACAAGGTGGATATCGCATTGTTTATCTTTTGAACATGCAGCTTCTAAAATAACCGTCTCCCAAGTCTTCGGGGTATCATTTGTTGTAAAAATGAAATTACCTAGACTATAAGCAATCCATTTACCTTTGTATTGCTCAAAGCCTTGTAAGACATGTGGATGACCGCCTACGATGAGATCAGCGCCGGCATCGATGTAACGATGGGCCAGGTCTTTCTGATTCTTATCCGGATTATCGCTTCTTTCCACTCCCCAATGGGTAACGACAACAACTAGATCAGCGCTTTCTTTTGCTTTCTGAATGGCTTCGACCGGCAGCTTGTAGCTATACGTTTCAGCTACACCTGGATGGCCAGGAGCTGCTTTCCACGAAGCCTCCGGAACGACACGGCTGAAGCCGAAGAAAGCAATCTTCACACCTGCTTTTTCCACGATAACTGGTCGGTAAGCTTCTTCCAAATCTTTGCCCGCTCCAACTCGTTTAACGCCCTCTTGATCGAGAGCATCCATCGTGTCCAGCAAACCTTCTGTCCCATAATCCATCACATGGTTGTTCGCTAGATTAACGAGGTCAATTCCAGAAGCTTTCAGGGCAGGTAACGCCATCGGTGAAGAACGATAGACGTAATCCTTATTTTGAACTATACCTCTAGTCGTTATGGGTGTTTCTAGATTAGCAATCGTGTAATCGGGCTTGCTCAGAAAGTCTTTGACATTTGTATAAGGGTAATCATAGCCTTTTTGTTTTAAAATATCTTCTACTTTGGAGGCCATCAACACATCACCCACAAAAGTTAACTTCACTTGCCCGCCACTGCTCGTGGGCTCACTCGATGCGATAGGAGGAGGAGTCGGGATAACGGCTTTTGCCGTAGACTCTGGGCTAGGCTTTGCGCTAGGCTCCGCACTAGCTGTGCTCGCTGTATTCGTTGGTTTGGTTGGAACAGGCGAAACACTAGCCACTGGTGAGGATGCTGAATCTTGCTCTTCTGCTGATTTACTGTTCGATGTCCAATAGGAAGCGCCTATGCCAATAGCAAAACAAGCTGCTGCGGCAAGCGTGAGTCCCCCAATTACTCTGAGTGGGGTCTTCTTGTTCGTAGAGCGTTCTTTTTTCGGTTTACGGTGACGATCTTGTCTGGATTCCAATCAAAACATTCCCCTTTCCCCCTACAAATTATAGCAGAAGAAGCCTTCGTTGGGTAATAGTAAGAGACTCTCATTTTCAGATTCATAATCCTTGTGGTATAACTGAAGCATAATTAAGTTCATTTGAGTTTATCGGAGAAAGGGAACGAAAACGTTGGAGAAAATCGCAATCATTTCGGATATTCATGGTAATTTACCCGCACTGGAAGCTGTGCTTTTAGATATTGAACGCCGAGGAATTAAACGCATTATATGTTTGGGCGACCTTGTAGGTAAAGGTCCTGATTCCGCTGCTGTCGTAGACCGTATCAAGGAAATATGTGAATCCGTTGTTCAAGGAAACTGGGATTTGGGGATTACTCTCCCGCAGGAGCAGCCTGCCGGATTGTGGCATCAGCAGCAGCTTGGTGAGGAGAGGCTCGCTTATTTGGAACAGCTGCCCTTCTCCGTTGATTTGCATGTTAGCGGCAAATTGTTCCGACTGTTCCACGCTTCTGCGAAAAGTGTTTATCATAGAGTGAAACGTAAAGCATCCAAGGAAGAACGTCTCGCGATGTTTCAAAATACGGTGATGACAGGTGCGTCGACAGATGGGAAGCAACCTGATATTGTCGGTTACGGAGATATTCATATTCCCTATCTCATAACAATCAAAAACCCATCGGAGAAACGCCATGTAAAGCACGCAAGCAGCGGCCTGATGCTCTTCAATGTTGGCAGTGTGGGAACGCCCTATGACGGCATTCCGCAAGCCTGCTACTGCGTTTTGGAAGGGGAAACCGAAGGCAATGCGCAAGCTGGATTTGCGATTCAATTCGTACGTGTTCCTTATGATATTGAATTTGCTGTTCGCTTGGCTTACGCTGCGCAAATGCCGGAAAGTCAACGATATGAACTAGAGATTACTACAGGTCTGGTTCATAAATGAAGAGTGAGAAATAATCATGGGAATTCCTTCCACAATATGGTAATATAGGCGTATCATTGAAAGTGAGGATGCCATCCATGAGGCTGAACTGGCGTAAAATTGTTTTGATCGTCGTATGTGCAGAGTTATTATTTATCTATTGGAACGGCATCAGTGCTATTTCTTTCAAGAAGCAAGAAGTCACTCACCCTAGTACCACATCACAACCGGTGCCTCCGTTAACGCAAATAAAACCAATTACTCCTGGCAAATTAAGCGAGTCTGACTTCTATATACCAGATCAAAAAGCATCTTAAAGTCACCCCGAACCACAAGTTCTTATATGTTAATGAAAAACGCTCTAAGCTATTGCTAGCTTAGAGCGTTTTTGCGTACAAAGTTGTATAAAGTGCAGCATTTTCAGCCTAAATCTCGCCATTCTGCCCTCGTTGTTGCATAGTGTACAACAATTTGGTCCTATACCGGCCATTTCGCAACAAATGGGCCCAAAATGATGTACAAACTGCAACTTCAAGTTGCAACATAGCCTTTTGGCGTGTGAATTGTTGTAGAAAATACAACATTGGTAAACACTATAGCCCACCTACCCTCACGTAAGCTGAATGACTCTAAATCGAATTTTAGAGTTATACCTACCAGTTGTGAGGATGGCCTAATGAATCAATCGACAGTCTCCGTATTACTTCACTCGTGCTAAAGCCAAGCCATCATAAGCTGGCAGGATGGTGCTTTCCAAACGAGGATCAGTGGCGATCAGCTGATTGAAAGTACGCATCGCTTGAACCGATGCTTTGGTTTGGTTCGCGTCGACGACTTTTCCTCGCATCAGCGTGTTATCCCCGGCAATAATGGCGCCAGGATTCGCCAGTTTGATTGCAAGCTCCAAATAATTCGGATAATTCACTTTGTCCGCATCGATAAAAAAGAAATCAAATCGCTCTCCCTGCTCAAGAAGATCATTCAGGTGAAGGAGTGCTTCGCCAATCCGGTACTCAACGAGCTCGCCAAGGCCAGCTTCGGTCAGATTTTGCTTGGCTACATCGGCAAATTCTTGTTTTAATTCGAGCGAAATCAGCTTGCCGCCCTCTTTCAAACCTCTAGCCAAACAAATCCCGCTATAACCGCCTAAAGCACCTATTTCCAACACCTTCGTTGCGCCAATCATCGTGACCAGCATAGTAAGCAATCGGCCGTATCCAGGTGCAATCGATATTTCGGGCATATTTTGGGTGCGAATGACTTCCTTAACTCGCTCTAGAACTGTATCCTCTTCGTATAAACCCTCCATATAGCTCTCGGCTGTTATGGTTTCCATGTTTTATCCTCCTTAGAAAAAGCATCAAAGCATCCACTTTGCGTGTTTCGTTTGTAAGTGTAACCTATTTGTCCTATACTTGTTAATTGTATGAGTTTTATGAGCGATGCACAACCCGGATGGAAGGAATCTAAACATGCCACAACAAATTGAACTAATCGCAACTTGCCCAATGGGACTTGAGGCCATCGTTGCTCGTGAAATCCGTGATCTTGGCTACAACGAGGTGACTGTCGAGAATGGGCGTGTCCGTTTTCTCGGCGACGAGCTGGCTATCTGCCGCACCAATCTTTGGCTCAGAACCGCCGATCGCATCTTGGTAAACATGGGCCAATTTAAGGCCGTGACTTTCGATGAGCTTTTCGAAGGCACCAAAGCGCTTGCTTGGCCGGACTGGATTCCGAACGATGCCGAATTCCCTGTGGAAGGGCGTTCCCATAAGTCACAATTATCTAGCGTTCCCGCTTGCCAAGGAATCGTGAAGAAAGCCGTCGTGGAGAAGCTGAAGCTTCGCTACGGAACAGAGTGGTTCCCTGAGAACGGGGCACGCTACGTGATCGAAGTCGCACTCCTGAACGATATTGCAACGCTAACGATCGACACTACCGGCGCCAGCCTGCACAAGCGCGGCTACCGCAAGCTCGTGACCGAAGCTCCGCTTAAGGAGACCATGGCGGCTGCGATGATCCTCCTCAGCCGCTGGAAGGTCGATAGACCGCTCTACGACCCGTTCTGCGGGTCTGGAACGATCCCGATCGAGGCAGCTATGATCGGATGGAACATCGCGCCAGGACTGCGGCGCAGCTTCCCTAGCGAGGCGTGGGGCAATATCCCACGCAAGCTGTGGGACAAGGCTCGCGACGAGGCCTTCGACGCGGTTAAAGATGATGTTCCGCTGAACATCATCGGCAGTGATATTGATCCCTCTGCCATCGAAGTGGCAGAGGCTGCCGCGAAGGCTGCCGGCTTGACGAAGCAGTTCAAGCTGCTCGTGGAACCAGTGGCCAAAGCCCGTCCGCGTGGCGACTACGGCTGCTTGATCACCAACCCTCCCTATGGAGAACGGCTTGGTGAAGCGCAAGATGTAGAGGTGGCGCTGCGCCAGCTCGGAGCACTCACAGCTCCTATGCCTTCATGGAGCATGTTCATCTTAAGCCCGAGCACACAGCTCGAGCACTATATGAACCGCCGCGCGGATAAGAAGCGCAAACTATTTAATGGACGGATCGAGTGTAACCTGTTCCAGTATCTTGGACCATTGCCACCGCGCAGACAAACGGACAAGTGAGAAAACCTCTATCGAGGCAAATCAGGGATGTTCAACCGCGTTTAGATGTAGGTTTTATCGCCAATAAGAAAGCGGTTTTCGGGATCCGAAAACTTATTCTTTCTTATGTGGTAAAATAAAAATCCCTCAACGGCTCATCCGACCGAACTGCATTGCATGCAGCGGTCAGACCAAGCTAGTGAGGGATTTTATTTTATAAACAAAAACCAAATCAATAACGCCCATAGGGGAATGGACACAAGAAAACTCCATAGGCAGCCTTTGGCAAACCGCAGCTTCGGCTCCTGTTCTGTTCTTTCTTGGCGATCATTTCGCATGTTCCACCAACTCCAAGGGCAGCCCATCCGGATCTGCAAAAAAAGTATATTGGTCACCGGTAATAGGATCAATCCGCACCGGTTCTACCGCAATCCCCTTGCTCTCAAGTTCTTTAACGCTTTGTTCCATATTCGGCACGACAAAAGCCAAATGCCTAAGACCCCTTGCCTCAGGCTGGTTAACTCGCAGCGGAGGGTTCGGAAATGAAAACAACTCGATCTGCTGCTCGGTTTTCCCGATGCGCAAATCCAACTTATAGGAGTCACGTTCTGCACGATACGTTTCGTGAATGACCGTTAATCCAAGTAAATCGACATAGAAGTGTTTCGATCGCTCATAATTGGAGCTAATGATCGCTACATGATGAATTTGTTCTAACTCCACTCCATTCCCCCCTGTCCCCATTTAGTGAAAAACCGCATTCCGGGAACTCCCATCCTGCAGTCCGTTTCACTTATTTTATCCGTCTGTTCTCATCGTTTCAACAATTTTCTTCAAAACTTCCTCAGCTTGCACATAGTCAACTTGGCAAGTACCAGCTGCATGATGACCGCCTCCACCATTTTGGAGCATCAAGTTACCAATATTCGTTTTCGACGAGCGATTCACAATGCTGTGACCACAAGCAAAGACGCAGTTTTGTTTATTTCGGCCATCGACGATCCAAATCGATATATTTTGCTCTGGATAAAGGGCATACACCATGAAACGGTTCCCTGGATAGATGGTTTCCACATCACGAAGATCGGTAATAATAACATTGCCTTCCGTCCGCGTATAGGTTTGAAGCATATCACGATATAAAGCATCTAATTCAAAATATCGCGCCACACGCTCTTTCACATCCGGCAATTCCATAATCTCATGAACGGACATCGTTGCACAGTGCTCCACAAGATCTTCCATCAATTGATAATTACTAATCCGATAGTCGCGATAGCGCCCTAAACCCGTTCGAGCATCCATGATAAAAGATAATAGATCCCATCCACTTGGATTCAAAATATCTTCTTTGCTGAACTGTGCCGAATCCGCTTTATCCACCCCGCGCATAATATCATCGATATCTCCGAAGGTCTCACGCCCTCCATAGTAATCATAAACAACACGTGCCGCACTTGGCGCGATTCGGGTTTCCCCTTTGAACTCAACCTTTTCGCCCATCCGCTCAAGTTCACTGGAATGATGATCGAACCACAAGCCACAACCCGCTACATAAGGGACATTGGCCAAAATATCGTTTTCCGAAACCTCGATCAAACCGTCCTGCATATCTTTGGGATGGACGAATTTCATTTCATCCACCATGTTTAACTTTTTGAAAAGCATCGCGCATACTAAGCCATCAAAATCCGAACGTGTGATTAATCTCATGCTATGTATCCCCCTAATAATAGTTCCAAAGCACTACTAAAACCTTCGACATTCATTATATCAGCTCGTGTCAATTTGTGACAATCATTTTGTCTTTATAAATCCCTTTCAGCTGGAAATAAAAAAACGGTACGCCTATATAGGCTGTACCGTTCTTAATTTGGATGATAAGCATTGATAAAGTCTTGTCAAAAATGCTTCAATTTGCGGCATCGGCGGCATTTTTACAGAAAGCTTAACCTCGCCCTTCCAGTAGAAAATCAAGATGCTATTGTTTCTCCCATGAAACATTTCAACATCCCAACAAGCTTCATTTAACGCGTATACTTCCCGATTAATCATGAGCTTTGGTCCATCCGAGGAAGGCACCAAACGGGCAACATGATTACCACATAGCGAAGTCACTTTTTGTTCTTCTTGTAGTATTCCTTCTGATTGCATGCTGCTGGATCCTCCTTTTATTTTCACATTAATTTGTTATGACAGAGAAAAACCCCACCATAGTGAACCGATCGGAGGGGTTCTGATGTTGATACCCAATCGTTCGGCGGCTGGCTGGCTGCGAGTCCGGTTTGCAGGACAAGGAAGCCCCTTTAGCTTTGCGTCACTGGCTTTCGCCAGCTTTGCCTTTGTCGAGATGTCTTACTAAATATCTAAGTCGCTAAGAGAATAAATATCTACTCTCTCAAGGATACGGGAACTCGTTTTGAAATCGAATAGTTCCTAAGAACTAATTTTGCAATATTTTTCATAAATTTTCTTTTTTCGACGTATTTTTCAACATCATTTGACGAATTGAGCCTCTCCAGTAGAAAATGGATCCCGTAATCGTAAGAACAGCCATAAGAACGTACAACGTATTTCCACCATAAGAAACGAGCAAGAACCCACCTACCCAAGGTCCAATAAAGTGGCCTATGTTCGTTAATGTTTGAGCGCCAAAATACGTGCCACGCATATGCTCCGGAGCTAATTTGTCAATCAACATATTAGCAGCGGGGTAATTTAGAATCTCGCCAAGCGTGAAAATACTCATCGAAATAATAAGCCATGCCAGCGAGTGCGAAAACGCAAAGCCAACATCCCCTAGAGCAAACATTAGGTTGCCAATTACAATTGCAACAAGCGGCGTGTACTTTTCTGCCAAACGTGTAAGTGGAATCTGCATGGCAATAACGACGATCGCATTCACACTCATCAAGATCGCAAACATTTTCACACCATCGACAAAACTCTGCTCCAAATATTGCGAAAGTGTTACCATCACCTGGGAGTATCCGATAGCACCAATAATGCCACCAAGGATATACAAGCGAAAAGTCATATCACTGCGAATCACTCGCACAGCAGAACCAAAGGTAACCGAAGATTTCTTCTCACCCTCGATTTTCTTGATGCCAAAAGCGATGAGCAGTGCGTAAAGGGTGACCGCATAAATAAAATAAATGATTCCTGTGATGAGAAAAGGCAGCGCACCGTTCATCGTAGCGAAAAAGGCCCCCAAAAGTGGTCCGACTGCAACACCAAGATTAATAGCCATATACCGCATCGAAAATACTTTAAGTCGCTTCGCAGGTTCTGTAAGGTCTGCCATCAACGCCTGCGAAACGGGCTCATAAAAGGATCGGCACAAGCCGTTCAGCATATTGAGCAGCATAAACAGGATTGGTAGTTTAACCATGCCGAAGCCTAAGAAGACGAACGCCCAGCCGAAAAGAGCTGCTAGCATAATAATGCGTCTTCCGAATCGGTCCGATAAGGTGCCTCCTATAAAACCGCCTACGGTCCCAGCCAAAGAACCCATTCCAATGACAATTCCGATCATCACCGCACTCATCGACGTATGTCTGGCTAAATAAATCGCTAGAAAAGGCAAACTCATGGAGGACGCAGCCCTAGCCATAACGGTTCCAAGAATTAACGTATGTACAATGGGATGATAAGAACTTAAAAAACCACGTAATCGATTCATTTGAGATGACTCCTATCGCTGTTTAATTTACCGCAGGTCAAGAAATCGACACCGAATTTCAATTATACACGAAAAATGACGATATGTGTCTCCAAAACAAAAAACACTCTCCGACGGAGAGTGCAAAAAAAAGCGTGTCTATTGTGTTCATAGTGTCCATGCGCCACTTTCCCACATGAAGCCCTTGGGTCATGCGATTCCACGAACGGTATGCTGCTTCCACGGGCTTACGTTAACTGCCGCCGCAACCAGACCCGCAGCTCGACCCTGACGAGCAAGAAGAACCTGAGCCGGAGCTGCAACTGCTGCTGCCACCGCCTTGATCTCCAGAACTATCACTACTGCCTCCAGAACCCCCGCAACCTGAGGAAGAACAGTTGCTTTGCTTATCTTTTGGATTCGATTCATTCAGAGGCCATTGAGAGTCCATCCCGCTTGTATAGTTATCATTATCCTGAATGGAGAAGAACATCATGGCTCCTGCCAAATACACCATGTTGTTTGGGTTTGTTAGTGAATCCTTCCAGCCTGTGTCCTCAAACCTGCGGCTATTCGCTGAATGTCTGGCTTCGTTAATCGCCTGCGTGATGAGTATGCGGATCGACTCTGCAACTTCTGGATATCGCTTCGCCTGCTCCATATCGAACCATTGCTCGGCGATTTCTTCTTCATTGGCTTTGCGAAGCAAATCTGTTCGCTGCTCATCCAGCGGATTGCGGAAAAATCCATTCCAGCACCGCGAACTCGTTGGAGCGAACTCGAACAAGTGCGCATATACCCAATCGAACCATGCACGTTCACCTGGCATTTGCTTCGGTTCACGTTCAGGTGAATGATGAATAACACCACCAGCGAATTGATCCCCGAACCGCTGATATTCTCTCGTAAACATCAGCATCTCATGCCAAATTTCATCGATTTCACTGCTAAACATCGGAGTTCTTTTTAAAATGAGATTCATCAGGAAAAATCGCTTTAATTCGAACCATTTACAGGCAAACTCGTCATCGGACATGGAAGGATTTCCAGCTTTTACGCGATATTGGAGTCTTTCTACATAATCTAGTGGAAGTGCACTATTCAGCTTAGTAACGATTCGTTCTAACGGAACACCTTCTAGCAAACCGAGCCCTTGGGGTAGATCTGCAGCTCGAAAGTCCGGTTTGGATTTCCCTATGCGACTTCTCTTGGACGGTTTGGGTGATTTTCGGAATAAAAAACGGAACATATGGCATCCCTCCCTATTTCCAATATAACACAGTAATGTAAAGAGAAGAATAACGTCGATTGGAAAACATTGTATATAGGCTCTATAATAATAGAATGGAGGTGCTGAACGATGAAAATAGCAGTAACCGGTGGCAGCGGGTTTATTGGCAAACGATTGATAGTTCATTTGCAGCAGCAAGGTCATGAAGTCATCAATATTTCACGTTCACCCAGAGCTGTTGTCGAGCATGTACGCACCGTCACTTGGGATCAACTAAAGACGGATTCGAGCGCATTCGCAGGACTGGATGCCATCGTAAATTTAGCTGGGGAGTCGATTAATCAGCGTTGGACAGCTGCAGCCAAAGAACGAATCGTTGGGTCTCGTCTAAAAGCGGCTGAGCAAGTGGCTCAGCTTATAGAACGCATGGAAGTGAAACCGAAAGTCGTCGTTAATGCTTCAGGAATGTCCATTTACGGTACCTCAGAAACCGAAACCTTTGACGAGAGAAGTCCGCATCGCCCAGTCGATTTCTTATCGAGGGTAGTCGAACAATGGGAAGGCGCGGCTGATCAGATACAGGGAACACGCATCGTAAAAGTCCGCGTTGGACTTGTTCTAGATGGCAAAGAAGGCGCATTCCCCAAAATGGCATTGCCTTATAAGCTTGGTGTTGGCGGTCCCATAGGCAGCGGTAAGCAATGGCTCTCCTGGATTCACATCGATGATATGGTGAGGCTTATCGATTTCTGCATTCAGAACGAAGCCATTATCGGCCCTGTTAATGCGACAGCTCCAAATCCGGTCACCAATAGGGAGTTTGGACGGGCATTAGCGAAAGCGATGCGAAGACCTAATCTATTCCCGCTTCCTGCTTTTATTTTAAAAATGGTTTTCGGTGAGTTATCTACGCTGCTTTTGGAAGGCCAGAAGGTGCTTCCTCGCGCATTATTAGAGCATGGCTTTACGTTTAAGTATTCTTTCGTAGACAAAGCCCTTGCTGATATTGTCTAAATAATAAAACCCAGACCACCGAGTGCGCCTCGATGAGCTGGGTTTTCGTTTACTTTATTTCGTGGATAAGTCGTCTGAAACTTGAATAAGTTGTAATTGAGTTGGTGCGCTTGTTAGTGTTAATACGCCTTTATCATCATAGCTAATACCGAAGTCATTGTCGTTTACAATCGCAATTGTATTTTTGTCAACAACCGTCAAGCCTTCAATCTTCTCATACGGGTATCCTAGTTTAGCAATATCCACAATCAATTCTTTGCTCACTGGTTGAATACCTTGGTCTTTGAGCTGCTGAACGGATAGGCTTTCCAGGTTTTTGCTTGTATCTTTTCCTAAAATATTCGTAGCCTTAGAGAAATCGGATTTGTAAATTCGTTTCAATTGTGCGTCAGCGCCCGCATTCTTATCACGCTCATCAACTAGCAGTACATCACTAGATAGTGCGGAGAGATCACTGATCACGATATCTTTTTGATTCACTTTGACGAACATGCCAGCTTGCTCAGCCACATAAACATACTCACCCACGAATTGTTTCGTTGCTAAGTCCATTTTGAGGATACGCAGATTTCTGGAAGATTCCCCTGTTTTCTTATCCGGATTTGCCATTGGACTTTGAATGGACGTGTACAAGAATTTGCCGTCTGGGGAAATCGTCACACCTTCGAATCCACGGTTGGAAATACGCGTATTGTATACCTCAGGCAATGTATCAAAAATTGGCGTTTGAGCACCGGCTTGAACGAGCTTTTCTTTAGCGCCTTTAGGTACGTAACGTCCTAGTATCGTGCCATCACGTTTCACTTGAAGAATGGATGGACGATACTCATCTGAAATCCAGAATGTATCATCAGAAGGACTGTACGCGATGCCTTCCGTATCTAGACCATCGGGATCATAACCCAGCTTCGTTATACCTTTCTCATCGTAAGGCCCTTCATCAGTTCCTAGTAAATTCGGTAGTCCTGTTATGTATTTACTATTGCTTAGTTTATCGATTTTACCATCGGGGAGTGAGAGTTTAATGGTTTCGAGGATTTCAATGTTTCCGTTTGTGATTTTGAATTTATAAATACGTGGGACATAGTTCTCGATCGGGAATGTGCGAAGCTTGTCTTTACCTACTTCACCGTTCGGTCCGCGGTCAGTAATCGTATAGAACGTATCTGCAGCATCTTTAGGTAAGTGAATAAGACCTGAGAACCCACCTTCTTGAATCCCTTTATCAAGCACAGGAGCATTTTTCCACTCAAATTTACCAGTTACTTTAGGAATATCTTTAAGCGAGATGGATTGATTCCATTCATTCCATTCGATCTGTTTACCAAGCGCTTCTCCAATGGTACGAAGTGGAACATATGTGCTTCCGTTAATGACAACGGGATCTTTATCAAGCGTAAGCGTCTTCCCACCGGAAGTTAGTTGAAACTTCACAGCAACAGCCTCCAAAGTAACTTGTCCTGCGGATACGACAGTTGTTGTAGAAACGGCACAAATGGCCGCAAGTACAATAAGCAGTCTTTTTCTTCTGAGTAATCTTTTCATGTTAACCCTCCATCATCTAATAAACTTTCACTGTGATAAGCATAATGTTTATATATTCGTGGAGTGTCAGAGGGATATGAAAAAATTGTAAATTAAAAAAATAACTGTTCAAACTCGTTAAAGTTGCGTACAATTAATTTGTGTAAAATAATTAAAAGAAGGTGACCCTTTTGAATGTTCATCAATTTACAGTTCGCACGATCCGCGGTGAAGAAAAGTCTCTTGCTGACTACCAAGGTCAAGTGCTGCTTATTGTGAATACCGCTACGAAGTGCGGCTTTGCTCCTCAATTCACAGGACTTCAAGAGCTCCATGACACATATAAGGAACAAGGTTTTAGCGTGTTAGGATTTCCGTGCAATCAATTTAAGGACCAGGAACCCGGCGATGATGTTCAAGTCGAGCAAGCTTGCCAAATTAATTTCGGTGTTAACTTTCCGTTGTTCTCCAAAATCAATGTTAACGGCGCAGACGCTCATCCACTTTACCAATACCTGAAAAAGCAGGCTTCAGGTCTTCTCGGCTCAAGCATTAAATGGAATTTCACAAAGTTTTTAGTTGATCAGCAAGGTAATGTGATTAAACGCTTCTCCCCTACCACTTCACCAAGCAAAATAGACAGCCAAATTCGCAAGCTGTTAGAGAAATCAGCTGTTCATGCTTAACTTCGTTTGAATGTGAGAAAACCTCTATCGAGGCCATTCAAAGATGAACGACCGCGTTTAGATGTAGGTTTTATCGCCAATAAGAAAGCGGTTTTCGGGAACCGAAAACTTATACTTTCTTATGTGGAAAAAAAGCATCCAACCCCAAAGCGGGCGGATGCTTTTTCTCATTTCACATACTTTTTTGCCTTTTCAATCGCTTCGTCTTCTGTTGCTGCTGTCACATAGCGTCCATTAATAAAAATAAATGCAAATCGGGAACAAGGACCGCAATATGATTTGCAGGCAACTTTGACTTCAGCATCGGGTGCAATGACACTTATCTTAGAAAGGGCGGTCTTCACTTTCATGTGTTTGCATTTATCACAAATGCGAATATCATTGCGCATTAGTGATCTCCGTGATTCCCCTTGCTTGGGTTCGTAATCATGAAGCCTTCTTCTGGTGTGTAGAAGTAATCAATACGGATACCATCCAGCAAAGGTTCATTTTTATCTAGAATAACGTCAATACCTTTATCTGTGCTTACAAGGACGTCATTTTCTGATTTATCGTCAAGACCCAAACCATAGTGAGCATGGTCACCGTGCGAATGAGTCACTTGAACGCGAACCAATAATCCTTTGTTTTCTTCTTTATCAAGCTCCAATTGAAGTACTTTAGCAGCATTACGAGAAATTTTGACGTTCATATGTACACATCTCCTGAAACTTTAATTTTTATTTCTTATTGTAAAGAATCTAAGGCACGAAATCAACCTTTGTCCCAAGTCATCCCTTACTTCTTGCTAATTCACTAAACGAACTTTAAAATACATAGTAGTGAGCACAAAGAGCACTAATTACATTGAAGAAACTAACTTACATAAAAGTTAGTTCCATACATTCAATTTGAAAGGAAGCGGTCTTATGTCAACCCTAGAGAATGAAAAAGTCGCTCCACTCAGCAACTATGTTCCTAAAGTACCCAAAGAAATCGAATGTTCGGTTGAAAGAACACTTGAAGTTATTGGCGGAAAATGGGCTTTTCTCGTGCTTCGCGAATTATTTTGCGGAACGAAGCGTTTCGGCGAGCTGCAGCGCCAGATAACTGGAGTCAGCCCTAAATCATTAACTGATATCCTTCGTCACCTCGAGGAACATGGGGTTTTGGAAAGAATGGCTTACCCTACGGTTCCAGTTACGGTTGAGTATACCTTGACACCGAAAGGCCAGGATTTGCATCAAATAATAAAAGAAATGAAGTTATGGTCAGCAAAGTGGACATAATGAATAATTAGGGAATATCACCAGAGGAGTGGAGCAAGATGATCACAATCAAATCAAAAGAACAAATTGAAAAGATGGGCAGAGCGGGTCGCATCCTGGCTGATTGCCATAAAGAAATCGCCAAAATGATTCGACCTGGTATAACCTCCTGGGAAATCGACCAATTCGTAGAGGGCTTTCTGACTAAGCACGGGGCCACTCCTGAGCAAAAAGGGTATCACGGTTATCAATATGCCACTTGTGCATCCGTCAACGACGTGATCTGTCACGGTTTTCCTAAAAAGGAGCCCCTGAATGACGGCGATATTGTAACCATCGACATGGTTGTACGTATAGATGGTTGGTTGGCAGACTCCGCGTGGTCTTATGCGGTGGGTAACATTTCTCCAGTTGCCGAGAAATTGCTGCAAGTAACGAAAGAATCTCTATACAAAGGAATTGAGCAAGCCGTTCCCGGCAACCGTATCGGCGATGTGTCGCATGCCATCCAAGTGTATGCTGAATCGCATGGTTTTTCCGTTGTAAGAGATTTTATCGGACACGGGATTGGTTCCGAAATGCATGAAGAGCCGCAAGTGCCTCATTATGGACCAGCAGGCAAAGGGCCGCGGATTAAAGAAGGCATGGTCTTCACGATTGAACCGATGCTAAATGTAGGTAAATACCACTCCAAAGTAGATCAAGATGGATGGACTGCAAGGACTTATGACGGCAGTTTGTCCGCTCAATATGAACATACGATTGCGATCACGAGTCAAGGGCCGATTATTTTAACCGAACAATAATGATACCGGAGGAACATGCATGATTTCTTTTTACAAGAAATATTGGAGGACAGCCTTTGACATTGCTCTCATTGTTCTAACCGTCTATTTATTCATGCTGTTATTTAGTTACCTATATCGCATAGCTACCCCTATCTTTCTGGCTCTGATCATTTTCATGATGATCGAGCCTTTTGCTAGGTTTTTGAACCGCAAAGGGATACGTAAGTCAATCGCATCGGCAATTTCAACCTTAGTATTCGTCCTTATTATCCTTGGCGCACTGACCGGTGCCGCTGTCATTTTCACCAGCCAGATCATGAGTCTTGTCGATAAGGTGGATGAATATCAAGCGGTGTTCAACGATCAAATTGTGCAAAAAATTAGCGAATTAAATGACCGATTCCAAACGCTGCCACCTGACGTTATTGTGAAAGCCAAAGATTATGCTGGGCAATTCGCCGGTAATGCCTCCAAGTTTATCATTGCTTTCTTATCTGGATTGGTAGCCTCGCTAACATCCTTCTCAACCTTTATGTTCAACTTCATCGTCGGGATTATCTTAGCCTACTTCCTAAGCATTGAAATTGATTCTTGGAAACGCCTTGCAGGTGAAAAAACACCAAAAACCTTCAAATCCGTCTTCTTTTTTCTTAAAGAAAATGTCGTGAAGGGTATCGTCTCCTACATAAAAGCGCAAGCCAAACTAATCTCTTTAACGTTCATTGTCGTTTTTTCCGCACTGCTCCTGTTGGGCGTTAATAATGCTTTCTCCATCTCGTTGTTGTCAGCTATATTCGATGTACTGCCATTGCTCGGCGTTTCCACATTGTTCATTCCGTGGATCATCTACCTGTTTATTGTTGGCCAAACGACTCTAGCGATCTGGCTCAGTTCCTTACTCCTAGTCGTCATCCTCGTCAGACAAATTATGGAGCCAAAGATTACTGGGGAATCACTCGGGGTATCGGCCTTTACGACCTTAGCCTTCATGATTGTATCCCTTTCGCTCTTTGGATTTGCAGGGGTCATACTTTCGCCTGTACTGATCATTCTAATCAAAGCTCTGTATACGCAAGGCTACCTCCAACGCTGGATTCGTAAGCCTGAAGATGAGTATGTTCAAGGTAAATTACCTTATAGCGGACCTTAATGGTTGGAAATACGGCTAACGTCGGCCATGGGCGAGAGTGTTTGTAAAAGTTGATATGCACGATGTTGCACTTCGTACAACATTTTTGCAAGTTTATCCACGTTTCCCACGTGAATGTTGCAAAGTATACAACATCTTCATCTTTCCCAGAAGAAATCAAGGAAATTGTTGTACGTTGTACAACTTCCCTTCCTATTTCCCCATTTATCCAATAAACCAGAACGATGCGAAGCAAAAGCATAAAACTTATACTTTCGCATCAACGAAAAAAGGCTCCAGCTTTTCCTCAGGAAAAGTTGGTGCCTTTTTTATACGCGATGCCTGCTTCGGTATATCGATGGAGCCATGCCCATTTTTTGCGTAAAAACGCGACTCAAATAAAAGCCGTTTTCGAATCCGCATTTCTCGGCAATCGCATCCAAAGTAAGCGTTGATCCCTCCAACAAGTGCCGAGCTCTTGTGAGACGCATCTCATTCAAAAACTCAGAAGGTGTTTGTCCGAACGCCCTGCGAAACTTACGGGTGAATTGTACGGGGGTTAGTCCCAGCGTTACCGCCAAATCAAATAGGGATAGGCTTGCATAAGCATATTCCGTCATGTGCCTCCGGGCTTTCTCCATCAACAAATCGACTTCTGTGGAAGGGTCATCTTTGCGATCTTGCTCTATTTTGACCAAACGTAAAAAATCGTTCACCATGTGCTGTTTATGCAGCGTGCTCTCTTCATCCCAGCCGGGAAGCTGTCTCAAATAACGATAATTGGAAGATAAACGATCTGTGTCGTTAATCGTCAATTTCCCTTTCCAAAAGGCTTCATCGCCAAAACTAGGTTCAGATATCCATACAAACTGCAGGAAGTGAAAAGACAGGGGTTCGAGTGTTTTCCTCTGAAATACGGTATGGGGTGGACAGATGACAAAGTCTCCGAACTCCGCTTCGCCTTTCTGCTCCCCAACTCGATAGGAGAATCTCCCGTCTTCTACGGCAAATATCGTCCAACAAGGATACTTATCTTCTTCAAGCATAAACTCCACTTTACGGTGCCAATAGACATGGGAGATGAGTTTAATAGTCACATCACGAAAAGCCACTGCATCACCCCTTCCATTCTGAAATAAAGTATATGTTTATTGTAACTGTCTGCATGTTCATTGGAAATAGGATATTCTACAATGAAATTAAAGATATCCTACAAACTAGTGAGGTGCTAAGTTATGAAGCATGAAATCGTTCAATCAGACATAACCGTAGTCGGTGGAGGATTAGCAGGTGTTTGTGCGGCAGTCGCTGCAGCTCGGTTAGGCCAAACTGTCTCTCTCGTCCAAAATCGTCCTGTCCTTGGCGGTAATGCCAGCAGCGAAGTTCGCGTCTGGGTATGCGGCGCTACTTCCCACGGTGTACATCGAAATGCTAGAGAAACCGGTATCATGGGTGAACTATTTGTGGAGAACCAGTACCGCAATATCGACGGAAACCCTTATATCTGGGACCTGATCGTATTGGAAAAAGTCAAAGCAGAGAAGAATATCACTTTGTTCTTGAACACGGATGTCCATGAAGTCCACGCCGATGGTGACGAGACCAATCGAACAATTCGTTCTGTCACAGGTTGGATGATGGGATCTGAACGACGTATTCGTTTCGATAGCCGTGTGTACCTTGATTGCACAGGCGACGGATTAGTCGGTTTCCTTGCAGGTGCGAAATATCGCATTGGACGTGAAGCCCAAGAGGAGTTTAATGAGGAATGGGCACCGCTCGTCGCGGACGATATTACACTTGGAAGCACCCTGCTGTTTTATACAAAAGACGCGGGTCGACCGGTCAAATATATCGCACCAAGCTTCGCAAAAGACATCACACAAACCACCATTCCCATGAAACGCGTCATTCGCAGCGGAGATAATGGCTGCTCTTATTGGTGGATTGAGTGGGGCGGTGAGCATGATGTTGTACATGAAAATGAGCGAATCCGGGATGAGTTGTCCTCCGTCATCTATGGCATTTGGGATTATATCAAAAATTCCGGTAAATTCGAGAGTGAAAACCTGACGCTCGAATGGATCGGCTCCATTCCTGGGAAAAGGGAATATCGTCGTTTCGTTGGGGACTACGTGCTCAATCAGAACGATATCATCGCGCAGGAGCAGTTTGAAGACCGTGTCGCTTTCGGTGGCTGGTCCATCGATTTACATCCACCGCAAGGGATGTACGCCACAGCCAAAGGATCTAAACATATGCATATGGACGGCAATTATCATATCCCGTTCCGTTCCCTCTACTCCGTCAACGTGACGAATATGCTGATGGCGGGACGCAACATCAGCGCGTCCCACGTGGCCTTTGGTACGACTCGCGTCATGGCGACATGTGCCGTGATAGGCGAAGCCGCGGGCACAGGAGCTGCGCTCTGCGCGGCAAAGGGCGTCTCCCCTCGTGAGCTGCACAGCAGCCACTTAAGCGAGCTTCAACAGACGCTGCTTCGACAGGATGCAGCCGTCCTCGGTCTGAAGAACGCGGATGCGGCAGACCTCGTGCTCCGCGCTGAGATGACAGCGTCCAGCACCCTAACGCGGCTTGCGCTCGAGCAATCTGCGTCGTTGCTGCCGCTGATCGCGCATGTGGCGCTTCTCGTGCCGGCAGATCCGTTCATTGACGGCATCGAGCTGCTGCTGGATGCTTCAGAGGCTACCGAGCTGACAGTCGAGCTCTGGAGCACTGGGAAGCCGCAGAACTACGTCCCACATACACAGGTGACGTCCATTCAGGTAGCTGTAGCCGAGGGTTCTCAGCAGTGGGTAAAGGCTTCCCTTTCTTGGCATCCTGAAACCGCTCAGAATGCTTTTATCATTCTCAGAAGCAACCCGGCGCTTTCTGTCCATCTATCCGCCAGACCACAAACGGGTGTGCTTTCCTTCAAGCATGATGCTGCATCAAAAGATGCCGTAGATTTTGGTGATATGCATCATCATCAGCCGGTCATTGATTGGAGCGCGAAAGCATTCATTCGGAAGCCAATCTGCTTCCGACTGCTCGCTCCCACATCCGCGTTCGCAGCCGACAAAGCCGCCGATGGGTATAAGCGTCCTTACGGAGGCCCTCATCTTTGGTCATCGGCTGGCCTTGAGGTCTCGCAACCAGAGTGGCTTGAAGCCAGTTGGCCGGAGGCTGTCCGGATTCGCACTGTACATCTCACTTTCAATGACGACGTGAACGAAGATTTAATTAATTTGCATCATCATCGGACGGAATTCGAGATCATTCCTGAACTGGTCAAAGACTATAAACTTCAGGCCTTCATCGGCGGCGACTGGACAACAGTGGCGGAGGGGCTCGATAATCATACGCGCAGGCATGTCCATCTTTTGCCGGAAGCTGTTACGACTGATCGACTTCGTGTGGTCGTTGAAGCGACGAACGGGACGGAACGGGCAGAGATTGTTGAAATTCGTTGTTATAGTTGATAGAAGGAAATCAACAGCATCCATAAATCATTTTAAGAGTTGCATATTCCATAACCTGCCATTATGATTAAATCAATTAAAAGTTGATGTGTGACTGGCGAAGCATGGATACCCATGAGGAAGCACATTGATGTGACAGCCGTACGCCTGGGCAGAGGTAAGGGGGATTCATCCCCCTTACCTCTTTGTGTTTTTACAAACAAATGAAGGGTTGAGGGTAAAATGAATGCAGACAAATTAATCTTGGATGGTACACGTGTAGCGAAAAGCATAAACGAATCTTTAGTCAAAAGAATCAACCAACTGTCTGTAAGAGGTATCCTCCCATGTTTAGCGACGATACTTGTTGGAGATGACCCTTCTTCCGAAACCTATGTACGTATGAAAAGCAGCGCATGTAAGCGGCTAGGCATTGATTCCAGACGAATCCACCTAAATAAAGCAACTACGACAGAGGAACTTATTGCCGTTATCCAACAATTAAACGAAGATCCTCAGGTCCATGGTATTTTATTGCAGCATCCGGTTCCACACCATATTGATGAAAGAGCCGCGTTTGAAGCCATTCAGATCGAAAAAGATGTGGATGGCGTTACCATGCTGGGCTTTGCTCAAAATGCTTTTGGAATGGCCAGCTTTCCATCCTGTACCCCAGCCGCTATTCTAGCTATTCTCGATTATTATCAGATTCCAATTGAAGGCAAGCACGCGGTAATCGTTGGTCGGAGTCCTATTCTAGGTAAACCCGTATCACTTATGCTGCTGAATAGAAACGCAACCGTAACCATTTGCCATTCAAAAACAAATAATCTCCCCCTAATCATCGGATTAGCTGATATTGTTGTTGCAGCCGTTGGTAAACCTGCATTTATTCAAGGAGCCTGGATTAAGGAAGGTGCTGTCGTTTTGGATGCTGGATATAATGCTGGCAACATTGGCGATGTCGATTTCGATGCTTGTCACAAAAAGGCGAGTGCAATTACCCCTGTCCCTGCTGGAATTGGTCCAGTGACCATCGCGACGCTGCTCAAACATACCGTTCTTGCTGCCGAAAAAAGTAAAATAACAACTTGAGTTTGCGACATTCTTTTTTCTAAAATAGGTCTTAATAACCCTTGTTTAACCTTACATGGTGTGTTATATTAAAAGTGCGTCAAATCAAGGTTTCCACTTCAAAAAGTTGACATAGGAGTGATACAAATGGGCAACAATTCCGTGCAAATCCCGCAAGGTGAAGAATTGATTCGTGTGGAAATGACGGTTAAGGAAGCGCTTGCACTGACAGGCACTAAATTTAACCAAAACCACAAATTAGAGACAGATGCGATAAAGAAGGTTAAACAATCCTTAGAAGATAAATTGCTGACACCGAACCATTAATCCATACCTATTCAGAGCTCAGCCCTGACGGACGATTCCAACTCGTTCGCGGGGCTTTTTAATTTTATCGCATCAAATTCGGCCGATTGCTTATAATAATCTCGCAGCTCAAAAATCCTACATTTTAAGGAGTGAACAACCATGTCTGAATCTCATAAAAAAACAGGACAATCCAAAAAAAATACAACGGCACGTGCACAAGATCAGAAAACCAACAAGAAAGGTTAGAGTTAACGGCAACATTTGACATCACAGCTCAGCCCTGACGAACGATCTTTAATCGCTCGCGGGGTTTTTATTTTTTTCGTATCAAATTCAGCCGATTGCTTATAATAATCTCGCACCGCACAAAATCCTACATTTCAAGGAGTGAACAACCATTTCAGAATCTCATAAGCAGCAAGGACAATCCAGAAAAAATACAACAACACGCACAACGGATCAGAGAAGCAATAAGAAAGGTAAGAACTAACGACATTTCACATGAGGAGGCCTATATATGCTCGATCAGTTAGAAAGCAATTATGACTGTGCGAATGCGGGCTCTGACCTGCATAGTTTAAAACAAGAGCTTGAACAATTCCAAGGACAAGCAGCCTCTTCAGACAACGAACAAGAAGAGCATCGGAATCGACTTGAGAATCAAATTCGTTTCATTGAAAATAAGTGTTCCATCACAAGCGAACATATCCCAAAATGATGAAAGTCCACGCCTTATATAACGAGGCGTGGACTTTTGCATTAGTTGACTTTTCTTCTTGTCAAAATACACGGAACACCTTTACCAACGGCTCCTGGCTCAGACATCATGGCCAAATACCGAAGCCCTCTTGTGCACGGTGTCTTACAAACCGCACATGAGGACGATTCCACAAGCCTCATCGTGTATTGCACTCTGGATGAAAGTTCTTTCTTCTTGGATGCCTTGCCCTTCCCTTTAGGTGGTGCCATATCCACGCCTCCCAACTGTTTCCTTACTTCAGTATATGAAGTCTGGGCGGAACGGTTCTTGGGAAGCATGCTCAAGTTCGTTATACTTGTCTATGACATATTTTAAAATTCCATCGCCGTCAATAGGATCGGAACCAATTCCTCATAGAGTGCTGCGAAAGATTCCACGGGCAATGGGTTTACCCCAAATCCTACTTCAACGGTAAAGCCGGGTCTACGAAATTGTTGGATGAACCAATCTTTATAACCCGCGTCACTGTCCGCCAGTTTAACAGCCTGATAGCTGCTAGCTAGGGCTAATCGCTCGGCAAATGCCTCAGATTCCGGTGGCTCATAGTCGCGATAATTCCAATAAATCTCCCTACCTTGGGTATGCAGCGCCACGACAAGCTCAAAGTCATGTCTTTCTGTAAATTGAGCTAAAGCTGCTGCCTCCGGCTCCGTCAACGGTGCCTCTCCACCGTAATCGCGCTCACCAGGTCCAGCCTTCTCTCTACGCCTTGCCTCTTCTTCCCAGTGTGCAGGGAACTGGTCATTGAGATCAACACCGCGAATATTGGCCTTCCAATTCCGGAAATCCAGCGATCCTCCATTCCAATTCAACAACTGCTCTCGGAGAGGATGTTCCTCGGTAACACCAGACAGAACAAGTTCTACGCCATCGGGATTCACCATCGGTACAACCCAAAGTGAATACTCCGATAGGAGACGTCTAATGTTGCTGCCATGCCACGCCGTCCCTCTTGCGTAGGAGCAAGCAAGGTCTTCCACGAATTGCATTAATAACGGTGTCATTATCCATTCATTGGCATGCACCGATGCGTTGAAGTGAATCTCTTTCGTACCTTGACCAATTCGTAGAGCTGGTATGCTTTTCCCCATTACACTTGCGCCTATCTCTTCTACATGAAGAAAAGGATATATCTTGCAGAGCCGATTCAGTTCTTCACAAAGTGTCCAATACCCGTATCCTAACACACGACCACCTCACAGCCCATTTACTTAGTTCGTATGGCTATGATTATGCCCGCAGGCTTAGAATCATGCGGATTCATGCGGAGATACCTTTAGCTGACGCTGGACGCATGAGTAATGTTGTACGTTAGAGACTAATCGGATTTTGGAGTTATTCCTACAGTTGTTAGCTTCCTTTAAAAATAAAAAATAGACCCTCATCAGGGTCTATTCACGTCACTTATAAAATATTAGGCACTTGCCAAACGACAGGCGTTATAGAAATTTGCTCTTTCAGCCAATTCTGCGCAATTTGCTTAAATAAATCTGGCTCACCGCTGCAAAAAAATTGATGGATGGGAAGCTGCCCCGATGAGGTCAGCATGTCGCGGTGATAAAGGATCGTGCTGATCTCTCTTGCCGTTTCGTCTGCCGAAGAAATCAACGTCACATCCGGTCCCATGGCACGAGAAATGGCCTCCACTAGGAAGGGGTAATGCGTGCAGCCTAAGATTAAGCAATCTATCGGCTTGCCGATTAACTGTCTGAGCGATTGTTCGACAACCTCGTTTGCACTATCCGCACCGAAAAGCCCTTTTTCTACGAACGGCGCTAATAGCGGGCAAGCTTCGCTATATACTTGAATGTTCGGCGAGATCAACCTTAACGCATATTCGTAGGCATTGCTGCGAATCGTTCCATCCGTACCGATAACTCCGATAACGCCGCTTCGCGTCGTTTTGATAGCGGCTCTTGCTCCAGGCAAAATAACGCCAATCACGGGAATGGATACCCGCTCACGAATATCTTCTATGGCCACTGCAGTTGCTGTATTACAAGCGATAACAATCATTTTAGGATTAAACTGAATTAAGTACTCGACGATTTGCCGAGTGAAGGTTCTTACTTCTCCAGCAGAGCGGGGACCATACGGACTTCGCGCTGTATCTCCGAAATAGATCACTTTTTCCTGCGGAAGCTGTCTCATTAGTTCTTTTACTACAGTTAATCCTCCGACTCCGGAGTCCAGTACGGCTATCGCTTGCTGCACACCTATCCGCTTCCTTTGCCGGTTAATGAAATACGTAACCACATGGATAGGATATGAGCGTACAAGCTGAAAGGTACCTAGGTGAACGTATCAGATTTCTGGTCGGACACCTACTTTTTAGGAATGAAGTTCACTCACAATTCCGAATTCATAGCCTTTTTTCTTGATCTCTTTGCAAATACGAGCTAGAGCCTGCATATTTTCTAAAGATCCTTGATGCATCAAAATCACATTGCCATCATGCAAATTATTCATAATGTCATTGTATGGATCCTCGGCTCCGTTGGCTCTCGGTTCCCAATCTCGCATAGCTGTAGACCAGAACACAGATGTATAGCCCATGCTGGATACTAAGTTCAAATTATGTAGATTGTAATGCCCATAAGGAAAGCGGAAATATTTCTCGACTTCTTTACCTGTTAGTTTTTTATATAAGGCTTCGAAATCCGTAATTTCTTTGCGAATCTGATCATCGGTCATCTCATTAAAATCGTTATGTGTCATCGTATGGTTGGCAACGAAATGACCATCAGCTACAACCTTTTTCAAATACTCCGGATTTTTCTTAATGTTATTGCCCGAAATAAAGAAATTCGCTTTCACATCGTTTTCTTTCAGCGATTTAAGCATGAGATCAACTTCAATTAATGGACCTCCAGCATCGATCGTTAAATAAACCTTTTTACCGGTCCCAACCCAAACTGCTTTCTGGTCCGCCGTGAACGATTTTGTTTCTTTTGGAAAATCAGGAACTTGCCCTGTTTTCTTTTTCATGTAATACCAGGAATAAGGCACATGATCACCAGTCACTGACTTGGTTTTGGAATTGTTGCCTACTACTGCTGGCTTTGGTGTTGCGGTTGGCTCTGGAGCCGTTGTTGACTTCGGTGTCGCACTCGTACTGGGAACAGGTGTGGATTGAGGTGTAGGTATGGGTTTAACAGTCGATTTAGGAGTTGGAGTCGCCACAGCACTTGTTGTTGCTTGTGGCGTAGTATTTTGGGCTTGACTCAAGTCTGGGGATAACAGGCTTTTGTCTGCACAACCGATCAATGATGCGCTTAGAACGATCAGTAGTGCAGCACTTTTGGTAATTGGCTTCATTGTAGCACCTCGTTTTGGAATGAATACTCACGTATTCATTTCGACAGCGCTAGACAATTTCCCTGCCTATTTTAGGAAAACGGTGTTTATTTCGTAGCTCGATATGTCATAAATTGAAGAATCGTGATGAGAATAAAGGCTGTTCCCGCAAGCATAGGAATCGTGATGAAGCCCAGCCAGTTCAAGTAATCGACATCACATGGAATTGGGCCGCAGCCTGTTGCTGATTCGTGAAATACACCCGATTGCAGCAGAACATGGTAGATGGAAATACAAGCTCCCCAGATGGTCAGCGGCAGTACATAGATGGTTAATTTGTAGTCTCTGCGCACAGCAGCAATCCCTAATAGGACAACTAATGGATACATAAGAATGCGTTGATACCAACATAATTTACAAGGAATAAAGTTCATAATCTCTGAGAAATACAGGCTTCCTAATGTGGCTATTAATGCAAGAAGCCATGATAGGTGCATCCCGTTATCTCGCAACCATTTGTTTGACATCAATGCTCGTCCTCCCCTTCCTCCTTATTATAAAAAAATTATGAAAGGAAGTCTAACAAGAGCGAAAAATGGCCAAGCAGGCATCAACAAGCCTGCTTAGCCATTTCCATTAAACGGAGAAGCTATATACTACTTCATTCATTTGTTTCACGAGATCATTCCATTGTTCCACGGGAACAATATCTACAACGGCTTTGATCGGTATGTTGTTAAAATCCAGCTTTGGCACGTCTTCCAAAGTCATCCGATTCGTGACCAAGCGGTCGAGCCAGCCTGGAAACTGCTTCTCCATTTGCTGTAAGCGGTAAATGGCGGTCTCGAAATCTTTGCGCGATGCGTTAACCGAGCCGATCACGCACTTATTCTCCAGCACCATGCTCTGGTTGAGCATGTCCGATGAAATCTCCAGCTTACGGTCCGCTGGCGTGACACCCAGCAGCGCCAACACACCGTTCGGCGCTAGAACAGACATAGCCTCGAAAGCTAGAGGGCTGTAGCCCGTGCATTCGAGGATCAGATCTATCGGCTTGCCGAGACCCTCGGCATAAGCCGTCATTGTCGCCGCGCTGCTGCTGTCAGCGCCGGCCTCCTTAAACACACCTCCGCTGTCCTTCACAAGCTGCGCTTGTAGACTGTCCTGCGGAGATTTGGACCAGACATACGCCTCCAGCCCCAGCAGGCGGCAAGTCATCGCAGCGAGCAAACCAAGCGGTCCAGATCCGAGTATGAGCGCAGTTCTCGGCTCCCAGATCAACCGCTGCTGGACACGAAGCACTTGGTCCCAAACTTTCTCAACGATGCTCTGCGGCTCGACTAGTACACCATGCTTCAGCAGTTCCTTCGGCACCTGAACCAAATATCGACCTTCTTCTTTGTAAAACTCAGAGAGGAAGCCGTGAGCCCCTTTAATGCCCCGTTCTACAAACTCACCGGTCTGACAAAAATCCGAATGACCATTGCGGCAATTGACGCAGCTTTGATTTCTGCAAGGCCGTCTTACAATTGCAGTTACGAGATCTCCAAGCTGGAATCCACTTTCCGCCCCAGCTTCAGTCACAACTCCTAGCGACTCATGCCCCGTGGTCAAATCATCCTCACCTTCGGGTGGAACGCCGTATTTCTCCTGTAGAATTTCCTTGTCGGTGCCGTCCAGTCCAACTGCAAGCACCTTTACAATGACTTCTTGAGGCCCTGAAATCATGGGATTCTTCACATCTTCAAGCTGAATAGTCGGGTTCCCCTGTCGAAGTTGCTTGACGCGAATTGCCTTCATTACTTCCTCTCCTTCCAACTAATGAACGACGGGTTCCAGTACTTTATCCTCACTCGCATCAACGGCTTGCTTCGTTCCCTTCGAGGTCAATAGCTTTAATTTTGACAAATATTCTTGCGTCACCTTAATAAAGGAAGCATGTGACCATGTCAGTGGCGACACAGACATAGGCTCTCCTGTGAAAGGATGCACTTGCTCAGCCATCGCCCCTGAAGGCGCAGCATGTAGAATTGCCCAACGCATCAATTTTTCCGCTTCCAACAAGTCCTGAACGGTTTTGGCAGACGCCACCAGCCATTCTGCGTACCAAAGGGTACATATGAACCAAGGATTGCCTGGTACCTTAGCTATGTCATTGGTAACTTGATGATAATAGTCGTTCTCGTAACGTGCGATACCTCCGATGTCAGTTTGTACCCACAATTTTTCTTTCAAAATCTTCATCGTTGCCACTATCCTAGGATCTTCAAGCTCAAACAGACCGAAGTCAAATAGTGCGTACATACTCATATCCAGTGTGTAGTCCGGCACATACGTATTTTGTTCATAATTCCAATATAAAGCCCGCAAAAAGCGATTCTGATCGGGTGCATACAGATGCTGTTCGGCTGCTTTCTTTACTTGTCCTGCGATATCTGCATAGTAGATGGAGCGTACTTTATCCTGATGATATTCGGCAAAACGTGCTGCTGCTATAAGACCGGCATATACCGATGCCACTGTGAAAGCAAGTACGCCATAACGCTCTTCCCAGAGGTCATAGGAAGGCAAAGGAAGGCCAGATGCATCCCGGTATCGAACGAGAAAGTCCGCTGCGGGCTTCACAAATTTCTCATAATCCTCACGTGAACTCTCGATCGTTCCAGCCAGCTTATGGTGATGCCATAACGTATACAGTACGAGAGCTGTCTCATCCTCTTGAATCGCAAGCTGCTTATTCCCCCGACTATCCACCCAGGGATGCCAGCTCGAGCCCACGGAACTATCAGGATTATATTTGTGCATGAGATAGCCTTCAGGAGTCAGCACCTTGATGCAGAAATCAAAAAATTTCCTAGATAATTCATAATAGCCTGCCCGGTCTAGCGCATGTGACACCAAGGCGCCATCACGCGGCCACATATATGAGTAAGTATCCTTGGCAAATTTCAAAATATCCGAATCATTCGCCGCAATGATAGCCCCACGATTGTCGACGTTTGTTCTGGTAATTAATAAGCATCGCTTATAAAATGATTCCAAATCAGGCTTCAGTAGTGAGAGCTGGTGGGCATCCTGATTCACCCATTTTACCCAATGGTCGTGCGTTCGTTGTAATAAGGCTTGCGGAGTTGCTGTGCGAAGTAATCGCTCTAAACGCTCTACCTCCTGCTTCGTACGCCCAAAACAGACCCAAAACCAGGCTTCTTTCACGCTTTTTGGCGGTAGTTTCATCGTCAATTCAATCACACCGTCAACGGATCCCTGCGCGATGGCATTTCCACCTAGATGACCATCCTCAGCATCACGCCATGTTCCTTCCAAACCGTGAATCCCTTTTTGTCCCGTCGCATAACCGCTAGGCATTGCTTTCGCAGCGTCTGGGGACAAGCAAGATAGTGACATATAACGATGACCCTTATAAAATAAAAGTGAATTCAACTCAGGATCATAATAGATCGTATCTCCGACGCCATTTCCATAGATTTGGAGATCCAAATGAAAATACAGTTTAATTTCTCTTTCCACATCAAAGCGGTTTTCTACCTTCACCTTGCGTAAAAAAACATTCTGCTGAACATCCACCCCATCACGAATAACGAAGCTTAGACCTAACCTTTCATGGGCGCAATCAGCGTTAGTAACAAGCGAATCTTCCAAATAATTGAGCTTTTTGGAAACCTCAGGATCGTCAATCCAGAAGAATCCTTCCGGACACCAAATGCCAAAATGTGAAAGATGATCGCTAGATTGATTCTCTTGACCTACTAAAGGGTAATACATGTCACGAATATTATAAGCAGCGTCGAAATTAATGAGTACATTCCCGTTTCCTATGGGTAAATCTCTTGCCATTCCATCAGCCTCTTTCCAAGATATTGCTACTAATTTACCAATTTGAGTGCTTAAATATGCACGCGGCGGTTCTTAGCTGGATTTTGAGGTAATTGGCACCAATTCGCGCCTTAAATATGTTCTTTTCTTTCGAATTCATTTACAATTAAACCATATGGAGGGATACGTTATTATGAAACAATTTGAAGGATTCGGTAAATTTTTGGAAAGCTTACGGGGTAAGATGTCTTTGCGTGAAGCGGCCCATAAAAGCGGACTTTCACATGCCTACATCAGAGACCTTGAACTAGAGCGTAATCGTTCGACCAATGAGAAAATCAAACCCTCTCCCGTCACGCTGAAAAAGCTGTCGGATGCCTACAACTATTCATATACAGAACTTATGGAGAAAGCCGGGTATCTCGAAAAAGAGGACGTCCATGCCATCAATGAGCAGGAGCTAGTCCCCATGTCGGATACACTGTTTATCGAAGTTAGTACGAAGGAAATTACTTACCATACACGAATTGGCAAAGTTAGCCGGAGTGTGAATTCTTTACTGGATTTCAGTCATTTTCTTGATAAGCTTGAAGAGCAAGGATTTAAGAAGATGGATACAGACTTATTCGTCAACCTAAATCATGTACAGAAATACATCGAAAAAGAAGGAAAACTCTATTTCGATCCTCTAGGAGTCAGCAAGTTTGTCGTTATCGCAGCGATTCGTCAGAAGAAATACCATGATTTAATCATCCGCAGCGTAGCACGGAACACAGGAATGGGATTGGAATTTCAATACGACCGTAACTCCGCAACGGATTCACTTTTCCAGTCTTTAAAGCGGCCTATTTAGGGAACAACTTACAAAAAAAGGAGAAAAGTTCAGTCATTTATGAAACTTTTTCTCCTTTCTTTTCGTTTATTTATATGGATGGTTAGATTGATTTTTTGGCAGAGAGGATAGGTAAAGAATAAATGGCTGTACAACAAACCACCTCCCAGCAGTCTTCTCGTCTAGCGAGAGTTAAACGCAAAAGATCTGCGGGAATGAGCTTTATCGTGTATGGGGTACTTGGGTTTACCTTACTTTCTGTAATGTCCTTATGTTGGTTTTTCCTTACTTCCTCAGGTTCAAATGTAAGATTAATGATGGCTGACACCTTGATTACAACCCAACACCGGGAGTGGGCCAAATATTTGATAGGATCTACAGAGTTACAGAAGCGCGTAGAAGCCTATTGGAAGCAATTCGACGAAATGGGCGATGAGAAAGATAAAGGATTCGTTGAAATTGAGCCTAACTCCCCTCTTACCCCCGTTGTTGCCAAGAAAGATTTGGTCACCATTGAGCCGATATCGGGGTCAAATTTCAAAGGACAGCTCGTCACGATTTCGGATCCTAAGAAGCTTCGAATTGCCGTACCTGAGAAAGCAGGTAAAGGGGAGAAGGTCTCCTCTATGGTCAAAAGAACCGGAGCTATTCTCGGTGTTAATGGCGGAGGATTCATCGATCCCAATTGGGAAGGAAATGGCTTCCAGCCTGAAGGAATTGTCATCTCCGGAGGCAAAATCTTTTATAATGACAAAGGCATGAACGGCACTGTGCAGGTTGTTGGTATCGATAAAGAAGGCCGCATGATTGCAGGCAAATACAAGGTTTCCGAGCTTGTGGAAATGGGCGTTCAGGAAGCTGTTTCGTTCAGCCCTCGCTTCATCGTGAATGGTGTTGGGCAGATCAAGAGCCAAGCCGATGGTTGGGGAATTGCTCCTCGAACCAGTATGGCGCAGACGAAGGACGGCTCCATTCTATTCGCTATCATCGATGGCAGACAGAAGCATAGCATAGGAGCGACGCTGTATGATGTACAGCAGATTTTCCTAGAGCATGGCGCTGTAACGGCTGCGAATTTAGATGGCGGCGCCTCAACGGTGCTCGTTCATAAGAATGAAATCATCAACAAGCCCTCAAGTGAATACGGAGAACGTTACCTCCCTACAGCGTGGCTTCTCTTCGATCATCCAGAAACGGCGAACATTAAGAACGTCTGGGAAGGTCTTGATATTCGCAAAATTGATCCTTCCAAGTGGTAAAAGAAAAAGCAGAAAGCTCTATTCTCGGAGCTTCCTGCTTTTTTTGTTTTAACGATTTCCTAGAATGACCAAATCTTCCGCAGCTTCACTTACTTCTTCAACCGAGGAGTCCGGCTCTTCGTCACTTTTGGGCTCTTTCCAGGAACGAACGGTATCTACAACGTTTACGGCTGTGTCTTTTGCTTTTCCATATAGTTCAGTTGTTGTAGTGCTCACGGTTTTCGCAACTTCTTGCGTTTTTTGACTCACGTTGCTTGCGATTTGCACGGTTTTGTCGCTAACTACTTGGGCTTGCTCCGCAATGTCACTTCTCAATTCCCTGCCGGATTTCGGTGCAAACAGAAGCGCAGTTGCTGCTCCAAGCAAGCCTCCAACAACCGCACCGATGAGAAGATCTTTACCTTTTTTTTCATTGGACATGAGAAATCCACTCCTTAATTGTCTGATTTGGCATTCCGATACGCTTGCCATCGTTGCCACAGCTCAAAACCCGTCGTTGCCCACTCCATGGCGTCTTGGATTCGCTTCTGGTGGGTATGTACAACCTTTTCCGCACCTTGAATCGATTCGTTCATCACACGTGAGGCTTTGCGAAGTGCAGAAGCAACATCCCCTATAGCAGCTCCTGCCTTCTCCACAGATTGGATACTCGGCTCTAATGTAAGTATCTGCATATGCACCTCTTCGGTGAGCAGCCCTACCTTCGTCATCAACTGCTCCGCTTGCTCTGCTGTCTCAGCTATATTCTTCTTCGCTTGAGCAGCCGTATCACCCAACTTGCCTAGTATCTGCACAATGGCAATCAACATGCGAATGGCAAAGCCGACGAGCACGATAAAAGCAACTGCGGAACTGACGATACTTATCTCTATCCATGTCATGACGGGCACCTCCTGGGAGCTAACAGCTATGAGGTTTGATGACGGCTTCTAGATGAATGCCTATGATTTACTACAGTATAGGTAGGAGCAGCTTGTTTTGACACAAAAAAGCTGGAAAAATTTCTGAGACCTGTCATAATAAAATCAAATCAAACTAGAACACTTGGAGGATTAAGATGAACAGAGAGCAAGGACTTATAGAAATCGAACGCACCCGTATCATTGCTATCGTTCGAGGTGTGCAAGAAAACCACATTCTCTCTTTAGCTGACGCACTTCTTAAAGGTGGCATCACCGTAATGGAGGTCACACTCAATACACCAGGGGCTCTGCGTATGATTAGCGAGCTGCAGGATAAATCGGGTCAGCACATGTTTATTGGCGCTGGTACTGTACTAGATCTAGAAGATGCTAAGAAAGCAGTCGATGCTGGTGCTTCATTCTTAGTAACTCCGAATATGGATGAGGAAGTGATCCGTTGGTCCAGCCAAGAGGGGATTCCGATTTTCCCAGGGGCAATGACACCAACAGAGATCGTTAAAGCATGGAAGGCAGGCGCTACGGCTGTTAAAGTATTTCCGAGTGCGAGCTTAGGTCTCACTTTTATCAAAGAATTGATGGGTCCTCTCGACCAAATTCCATTAATAGCCGTTGGCGGGGTTACGGAGGAGAATATCAAACAATTCCTAAACATTGGTTGTTACGGATTAGGTATCGGTGGCTCCTTAATTAATCTCAAAGAAATCGAAGCAGGCCGCTTCGAGTGGGTTACAGATAAAGCCGCCAGTCTTCTTGCTGCTTCACGTTAGGACATACAAAAAAACCATCTTCCTCCGTATACGAGGTTGATGGTTATTTATTTTGACTTATGATATAGACACACTTGCTTGCACCCTTCGCTAAACACTCGGTTCGCTCAACGTTCGCATCAAGCAAATTCCGAAACAAGGCTAACTCACACTGACATGCTTGTGCAAAAGTATTCGCCACCTGCGTAATCGGACAATTATGTTCACTAAACATATACGCGTCCTCACCAAGCTGTGACCAGTCCACCATGTAGCCATTCTCGTTCTGAATAAGCGCTAACTCAGCCACCCGCTCTTCCAAGCTTTTCTCGCTCATACGCGATTGATACCGGGATTCAAGCTTAGCTTGCCTGCCTTCAAAAAGACGTTCGATCTTCTCCTGACCTTCGCCTTCTAATAATTCATCTAACAAATCGAGCGTCAACTGCATGTATTTCTTGGGAAACAATTCATCTGCTTGAGGAGCTAGCGTGTAAACGTTAGATGGTCTTCCCATGGCTTGCCTAACCAGCTTCGTTTCGAGCAGATCATCCTTCTCCAAGGAATGGATATGACGCCTGACAGCCATTTCCGTAATTCCGAGCTGTTTGGAAATATCATGGACACTTAGCGGTCCCTGAGTTTTGAGCATAGAAAGAATCACTTTACGCGTGGATGTCTCAAGTGCATGATTCACTCTCTCACCTACCTCGGAACTGTCATTTAAGTCTCATTTTACAGCATTGTTAACAATAAGTAAATTAAGAAACAACTATGTATGTTATTCCAATTCACTCTTAATAAAAGCTCGAACACTACCTGCAAATTCTTCAAAAGCAGCTGGAAGTTTCGGGATTAACGGGTTCAATTCCTGGCGGTTCCAGTCGACATAATCCTGAACAAGAGGCTTTCTGAGCTTCACGAGCTGAAGCAGCGTCTCTGTCAATGTTTCTGAATAAGCGCCTTCTCCATGGACAATTTCCACGATATCCTCATAGCTGCTAGCATCTCTTAGTATAAAAGCATCGATCAGCAAGCTCCCTATATCTGTCACTGTTTCTATCGCTAAATGCAGAACACGTTCCTGCGCAAGCTGCCATACAAGATCATTGGTACCTTTCGCCCACTGCTCTTCTAATTGCTTGCTAGCATCAGCTAAAGCGGTCAGAAACTGAATTCTTTGATCAATCTGTTCATGGTTAATAAAATACATGGGGCTATCTCCGTCCTCTTTTTCGCCATTTCGTCCAAATCATCATTGCAAAAAAAGTAATAATAACCAGAAATACTAACAATACAGCCTGCATGACGTATTCGTAACTCACGTTCATTCACCCTCTTGATTCTCACTTGGTTCATTCTACTCTCAGTTTATCGCGGGCGCAGGGGAGCGTCAAGCCGATCAAGATTCTCTTGGAAACCGTATTGTTCTCTCATTTCTTTCATGATAGAGTGAAAAAAGTGAAAAAAGGAGAGTCATAGACATGTTATCAAGGCCCAAGCTTACCGAAATCAACATCGTGCGCGCTATAGCGATCATCGCAGTTCTCGTCATTCATGCTACTTCAGGCGCGACTCAGCTACCGTTAGGTACTGGGTCTCATGCAATATTTTTCATCCTCAACAAGGCCAGTTTATTCACGGTTCCACTCTTTATTTGGATCAGTGGTGTTGTCTTATTTTATACGTATTACGACCGCTGGGAGTCGGGAATGTCGCGAGTTTTCTGGACAAAACGTTTGCGAAAAATTCTGATCCCCTATGTCCTTTGGTCACTTTTTTACTACCTATTCAATCAATTCATTTTTCATGGCAGCATTGGTTTTGACGTCGTACACGTCATCAAACTGCTTATGTCGGGAAATGCCAGCTATCATCTCTATTATATGGTCATTATTGTTCAGTTCTATCTCTTATTCCCCTTGATGATGACGGCTGCTAGACGGTCTCATCGGTTTCGTCAAGGACTTATTCCTATAGGTATCGGGATTCAAGCAGCTGCCTATTGCTTTCATCATTGGGTGTATCCTCTTCCAGAATACGCCTCACTGTTTCTAAGCTATTCTGCCCTTTTTGCTTTCGGTGCTTTCATGGGGATTCATTATGCGGCGATTGTTGCTTGGTCTGTAAGGTATAAAAGTTGGATTTGGAGCATCATGCTTCTAGCAGGTGTCGCTTTCGTGGGGATGCTATTGCTCCATGAATACGGGCTCGCATCTATCGAAAATTCATGGTTCGAGCTAGCTCTTCTCCTTTATTGTATGGCGATCCCGCTATGCTGCATCCAATGGGGGCGTAAGTTGCTCGAGAGCAGTTCACCGTTCGGCACCGCGTTATCTGCCTTAGGCGGAGCTTCTTTCGGTATCTACCTCGTGCATCCCGCGCTGCTGACGCTTTGGGATCGCATCGCGCCAGATCAGGAGCAGCTCTGGCTGTACGATCTACACACGGTCGCGTCGATTCTCATCGGACTGTTTGGCTCTTGGCAGCTCGTGCGGCTGTATACGAGCGCACAAAGAAAAGGTTCCGCCAACTGAGCGGAACCTTCTTTCATTTAAAGCGGGCTAATAGCGCCCATCGCCGCTGCTGTCTGCGGCTGTAACGCGGCAAGCCGCGGTGAATATCCAGCGCTTCGCGGTAAGCGCGCTTGGCGTCCTCTGCACGGCCGAGCTGCTGGTACAGCTGGCCAAGACGGTAGTAAGCTTCAACCGACGAAGAATGCAGGTCTCGGAATTGCTCGATGAATTGCGCCGCTCTCTTTGGGGATGATGGAGCCAAAGCTTCACCAAGTCGCAAATAAGCTTCACCAAATTTGACTCGTGGATTTAATTCTACCGCTTTGAGCATATAGCTTTCACCTTTTATGAGATCCCCTAGCTTAAGGTGGCAAAGGCCAATCTCATAGTGGACGTCTGCGGATTCTTCCATAATAGACAGAGTTTGTTCCAAGTAGGGAAGCGCCTCACTGAACTTTTTGCGCTCGATTAGAATCCTTGCCAGCTCCAATTTTGCTGACGTATTATGCGGATTAGCGGCCAGGTCACTTCGCAATCTAGATGCTCTGCGGCTTAATTGAAATGGTTTAAATATGTTTGGCGTTAACCCGACAAATCTTCTGTCCAGCACGTACAGAATAACTAATAAAATTAGAAGAGCTAGGAACGGATTGCCAACAAGGCGCCATAATAAACCGAAAACAAGTATTTTGATAAGCACGATAAACCCTCCTTTCGACTTCCTTATCCTACCATAATCTTCCTTGTTTGGTCATCCCTATTCAAATAAAAAGCACCTAGCCTTTAGCCAAGTGCTTCTACTAATTACTATATATTTGAAAGATGGATCACTCATTCGAGATTTTTTTGAAGCGGTGCTATAATGAAAAGAAAAAAGGGAGTTTATCGATGAGCGATCCACGTAAAGAAATTTGGCACAAAAGAAAACAACTGGGAAGATCCAAGTATTTAATTCTGTTCGGCCTGCTCCCTTGGGGCATCGGACTCACGTTATTGTTTAGTGTCATCGAATTTCTTAGACTTCAAGAGATCAATTGGGTCTGGGTACCGATTCGTCTACTCATCTTCGTCTTCATTGGTTTCTTCGTGGCTAACGCACGTTGGCACGCCATGGAAAGCCGCTACGAACCATATACTAGACGACCTTAAGGGTCGTTTTTTTTTATTAATGTAAAAAGGTCTGATCTTCCACATCGTCTGTATGAAAAAGCGAAGCTGTGCGAGTACGTCGAAAATGTTCTTCCAGCTCTTCACGAATGGAACCAAACGACAAGATCTCTTCAATGAATGCCTCGCGCTCGCCCCACTCTTTATCAAGACCCTTGTTGTTGAACAATTCCTCAGAAACATCTTTAAACGCCTCATGTAAATTGTTATCATACCAGTCGATTTCATTCGATGCTTCTTTGCGATACACATGTCTCATGTCAAAGTCGTTATCTTTCATGGCCGTGAATTCAGCTAGTAAAATCCCATTTATGCCATCGGCTTTAACTTCAACATCGGCGCACCGAACATCATTGCGTTCCGTGAAGCGAACAATGTTCGCCTGTTTAATTTTCCTCATGTCATACCCTCCTAATGTTACCTTTTATAAAGAAGAGTATTTCCAGTTTTATAGGATTTATCAAACGCTTGGAGTGAACCATATTTTCCGAAAATCAACCCAACCCAAATCGTTAATGCTCACTCCCTTGATCGAATCATGATACGTGGTTTGCTGAGAACGATGGAGCACGAACAGAAACGATTTCTCCTCCTGAAGCACTTCAATTAACGCGTTTAGCTTACATATGCGCGCTTCTTGACTTGCATTTTGGAGAATTTGATCGATTTCTGCATCAACCCAAGCCATTTGTTCGCTATTTAAATGGGCGCGGACATAGCTATTGCTTTGCTTAAGTGTCTGAATAATATGAAGGTCATAATCGCTTTCCATGCAAATGTGATAGAATATGAGATCGGCTTCTTGGATCGTGTCCAGCCCCATCATATCTGACTTACTCCGGGTTGTCAGTTCAATCCTAATTCCAACTTTGGAACACTGCTCACAGATCCATAGCGCATCCTCGTTGTTGTTACTATATATGTACATGTGAAGGAACTCACCGTTATACCCCATTTCATCAAGAAGGCGCTTAGCCTCAACGAAATCAGTACGATAACCGGAGACAGCTTCTTTGCCTTTGCGATCCAACGTTGGTAAAAAACTGCTGGCAGGCGCTTCTCTGAAGCCTCCGAGCTCCTCAATCATTCGATCACGATCCATAATCAGGTCAATCGCTTTGCGGAAACGAGTATCCTGTTGAGGCCCTTTTTTATTCCGATTAAACGTAAGCAGACTGCAGCCGAGAATCGACTGCTCAATCTGATGCCATTCCGTATCTTTACCGACAGCACCAACGGGTTTACGAGAATTCGTATGGTCGCAAAGTACTTGCACCATATCCCAACTAGGGCCAACTTCAGATAAATCCTGCGGCAAAAGCCAGATTTCCACTTGATCCAGATGAGGCCTAACCCCAAAATAACCATCGAAAGCACGAAGTTTACAGATATAATCATCATTTCGTTCAAGCCTGAATGGCCCTGTTCCAATGGGCATACGTCCGAAGATTCCCTCGTTATCCCGACAAATTTCCTCCGGAAGGATGGCCATCGAGGAATGCGATAACTGCTGCAAAAAGAGCACATTCGGCTGCATCAACTCGATAGCAATCGCACTTCGATTCAGTACCGTCATATTCTCAATACTTTCGGTCATCCAACCTTGACACGCCGAGAGGCCAAGCTCCTTCAATCTCGAAAATGTGTAAAAAACATCATGCGCCGTCATCTCTCTGCCATGATGAAACAGCACGCCTTTTCGCAAATAGAACGTGTAATGTAAGCCATCCTCGCTAACTTCCCAATAATGCGCCAAATGGGGCTCAAAGATCGTTGTTTGCGGATTGTACACAATCAGGGTGTCAAAGATTTGATTAATGAGATGGCAGTCGAATGCATAAAAAGAGTGCGCCGGATCCAAAGTCACCAGCCATTTGTAGACTGGAAATCGCAGTGTGTCCTTATAACGCTCCTCAAGTTCGACTGCACGATAACCAAAAAAACTGAACAACCAATCGATGAAAGAGTCCTGCAGCGCCTCTCCTCTACCTAATTGGTGGATCAGTTCAATCGTCCCTTTATAATCGCCTCGGCCCGCCAACTCCATCGCCTGCTTCGAAATCATATCCTCCGAGGAGACAAGAAACGTAATCTCGGAGACATTGCCTCTTCCTCTTCCAGGCTTCCAGTATACCCAGCCTTGCTCCATCATTTTTTTAAGCAAAATCTTTACATTACGTGTTGTACAATACAATCTATCTGCCAATTCATCTAACGTTATAGGCTGTGGTTCATGTTCTACCCCATGTTCAAAACTAGCTCGAAGCTCTAAGAAATGGGTCAAAAGCTGCATTTTCAACATCCTTTCCATAAAAGGGGAAATAGTTAAAGAGAATTATACTCTTTTTGTTCCCCTTATTCTAGATGTAAACTAGATCTAACAAGGAAAAGAAAGGAAGGTGAACCGTATGCAACCTACAGATCTATACGTATCCGAGAAGCTGATGCAATGGCAGCAGCAAGATTTGGAAAGCGAAGCTCGCGAGCATTGGAAATGGAAATCGATTAAAAAAAGAAAAGTCTACATGCTTCTAACTAACTTATTCTTCTTCGTTTAATCCTAGTTCTTATCCAAAGAACCACTAGGACGAGGAGAACTGCCAGAAGTATACCCATGGCATCGACCGCAACATCAATCCCATGCCCCGTTCGACCCTTTACAAAAGTTTGATGCCATTCATCGGAAGCCGCATAAACTAACGAAATGATGGAGGAGGTGAGCAGTGCCATGATCACTTTTACAGGCTTCGCCAGCAGTGCTAAGGACCAGAGCAGGGCAAGGATAGCGAACTCGCTAACATGCCCTGCTTTTCTTATGAAAAACTCGATGGCACCGATGGGGTCTTGCCACGAGATCGTTTGGTGGTCATAGGAGAACTCCCAATGTGGGAATATGTTCATCAGTTGAACGCCCGCAAGCTTGGATTCCAACAGCGGCCGTAAGCTTTGCTGCTGATACGATTCTGCCGACTTCAAAAAAATAAACGCCATCCAAAGGACGGCAGCAGTCAAGAAAAAATAATAATAAAAAGATGAATATGATTTCGTCATGAGTGAATCATTCCCCTTAAGGATTCAATTTCTTACGAATGCTGAATAAAGCAAAAAATTCAATAACCATCAGATTTACTGCGGATACCCCATAGAAGGCCATCCCAAACATCATGCGGAACGGATCATCCGTCACTGACTTCCACCAAAACGCAGCAGCCAACGTCATAACAATATTCAAAGCTGTCGTTATCCAGAAAGAGAATCCCAATCGATTCGTTTTCCGCATTAACCACACACCGATAACAAACGGAATTACAAAAGCTGCACCTAAGAAAACCCAATACAACACCGCATTCGACACTCTTCGTCACTCCCAAACGATCAACTAGTTTATTTTAATAGGTTAGCATGAATAACCGGCTGAAAACAACGTTTGCCGCTCTTTGCAACAGAAACGTCAAATGGCTATGTATGGAAGAAAAACTATAGGAAAATTCTCCGACACAGGGCTTGCTTGAGCTGAATATTTCATGTATAATACGAAAAGTCGACATTAATTGATCGACATTGAGGGGCCTTAGCTCAGCTGGGAGAGCGCATCGCTGGCAGCGATGAGGTCAGGGGTTCGATCCCCCTAGGCTCCATACTAAAAAAAACGCGGTCCTTCGGGATCGCGTTTTTTTGTATGGAATCGGGGGAGAGAACCCCGAGGGTTCGCCCGCGCGGACGCAACGAATGAATCAACTTCAAAGAAATAGCTTCAAGTGCAGGAGCACGGCGTCTGAATCTACCGCTAAGTTCGTCTGCGTCGAGTCTCTTCGTCAGCCATTTAAATCTAGATTCATACATCCCCCTAGGCTCCATACTAAAGAAGCACTGCGACCATTAGGTTGCGGTGCTTCTTTATTTTATGGAGCTAGGGGCGAGAACCCCGAGAGGGTTCGCCCGCGCGGACGCAACGAAATGAATCAACTTCAAAGAAATAGCTTCAAGTGCAGGAGCACGGCGTCTGAATCTACCGCTAAGTTCGTCTGCGTCGAGTTATCTTCGTCAGCCATTTAAATACAGATTCATACATCCCCCTTGGCTCCATACTAGAAAAAACGCGGTCCTTCGGGATCGCGTTTTTTTGTATGGAATCGGGGGAGAGAACCCCGAAGGTTCGCCCGCGAGCCAACTCTTTAAGACCTTTGACATTCTGGGACATTCGGATGGATATTCAGAATGAAATTCATAATTCCATTGAATTTTTCCAATGGAATCGACTCTCAGGCTTCGAAATTAGTGCTTCTATTGGAAATAATCCAATGAAATTGACTTTTAGGCCGCCAATTCCCTGCTTTCATTGGATTAATCCAATGGAAGTAGCAGGCAGACAGCAATAATTCACTAAATGGGAGCTGAAATATGACTTTAGGGACATCCCCTTTGTTTATTTCTGGATCATTTGCTAAATAACACCAAAAATTTATCGCATATTTTTTCCTATATCGGACTCAAGGTTTGGTCGGCTAGCCACTCGCAACGAGGTAATGCCTGTGGAAGTATAACAAACGCTGACACTAATCATCCAGGGAACTTATCCTCAGGTTGCTGTTTTAGCCTTTTCTGAGCCCCACTATAAGCTGCTTATATTGCTTTTGGAATTCAACAATTAGTGATTCTAGGACTGGAGTAATCCGCATCGTATACGTAGTTCTCAATGTGTTTTACTGTTCTTCTTTCTCAAACCTCGAAGCTAAGTAGCCAAAAGAAAGCCCAAATAGATATAGTCAAGCATCCAGTTATTACATTTCTACATAGGTTGATGTATCAAAATTTGGAGGAGATTGCTCAATGAGTTACAACCAAAGTCATTATGTTAATCCGCATCATCCACATCATCCACATCATCCACATCACCCTCATCATCCGCATCACCCATATCACCCATATCATCCTCATATGCATCATCATCCAGTGATCATTTATCCTGTTCCCTATCCGCATCATCCACATCACTATCCAATGCCTTATCATGGTATGCACGGTGGTCACTGGCAAGGAAGCCACGGTCATAGTGGACAGTGGACCGGCCAACAGGGTGGATCGCAAGGGCAGCATCAAGGCAATTGGCAAGGTGGGCACAGAGGAGAACAACCTCAGAAGTAATTGTGTAACAGAGCCAGGCGAATTTCTCGTGCGGCTCTGTCCTACTTCCATTTAGGTGGTTTATCATTGGACTGCTTTGAGCATAATTGTTCCATGATAAGAAATATTTTGGTGGACAACCAAATGGAAAAATTGAATCAGGCTATTGAAATCATAAGTCACAATTATATATTGATTATTGGAGCGGTTATCTTCTTTGGGCTAGCGATGTCGCCAAAATTTCAGTTCATTCATGTTTAATACTTCTGAATTAATGATTAAATGTCTTTACTTTTGACGATAATTCAAGTATTAAAAATAACGGGACTGATACTTATGGATATGGTCATTCTTTACTCAGTTTGGATCATTACTATTGTTCTTTTAGTGATATTTATTAAACCGAAAAATTCGATCAAAGCACAAGTAAGTTTTTTATTTATGCAAATTCCCAGTTGGCTATTTGGGGCTTGGGTTGTCCAAAAAGGATTAATTGAATACCCTGTAGGTTTTTTAAAGATGGTTTACAAATCAAGTTTTACTTTTGAATTTTTCGTCTTCCCTTCCGTAAGTGCCATTTTTAATGTTCATTTCCCTAAAGACAAATCATGGTTTGTTAAATCTATTTACATCCTTAGTTTTCCAACAGCTATTACAATACTTGAAATCAATTTAGTAAAGTATACACAACTGATTAAATACTTAAATTGGGCTTGGTATTGGAGTTTCATTACCATAACCTTCACTCTATTAATTTCATACGGTTACTATTTGTGGTTTTTCAAAAAAATAAAGAAAATGTATGGTCATCCATAGATATAAAAAAATTCCTATTCACCTCGAACCAATTGTGTTAGATTGATTTTATAACCAGTTGGAGGTATATCCATTTGAATCCTGTCACCGAGAATTTCGTTAAGAAACATCAAAAATATTTGTCCGATAACCCCAACGAATTAAAGGATTTCGGCTCGATCTATGAACACATGCTTTTTTTCTTAACCAGTATTCTGGGTATAGATGAGCAGCAAGCTTTGCAATGTATCCTTGATCTCAAAGCGGATATGTCTTGTGATCTTCTTCCTTACATAGTTAAAAGCGAAATAATTTGAAAGCGGTTTAATTACCGGTTCAATTGGATCTTAGTTGCGAGCTTCCTACAACTAATTAGATAATCCGTAACCTCTAAGGTTGCGGTTTTTTGTTGTGATATTAATGAAAGAAGTTCCTATAATAAATTTCCACATATGCATCATAAATAAATCCATAGCCGCTTGTTTATGTAAAAGATAGTATGGAATTGCAAACGTATTCATATCGATTCTGAATTTATAACTAAGGGAGTGAAAAAGGATGAGTAGGAAGTATTCGCTCAAGCATGTGGCTGTATCGTTTTTATGTGGATCATTGTTCTTTTCCGGTATTGGCTTTGCGGCTTCAACATCGACAGACATCAGTTTGAAAAAACTAAGATTATTCGTTGACGGGGTAAACAAAAGCGCTCCAAACGGATTGTACAATAATCAGGGTGACAAGGTGCCGGAGTCGCTGATATATCAGAATACGACCTATGTTCCCGTCCGTATGGTCGGGGAACTGATCGGTAAGACCGTTGAATGGGACTCCGCTTGCAGAGCAATCATTATCGGAAGTAAACCGGGCGAGGAAGCGAAGAAAGCTGCTTGCAAAAGCACAGAGGCGCTCGATGATTCCAAGCTGCTTACTTTAGATGCGGCCACCTTGAATGAAGCGAAAAGAAAATATGTGGCTGGTGATCCGCTTGTCACGCAAAGCGTCAATAAATTGAAGCAAGATGCGGATGCAGCGATGCAAAAAGGCCCTTTGTCGGTCTTGGATAAGACCAAAATAGCTCCTAGCGGTGATAAGCACGATTATATTTCCATCGGTGTGTACTGGTGGCCGAATCCCGACACGCCAAATGGTTTACCCTATATACAAAAAGACGGTCAGCAAAATCCTGAAGTTAATACAAACGCCTTCGACCGTACGAATTTCGGTACGACAAGCTCGGGTATCCGCACACTGGCATTAGCTTATTTCTATACCGAGAACGAGGCTTATGCCGAGTATGCGGCCAAATTACTAAGAGTTTGGTATCTGGACCCTGCGACAAGAATGAATCCAAGCTTAAATTACGGCCAAGCGGTTCCAGGCGTTAATGATGGCAGAGCAGCAGGCATTATTGAAACGTTAAATATTTTGAACACGCTGGATCCTGCGACGATCTTAAATGGCACGCAGTATTTGCCCGATCAAGACTTAGTTAAATTTAAGCAATGGATCGGCGATTATATGAAGTGGTTGATGGAAAATCCGATCGGCATTGATGAAAAGAATGCCAAAAACAATCATGGCAATTGGTATGACGCACAAGTCGCCGCCTACGCCTTATTCAGCGGACACCCCGATATTGCCAAGAAAGTAATCGAAGACAACAAGAAGCGAATTGCTTCGCAAATCGAGCCTGACGGACGCATGCCGCTTGAAATTGCCAGAACTCGTTCATTGCACTATTCGACTTACAATATGGAAGCCATCACCATTGTTGCACGGTTAGGCAGTAAAGTTGGAGTCGATCTGTGGAATTACAAGACGGAAGACGGGCGCAGTATCCTTAAAGCTTTGGAGTTTCTAACCCCATACATCAGCAAGCAGAAAGAATGGGAATTTGAACAAATCAAAGCCGAAAGTCTCTCTTCGGCACTCCCGACGATGGCTACTGCTGCGAAAGCGTACGGTAAACCGGAATTCCGGGCAACTGCCGAAAAATTGTTAAAAGAAAAGGATGCGACGGCTCGGGAGAACTTGCTGTTCGCGGTTCCGAAAGCGTCTAACTAAGGAAGATGCACGATTTCCTTTTTTTATGCTACTATTAACGATAAGAGCTCAGAAATAATCTCCTCTAATAGAAAGGAGAAATGACTATGACCAAACAATTTTGGCTCAATCTGCCGGTGAAGGACCTCCATAAGTCAAAAGAGTTTTTCACCAAGCTTGGATTTTCTTTTCATCCGCGACATCACAATAGTGATGATGCCGCTGGCTTACTAATCGGAGATAGCAATGTTATTGTGATGCTCTTTCCGGAGTCCACTTTCAAAAGTTTCACGAAAAATGATATTGCAGATACGAAGCAAGGCACCGAAGTATTACTTTCCATTGATGCCGAGAGCAAAGAAGAAGTTGATGAAATGTTAAAGAAAGCGGTACAGGCTGGCGGCACTATTTACGGTGAGCCTCATGATCAGGGCTGGATGTACGGAGCCGGTTTCACAGATTTAGATGGCCATCGGTGGAATGTGTTGTACATGGATATGAGTAAGATGCCGAAGGAGTAAGAAGGCAAAAAAGAAGAACACTGTAGCCATTAAGGTTACAGTGTTCTTCTTTTTACCGACAAGCTATTCCTTGACAGCACCGATAGAAATCCCTTTTACAAAGAAACGTTGCAGGAAGACGTAGACCACCAATATTGGCAGTGCGCCGATAAATATTTGAGATGCCCGAATCGTTCGTTGAGATTGATTAGCAACTGCTGACAAATCAATCTTCGACATATCCGCTTGAACAATAATGGTTTGCATGAAACTTGCAAGCGGGAGATGTTCAGCATCTTTCATATAGATCAAGCCGTCAAAGTAAGCATTCCAATGTCCAACCATTGTAAACAATGTAATCGTCGCTATGGCCGGTAATGAGATCGGCAAGTAAATCATGAAGAAGGTTCGAAAATGACCGGCTCCGTCAATAAAGGCAGCTTCCTCGAGATCTTTAGGAACGTTACGGAAGAAATTAAGAAGTAGAATGAGGTTATAGACTGTTACCATTCCTGGCAGGATAAGCGCCCACATCGTATTCATTAAACCAAGCTTATAGATAAGGATATAGTTTGGAATCAGGCCCCCGTTGAACAGCATGGTTATGACTAAATACCAGAGATACCCAGTGCGAGCGCGAAAGACGCGAGCATCTTTGGAGAGCGCGTAAGCTGCAATTGCGTTAATGAACATCCCAAGCGCCGTTCCAAGGATAGTCCGTTTGATGGATACCCCAAGTGATGTAAGAAACTGGTCATTGTTAAACGTTTTTTCGTAGGCTTCAAGTGTAAAACCGATCGGCCAAAACGTAACCAACCCGGCGTTGGCAGGGGCATTTGAGCTAAAAGACACCATCAGTAAGTGGTACAACGGCAGTAGGCAAAGAATAGAGATTATGATCAATAACACATTATTAAACACGGAAAATATGCGATAAGATAACGTTTTGTGGTACATATGTTGTCCTCCTCAAAGTTTTCGTCAGAAAACTGGCCTCGTAAGCGTTACTTAGTTTTCGCAAGAAAACTTGCTTCGTAAGCGTTACTTAGTTTTCGTAAGCATTCGCTTAGAAAATTCGATACCCAGCGAATCTATAAGCAAGACGGTAGGATATGATGATTAAAATTAAGCTGATCAATGATTTGAATAGACCAACTGCCGTTGCGAAGCTGAATTGCCCGCTTAGAAGACCTTCCCGGTACACAAACGTGTCGATAATATCCCCCTGCTGATAGATCAAAGGGCTATACAGGTTAAACACTTGGTCGAAGTTCGCATTCAGTACATTGCCCAGAGCCAAAGTTGCAACTACGATTGCGATCGGTATAAGGGATGGTATGGTGATATGCATCGCTTGCATGAAGCGGCTCGCGCCGTCAACTTCTGCTGCTTCGTACAGCGCTGGATTAATGGCAGTAAGCGCGGCTAGGAAGAAAATCATATTAAACCCAAATTCTTTCCAGACATCACTGAAAATAATGGTAAATCGGAACCAACTACCGTCGCCTAGAAAGAAAATTGGCTTAATGCCGAACACACTGGAAAGGAACTGATTGACAAGCCCAGTCTGGGCGAGCATATCAATCAGAATTCCTGCGAGTGTGACCCATGAAAGAAAGTGGGGAAAGTAGACAAGTGTTTGGATGGACCTTTTGAGTCCCATGTTTCTTACCTCATTCAATAACAAAGCGAAAATAAATGGAATGATTAAGTTCAGCACGATCTTGGTACAAGCAAAGAACAGCGTATTCCACGTAATTTTCAAAAAATAATCATTCTCAAACATATAACGAAAATGCTTCAAGCCAACCCACGGGGAGCCGGTTATTCCCAATCCTGATTTATAATCTTGAAACGCCATAACGATCCCTGACATTGGAAGATAAGAAAAAATGAAAACCAATATGACAGCCGGCAGCACCATGAGATGAAGCATCCATGGTTGCTTGTAGCTGCTTTTCCTTTTCACGCCTTCGGTGGCCTTGTGGGTCACTTGATGTACTGTATTTACGTCCATTGCTCTCTACCCCGTTCCATAAAAACTCATTTGTATATTTTGAGAAACCCTGATATATATAGTATCAACAAACGCTACCCATAAACTATATGACAATGTTAGGATGGATAGGGTTTTGTTAGGGATATCTTCTGGGGGGATCGGTTATGGAACTGCAAAAAGGTATTGCGTTTGTCAAAAGAAGGGTCGGTACCAGGTTTAGTCTGTTTGCCAAAATGAACGGTCTTATTATCATTTTGTTCATCCCGATCATTATCGTATTTACATATTCCAATAGAATCGCATTCGATGTTATAGGCAAAGAGCTGCAGGTATCTAATATTAAACAGCTCTCTTTTCTATCTAGCCAAATTGACTCAAGGATCAATCAAATGATGGACTTTGTCATGACCTTTTCGAAAGATCCAAATGTTCAGAAATTCAATGGATTAAACATCTGGGAAGATCGCTATGATCGCATGCAGACTAGATATGCGGTTCAGGAAAAAATGGTGCTGCAGTCCGGTATTATGAACATATGGCCGGTTAAATACACGGTATATTCCCAACAGAACAAAGAAGCCATTTCTAATGCCATCAGAACGTCCGAGTACGATGAGAATTATTTGAAAAGGAATATGACCGGAAAATGGACTTATGGGGATGGCGAAACGGTGCCTAAAGGTGATCCGAAGTCCTTCTATTGGTTCTATACGGATTCTTTCGGCCAACAGGATACGCTTAGTGGAAGTAATTTGGTGGTTGAAGCCAGCTTTGGTCATGAAAATATTCAAAATATGCTGGACACTTATAAGGCAGGCGGTCAAGGAGATCCTTTCTTTTACCACAAGGGAGAGACTCCTATTCTGAATCGCAGCGCGTCCACGCAGCTATCAAGTGACCTCATCCATTATTTGGACGGGCAGTCTCTGGCAGATACGATGCAGAAGGTCGTGAGATTAGAAAATAAAAATTATTTGGTTAGTGCTGTGAAATCTCCCCTATTGGACTGGCATCTGGTTGACATTGTTCCACTGGATCAAATCTTGGGTCCGATATCGTTCAGCCGCAATCTATTCTATTTATCGATGGTCCTGCTTTTTGTAGTCGGTATTTCTTCCTCCGTGCTGCTTTACCGGAACGTTCAACGTCCGATTAGAAAGCTGATTCGCGGATTACAGAGCGTGCAGCGGGGGGATTTTTCAGTAAGGATCAACGCCAATGCACATAATGAGTTTTCTTTTCTGTTTTATCGATTTAATGATATGTCTCAGCAAATTCAAGGTTTAATTGAAAACGTGCTCAATGAAAAACTACGGGCCAGGGATGCGACTTTGAAGCAATTGCAGGCTCAAATTAATCCGCATTTTCTTTATAACTGCCTAGGCTACATTGTTAACATGGCCCAGATGAAGAACGAAGAGGCTGTCGTTTCAATGGCGTATAATCTGAGCGCATACTACCGTTACACGACCCGAATGGAGCGGGAAACGGCTAGTCTCGACGAAGAAATTCGACTGATCATCAACTATCTGGACATTCAGAAACTGCGTAACGGCAGAATTGAATATCATATCGATATACCCGAAGAGCTGATGAACCAACAAGTTCCGCGCTTGCTGCTGCAGCCGATTGTGGAAAATGCCGTCATTCATGGGGTTGGGAAATCGTATTCATCAGGTGAAATTCGAATCAGCGGCGAGATTGTAGGCGGCTACTGCAGGATTTATATCGATGACGATGGTCCCGGTATGACGGAGGATCAGCAAATGGCGTTAAATCATAAAATGCGGGAGCCCTTACAAGAGAAAATGGGCTGCGGCCTTTGGAATACCAACCAGCGGATCATTCATCAATTTGGAGATAACTCTTATCTCTATTTCACGAAATCGCATCTTGGAGGATTTCGGACAGAGATTATTTGGGAAATAAATTCGGGAGAAGAACATCGCCATCATCCATTCATACAAGGAGATACGTAACATGCAAATGATCATAGTAGACGATGAAGCTCACTGGGTAGACAATCTATCCATGCACAAACCTTGGCATACGCTCGGCATCGAACAGGTTCATAAAGCTTATTCTGCGCATGAGGCGCTTCAAATCCTCGAGACCCATCCTATCGATATTGTCATATCAGATGTCCTCATGCCCGAAATGACCGGCATAGAGCTGATAGAGCGAATCCGTATGTTTGATAAAAAAATAAAATGCATTATTTTATCCGGTCATTCCGACTTTGAGTTCACGAAAGAGGCCGTTCGACATCAGGCTGTGGACTACCTGCTTAAACCGCCGACCGATAACGAATTGTTTGACGCTGTCAAGGCTGCGATCGATCAATTGAATATGGAGTGGGAAAGCATTAGCTCCTATGAACGTACGCAATTTACCCTTCGGGAAAACTTACCGCTTCTTCGTGGCCAATTGCTGGTTGACGCCTTACGAGGTCATCGCATGCCCGCCGACGAATGGAGTCGGAAGCTGGAGAATTACGGGTTACCGTTCCATTTTGGGGACTGTGCCCTCCTTCTCGTTCGAATGGAGGAAGAATTCGGGCAATATAAAAACAATGGTCAGCAGTTGATGGAATATGCAATCATCAATATGGCCGAAGAGATTATCGGAGAATTTATAGAGGTCTGGGGAGTTAAGGAGGAGCATGGATATCTTGCCTTTCTGCTTCAGCTAAAGGAAGATCATTCTGACGTTGGGAAAGAAACTATTTTAGAAAAGCTTGCCATGCAGCTTCAGTATAAAGTGAAACAGTTCTTGAAAGGATCTCTGTCCATCGTCATCACGGAATGGTTCCAATTTCCGAACCAGCTACCGGACCATTACAGGCGTGCCTCGGCCTATTTCCGGCAAATTGTAGGGGATGAACGGGAATTCGTCATGCGGGTTGGAGATTTCGAGCAAAACGTTACGAAGGGAACCTTGGATGCTATCCATATGCCTCCTACCTTGATTAACCTGCTCGAGGTTGGGCGTTGGGATGCGGCGGAAGATAAACTAGGGACCGTGTTCGCGGAACTTGATGATAGATGGTCCGAATCCTGGGAGCACTGTATGGAGGCTGGATTTTCAATTGCTTCTTCCTTCACGCATATTGCGCATCGGAACGGCTACACGTTGGCCAACTTAATTGGACCAGAGATTGAATCCTTGCAGAGCGGAGAGGCCTTCTCCTCTATAAGCAAGCTTAGAAAGTGGTCTCTTGGCGTGCTTGGCAAGCTAAAAGAGAATGCATCGAATGAAATCAAAGATATACGATCCCTATATGTGAAGAAAGTCCAGGATTTTGCGGAGAAGAACCTTCATCTCGATGTTTCGCTTCGTGCGCTTGCAGACCACGTTAATTTGCATCCAACACATTTATCCAAAATTTATAAGATTGAAACCGGTGAAGGGATAAGCGATTACATGTCCTCTCTCCGAATGGAGCGTGCTTGTCATTTGCTCAAGACAACCGACAAAAAGGTGTATCAAATCAGCATGGAAGTCGGCTATTTGGATCCAGCTTACTTTATCAAAGTGTTTAAACGCCAGTTCAGTGTAACGCCGCAAGAATTTAGAGACGGCAATTAATTGCCTAACAAAGTCTTACGGAAACTAAAATAATCATATAGATACCTTCCCCAATAAGTTGGTAGAGTTAGCATGTAGTAATCTTACACCGTAGGGGGAAAACAAAAATGAGTACATTCAAAAAATCATGGCTGCTGCTCGTGGCCACTTCACTCATCGTGGTTTCGGCTTGTAGCAGTAAGTCCGATGAGAAGCCAGTCACTACCGGTTCGAAAGATACCGCTGCTTCCGATGCAGGATTCACCAAAGGCAAATACGATCCGCCAATTGAGATTAGCACCGTCGTCATGTTTGCCCCGCCAAAGAAGTACGTCAAAGGCGACACCAAAGAAAACAATGTCCACGATCGTTGGATGTTGGAGACGTTAGGTATCAAGCATAAAGATACATGGTACCCTGCAGGCGGGGATCAATATAAGCAGAAACTTCAGCTTGCAATTGCTTCCGGCGAGAAACTGCCAGATTTCGTATTCGTGCCAACTGACCCCGTACTAACCAACCAATTGATCGATTCCGGCCAGTTTGTTGCAATTGATGCGTTATTTGATAAGTACGCCAACAAAACTTGGAAAGACCATACCGTTCAACATCCAGAATTATGGTACCCTTTCACGAGAGATGGCAAGAAGTACAACCTGCCAATTCTGGAATATACCGACAATGACGATACGATGTTATGGCTCCGGGAAGATTGGATGGAGAAGTTGAATCTTACGGCTCCTAAGACGATCGCAGATTTAGAGAACGTGATGGATAAATTCAAGAATCAGAACCCGGACGGGCTTTCTCCGAAGGACGTCTATCCGCTCGCGATTTCCTTGAAAAACAATACGAACACATGGATGGGCGGACTTGATTGGCTGTTCGGGGCATATGGATCCGTTGAGGAGCAATGGAATAAAGATGCGAATGGCAAGCTTGAATATGGTTCTATCAATCCGGGGGCCAAGAAAGCGCTAGCGAAGCTTCAAGAATGGATGAACAAAGGCTATATTCATCCTGATGCAGCTTTGTGGGATGAAGGTAAATCTGCTGAGATCTGGACAAAAGGAAATGCAGGCGTATTGCCTGGAGCAAACTGGGTTCCTGACTGGCCGGCTCCGGATTTGATCAAGAACGTAAAAAATTCAAAATATAAAGCCTATCCGGTTCCCGCAGGTCCAGATGGACTAGCAGGCACGAAATGGCAAAATTCTGGCGTGAACAGCAGCTTCATGATTAATAAAGATGCTAAGCATCCAGAAGCAATCTTCCTGTATTACAACTACATGCTTGATAACTTGGCCAACCCTCCAATCGGAAGCAAATTCGAAAACGGATTTGCCCAAGGCTATGATTGGGACATCGTGGATGGAAAACCAACCAGTGATAAAGACAAAATCAAGGACTTCAGCAATGACTTCACATTCATAACTGGACCAGCGCGTATTCCGGACCTGTATATGAAGACGCTGGTTAAGCTTGCAGACGGCAAAAAGCCGGAAACTCCTTATGAGAAACAGATCGCGGATTTCCGCAAACCTGAAAACTGGTATGCTGCGAAAGTCGTCATGTCACAAATGGACATTCGCAAGCAAAACTATTTCACCGGTGCGGCTACGCCGACCATGATTTCGAAATGGAACCTTCTGCGTCAGTCTGAAATGGAAACATTCAACAAAATCATCTATGGCAAATTGCCAGTCAATGCCTTTGATGAATTCGTCGCCAGCTGGAAAGCTAATGGCGGTGATCAGACAACAAAAGAAGTCAACGAGTGGTTCACGTCAGTAACCAAAAAATAAATTAAGAAAACTACGATTTCAAAAACGGGCGAAAGCCCGTTTTTTTACGTCCTATTTGAGCAATGTAAGAATGAATTCTACCGAATTATTCATAAAACCCGGTTCCACTGCCTATCAGCAGCAGAGCCGGGTTTATCATGCCGTGACTGGCGATCATGTCAACGGTCTCCTAACTATTGGTTTTTTTTATATTCCGTCGGCGTAGACCCGGTATAAGCTTTGAACAGCTTGCAAAAATAACGATAATTATCTACGCCGACAGCCTCCGCCACCTCATATATTTTCATCGTTGTATGCGTCAGCAGTTCTTCAGCCTTCTTCATTCGGTACCGATTTAAATAATCGGTAAAATGCTCACCCGTTTCTTGCTTGAACAATTGCCCCGCATAGGAAGGATGAAGCTGTACGCGCTCCGCAAGATCGGAAATCTGAATATCCTCTGCATATCTTTCGTGAATAAGTCGGCACATGCTTTGAACTTCCTTGCGGTAGGACATCCTCATATGCTCCCCGAATACCCGCTCCAGCTCGCTAACCGTTTGCTCCCACCAGCTGCCAAATTCATCCCAGGTCTCGACCGATGCAAGATCGGCCATTCGCTCCATTACGGAAACTGGAATTTCCGACAAAGCCGGATCGAGCAGCTTTTGCGAGACATGTATCAGCTCCGCAGGACGTAAGGGCGGAACTCTCTCTTGCAGCAGTGGCGTGATCGCCTCGCGGAACGAGAGGGCCGAACGCTGCTGCATTGCCTTTCGTACCGCTGCAGCCCATTCCCGATACTGCGTGGGGGGAATCACCTCGAACCGTTCAGGCGCCGCGTCGGAAATCATCGGAGTTGGATCATAGAAGAAAGCGTCCAAACCATCCGCTCCCGAGCGGACCACCTCCGCCCAAGCCACTTCGCCTGTCAGTCTAAGCAGGACATGCGCATGCCCCCGAACGCCAGTTACCGCTCGCACATCATCCAGAGCAGCCCCTGCTTCCGCGCGAAGAAAGCTGAGCCTAGCGGCAGCGCTATGGATATTCGGCAAGCGCATAAACACAAACAGCCTGTCGCTTCTCCAAGGCACAGTGACAGCGACGACCTTGCCATCACCCACGTTATCTCCGTACCGACGCTCGATAACTTGTCCGGCTTCCGCCTGCAGACGTATCGCCTGCTCGCCCTGCTGACTCGCGATTCCGAACAACTCGCGCCCGCTCCAGCCGACGGACAGTAACGCGACGAAGCCCAACTGCCTTTCGATTGTGCCAAGTCCCGGCGGCAGTGGGTGGGCATCCAAGGAAGCCGGAGCAGATAACATCCGCTCCAGCCAGTGTCGTCTTTCTTGCCAGTCGCTTTGCCGCTGCTGAAGCCCTTGAAGCTGCAGCCGGTGCGCCACGTCCATGTCACGGTAGATCTCTTCGGCGACCTTGCGACAAGCCGTTAAAAGCTGATCAGCCTCCTGCACCTGCTTGATCATGTAGCCTGACACGCCAATCGATATGGCGCGCTTGGCAAAATCGAATTCCCCATAGGTGGTCAAGATCATGATATGGACCTGCGGATATCTTTCTCGCACATAGCCAGCTAACTCTAATCCGTCCATATCAGGCATCATGATGTCGGTTAGCAGTAGGTGGGGAATTTCCTGCTCCATGATGCGGATCGCTTCCTTCGCACTCGAGGCTGGTCCGATTAGCGTAAAACCAGCAGAAGCCCAGTCAACCCGCTGCGAATAATGCTCCCTTACCCACTGCTCGTCGTCCACCAGCAACAGCCTCAGCATGCTTCTCTCCCCCTTCACCCTTTATCCTAAACGCTTCAGGACCATCCGGCTCGGGCAACCTGACGCAAACTAGCAAACCCTCCTCCGCTTCTTCGGGAAAGCTTAGACCGTACGACTCGCCGAAATGAAGCCGAATTCGCTCGTGAATGTTGCGCAAACCCAAATTGTTCAGTCCTTTATGACGCCCCAATGAAGGAACACCGGAGAAAAGGCATTTAAGCTTGGAAGGCTCGATGCCAGGGCCCGTATCCGAAACTTCGAGCATTGTTGCTCCTTCACCAGACGCCATACCTGCCACGATAATATGATTCGTTTCACCTGTTCCCAGTCCGTAGAAAATGCTATTCTCGACGAGTGTAATCAGCGTGAGCTTAGGTATCGGGGCGATGAGCGACTCGTCGCGTACAACGAGATCGAGCCGGAAGACGTCCCCGTACCGCAACTTCATGAGTACATCGTATTGCTCCAGCTGACGCAATTCCTCCTCCACCGTTACGATATCCCCCTTCTTGTCCGTCGAATACTGCAGCAAGCCAGTCAGGGCGCGAAGCATTCCTGCCATCTCAGCCGCACGTCCCGCCTGATCCAAACAATAGATCGCGCTTAGCGTATTATGCAGGAAATGCGGGTGAATTTGCGATTGTAGAGCTTTCAATTCGAGCTGCCGCTTCTTCTCCTCCACCACGCGCAGATCATCAAACAATGTCTGAATACTGTCCATCATCCGATTGAACGCATCGGCAATGTAGGCGAACTCATCGTTGCGCTTGAGCGATACCCTTGCGTCCAGCGCCCCTCGGGCTCCCGCCTTCATTTGCTGAGTAATTGCGCCAACTGGCACCTGGATGTACCTAGCGATCCACATGGACAGGAAAGCCGCAAGGATAACCGCGACTAGAAGCACCACCACCATCTGCTGCTCCAGTAAGGCTAGCAACGGATATGCTTCCGATTCCTTGACGATCGAGAAGACAACCCAATTCCAGCGGTTCTGATCGCTCCTTAGCACTTTATATGCAGAGGTTTCCGTGTGGACCCTATCGTAGGACGTATGACTGGCAGCGGTAAGAGACTGCAGTTGACTGACAATAGATTCATATTCTCTTATTGCGGCAAGAGAGTTTAACGGCATATTAAAGGCGATAGGCTGACCGTGGCCAGTAAACAGAAATACAGCCTTTTCCTTGTTTTGTACCACCGAAGGACCCGTCAGTGAGGACAAATTCAAATCGAAGACGATAATCCGCTTCGTATCGATCCGTTTGGCGACTGATAGCGACTGCCTCCCCCCCGACTGATAAGGTGGACTCCACCAAACACCACTGTCACCGGACATTTGACGCACGATATCAGCAAGCTGTTTTTCCGGGACAAAGAATTGATACGAAAAAGGAGAGCTGCTTGAAATAGCATCTCCCTCAATCAAGAAAATCGCTTCGAATTCCTCCCGGTGCTGGGTCATCATGGTTTCCAGCAACCTGTCTATATCCTCTTTCCCGAGACTGTCGTTAATAACTGGATTGGACAAAAGCAGCAGAAGGCCTTGAATATTGTTCATGAACGTTTTCAAATAATTTTCCACCTGTACGACTGAATCCTGAAGCACGGCCTCGTTGTTTTGTTTGATCGGATTGAACAGCCGTTGATAGCCGAACAACCCGATCACGAAAAACAGCCCAACCACCGATAGAAAGACAAGAACGAACAGCTTTGTACTAATCCCCGTATATCTTGGGTTCCTTAACCTACGCAATAGCCACATTGCTAAACAGTCCCTTCCAATCTCAAACAGCGTCTCAGTTATCGCTCATAAATTTGATCGATTTGCCGGATGCCTGTGTCACTTGCTCGGCGTAATAACCGAAGATGTTTTTGCCGCCGTATTTGTTCATCAGCTCAGCCCGGTATTGTGGCCAATTGGAAGCATCTTTTTCCTTAAATAAAATCTGGATGTGATACTCGCTCATTTTTTTACGGAGTGTCGCCAAATCCATACCTTCCTTGATCGTCAGGCTGGTTCCAACCGATGGCAGCAGCTTGTATGTTTTCAGCTTCTCGGAAATCGCTTTATCCCTTGCCGTGATGCTTTTGTCGATAATCTCAAGGCCGAATTTATCGGTCTGACCTTGCACAAAATTTACAAACCAATTATAGATACTTAGGAAATTCCCGTTATCAAGAACATCTCTCTTGTAAGCATCCTCAATCCGTTCGATTTGCTTTCCATTGCGCTTGTAGTGAACGCCTTCTATACCATATTGAGTTAGCAAGTACCCTTCTTCGCTAGCCAGCCAATCCAAAATCTCGATCGATCGCTTCGCCTTCTCCTCCGATGTTTTGGAGCTGATCAGGAACGGGTTGCCTGGAAGCAGCTCGACCCATGTTCCTGTCTTGGCTCCGATGTGGAACGGCTGCCAATCGACGTTGGCCACGCCGGTTACCGCCTTCGTTTTCACCTGTAAGCCGTTTGCATTATTGTCATAGGCGTCGTTGCCCCCCGCGGAAAGCACGATGCCGACTTTGCCCTGCGTTGCTTTTTCGATGTGTTGTCCGCTTTTATTTAACAACCAGTCGGGATCGACCACATTCATTGCTAGCAATTTGCGGACGTCATCCAGCACTTTTTGCATCCGGATATCGGTACGGACATCGACAAACTGATCGTTTTCGAGCACGAAATCGCCTACAAGTCCGTTCTTAATGAATTCCGGGAAATCGAAGGGCAAGGTTGTGCCGTTACCGCTTGTCGAAAAGCCAAAGGTATCGTTCTTGCCATTGCCGTCCGGATCTTTTTCAGTGAAAGCTTTCATGACGGTAACCATCTCATCGTATGTTTCCGGCATCTTAAGGCCCAGCTTATCAAGCCAATCCTTACGGACGTAATACGAGCGAGATACCTTCTTCGTATACGGAACTGGAGCGCGTTTGAAAACGTTTTGCACCTGGTATTGCTTGAGATCGGTCGGCGTAATCCAATATTTGAAGTAGTTCGGCATCGCTTCAGGGGTGACGAGATTCGTCAATTCTCGTGCTATGCCGTCCTTGATGTACTTGACCGACTCCAGTCCATCCATATAAAACAGATCCGGGATGTCGCCGGAAGCGATCATCGTATTGATTTTGCTGAGATAGTCAGGCCCCGACGCCATATACAAAAGCTTCAAATCGACGTTGAATTTTTCAGCGATTGCTTTTTTAACGAAATCTTTGTCCGCTGCTGGCAATTGCGAACTGTTCGCCGCGTTAACAAACCAAGTGAGCGCCAGCTTTTCTTTCTTCACCGAGGCAGCAGGTGACTCTCCCGCTTTCGCAGAAACGGAAGGAGAGGCATTCGTTCCACCGTCCGATTTACTACTGCATGCTGCTGCGATGAGGGCTGTTGCCAGTAACACTGCCGTTATTGTCGTTGTCTTTTTCATACGCATATAGACCTCCTAATGCTTTTTTATGTATTCCCTACGTTTACTGCTTAAGAACGCAATCCGGTAAGGATGACAAGTCATCCTTTGATCGAACCAATCAGCATGCCCTTCATGAAATATTTTTGCAGAAACGGATACAGGACCAGTACCGGTACGATTGCAATGACGACGACTGCCATTTTGACGGTTTCTGGAGGTAGTGATTGCAGCTCCGATTGCGGCACAGACAGCTCCTGGCTGACACTTGGCGCTATGATCATGTTGCGCAGCACGACTTGAAGAGGGTACAGCTCGCGCTCATGCAAATACATGATGCCGGCGAAATAGGTATTCCAATGCCCGACTGCGAAAAAAAGCATGAGCGTCGCGAGAATCGGCAGCGAGAGCGGTAGTACAATGCGCAGCAGCGTTGCCAAATCACCGGCGCCGTCCACCTTCGCCGCCTCCTCTACCTCGTGCGGTAGTCCCTCAAAATATGTCTTCATGATCAGCAGATTGAATGACGAAATCATTCCGGGAATGACAAGTGCCCACAACGTATTCATCATTCCGAGCGCTTTGACGATCATATAAACGGGGATAAGACCTCCTGAGAACAGCATCGTAAAGATGATAGCAAGCAGCATGGCGTTCCTGCCCGGCAAAAACTTTTTGGACAACGGGTAAGCAAGCGCCGTCGTGGCGATCAAATTGAGCATGGTGCCGGCTACGGTAATAAATATGGTCACCTGCAGCGCCTTTGGCACAACATTGCTGCTCAGCACGGTCCGGAACGCATCGAGTGTGAAGACACTGGGGAAAAGCACGAATCCGCCACTGCGCAGCACCTCCGTATAGGGCGTAACGGACACGATGAAAACGTAGTAAAGCGGGAAGAGAGTCGCTAGACAGAACAAGCCTAGCCCTGCGTACAAAACGACATCGAATATCCTGTCGGATGAGCTCTTCTTTAATACAATCGACATGTCCGCATCCTCCTGTCACCATATGCCCGATCCTCCGAATCGTTTGGAGAGCTTGTTTGCGCCGAGCACCAGGATGAGCCCGATCACCGACTTAAATACGCCCATTGCGGTTGGGACACTGAAATCCAGCTGCTCAATCCCTCGCCGGAATATCCAGGTATCGAGAATGTCTCCAACGTCGTACACCCTGGCATTGAGAAAAATGTACACCTGATCGAAGCCCGCATCCAGAATATGTCCGATTCGCAAAATGATCATCAGCATGAACACATCACGAATGCCGGGTAGTGTAACATGCCACATTTGACGCCCTCTGCCTGCTCCGTCCATAACAGCCGCCTCGTACAGCTCTGGGTTGATCGATGACAAGGCTGCCAAATAAATGATCGCCCCGAAGCCCGTATTTTTCCAGATGTCCGTTATCAATAACATCGGCCGGAACGCATTGGAATTCGTCATGACGTCGATACTGCCCCAGCCCATATCACGAAAAAGTGTTGTCACCAGACCTGATCCCGGTGCAAAGAACGAGAACACAAGGCCGTAAACGATAATCCACGATAAGAAGTGCGGACCATATGTGATTGTCTGGACGATCCGTTTGAACCAGTTGACCCGTACTTCGTTCAGCAGCAGTGCGAGGATAACGTCGGGAAACATATTGAATAAAATCCGATAAGTGCTTAACAATACCGTGTTTTTGAGCAGCAGAGGAAATTCGGGCGATTTAAAAATTTCACGAAAATTGTCCAGCCCTATCCAGTCGCTACCCCAGAAGCCTTTGATCAGATTGTAGTCCTTGAAAGCAATAACTAAGCCGACCATCGGCGCGTAATGAAACACTAAATAATAGAGCAGCCCCGGTGCTGCAAGTATGTAAAGCCAGCGATACTTTGCAATCGTCCGCCAAAAACCGCGCCTTGCATCTTTGGGCGGCACGACAGTTTGTCCCGTTATGGTCAACTTGCTGGCTTGCATGAAATTCCCCCTTCTCCCGTGCGATCCGGTATTGTTATTTCAATTATAAAACGCTTACAAAAGCTATCTACAAAATATTATAGGTGTGAATCAGAACCGAAAATAGCACCGCATTTCAATAAAATGTCCAAAAATTAAAGAACTGAGCACACTTATGTTGACCGGTAGTTGTTGCCAAATTTGTGTTAAAGAAGGATATCAAGAGGTAACCGGTGGTAAATTGTCGAAATATATATCATGCTTGAATGACAGCTTATCTAAAGGTCATGATTTGAGGAGATGAACACATGTTACTGTTGAAAGGACAAAAAATTGATATCACAAAAGGAACAAGTCTGTCTAACCTTAGCTTGCAATTCGGGTGGTCATCGTCAGTTGCCGCAATGAACATTGACGCTGCCTGTTTTATGTTATCGGACAATAACCGATGCGAACGGGATGAGGATTTTATATTTTACGGCAATTCGTCTGCGCAGAGCGGAGCAGTTAATCATAAACAATTAGTTGGCGTAGACAAGGAAGCAATCAGCATCTCTTTATCTAAGCTTCCGAATAGCGTTGCGAAAATGGCTTTTACCCTAACGATTCATGAGGGCGAGAAGCATGGACATATGATGAAGGATATATCGAATTCCTATTTACGACTCGTTAATGCCGATAATGGTGAAGAACTATTCCGATTTGAATATGGTTCAGATCTTTCCAAGGAGACAGCCATTGTAGTCGGCGAGTTATATAGGCACAATGGGGAATGGAAATTCAACGCAATTGGAAGCGGATTTTATGGAGGATTAGAGGCATTGTGCACGAATTTTGGACTTGAGATCGCAGAGGAAGATGAGCAAGAAGTCGCTGCAGCAGCTGAGAAAACGATCTTATCGTCTATCGATTTACGCAAGAAAATCGTTCAGATCACATTGGAAAAGAAGAAGTTGACCAACTTTACCGCCAGAGTAGGCTTAGTTCTCGATATCTCAGGATCGATGCAGACATTATACAAGAACGGAACGGTTCAGGAAGTGGTTGAGCGCATACTGGCTGTTGCTTGTAAGTTTGATGATAATGCAACACTAGATGTCTGGATCTACGACAATGAATTCAGCAGGTTGCCTTCCGCTACGGAGGATGATTTCGAGCACTATGTGCAGAAGCATATTATGAATAACAAGACGATACATAAGTTTGGCCGTAATAATGAGCCGCCCGTTATGCAAGACGTGATTCGTAAATATACCGTTGAAGAAGACTCCCCCATACCCGTATTTATGGTATTCATCAATGACGGCGGTGTCGTAAAACCCATCAAGAAAGTCATCACCGAATCTGCTGTACAACCGATATTCTGGCAATTCGTAGGCATTGGCGATTCTGATTTTGAAGTGCTTAAGCAGTTGGACACGATGGAAGGACGAATCATAGACAACGCTAATTTTATTCACATTGAGGATATCGCTTCGATTTCCGATGAAACGCTATATAATCTTCTTTTGAATGAATTCCCGTTATGGCTTAAAGAGGCTACGGCCAAAAGAATTATTCGGAATTAATACACAAAACAAGGACACCCCGTTAAAGGTTGTCCTTGTTCCGTTTTATGTTTTGAATTTCTCATTAATCTCTTGAAGTTCAATAGCCATCTTAGATAATGACTCTGAGGATGCTGCGATTTCTTCCATCGATGCCAGCTGTACCTGTGCCGCAGCGGAGACATTATGAGTAGCCGATGCGCTTTTCTCCACAACATTGAAAATAGTATCCATAGCCATAATCGTTTGCTCTGCACCGCTTGAAAGCTGCTGCGAAGATGCCGAAACTGTCTGAATTTGTGCTTCTAATTCTACGACGGAATGCTGAATCAGGCGAAATAACTCCCCTGCCCTATTCATGATAGTAATTCCTCCCGTCACTTCTGTGTATGTCTCATCCATAGATTTAACAGCTTGCTGCGACTCGGTTTGAATAATTTGAATCATATCGATGATTTGATTAGACGACCTTGCGGTCTGCTCCGATAACTTCTTCACCTCTTTGGCAACGACCTGGAATCCTCGGCCATGTTCTCCCGCTCGGGCTGCTTCAATCGTTGCATTCAAAGATAACAGGTTCGTTTGTGACGAGATATCACCTATCAGAGATACAATCCCTTCAATTTGATTTGATTGTTTCATTAGATTTTGAATGACATGAGACAAGCTTTCGACAGTTCCTTTTATGGAGTTCATCTGAGTTACTGCCGTTTGGATCGTCACATTGCCTTCCATGGATATATGAGTGGCTTGCGCCGCTTTATCCGAAACCGCTTGTGCACTAGAAGCGATTTCTAAGACTTCTTTGGACATTTCGTCTACAATTCGCGCCCCTTGCTTGACGGTTCCAACTTGTTTCTCTGCACCTTCAGCCATTTGCCCAATATTTTCGGCGATGTAATGAGTTGCATTGGAAGTTTGCTCCGCGCTTGCTGTAAGCTGCTCTGACGAAGCCGCTAGCATGCTCGATTTTTCGCTGACTTCCATCAATACCAATTTCAACGAATCAATCATCTTGTTAAAAGTATGTCCTAGCTCTGAAATTTCATCTTTGGATCTCGTCTCTTTTACTCGAACACACAAATTACCTTCGCTAACTTGTTGCGAAACCGCAATCAAGCTTTTAACAGGAACGATAATCGATCGGATAATGAAATAAATCAATACAGCACCAATGATCATGGCGATCAAGACAATGTACAAGGTATTTTTCAAAATACTCGAAGCTTCTTCCGTGATTTCCTGAAGAGAAATTGTACCCGTTAATTTCCAACCTGTTAAACTGTTCGTTACGAATACCGATCTCATTGTTTGCTCATTTTGTTGGAATTGGAAAGTAGCCTCTTCCGCTGCAAACATGGGCTGGGAGATATTAACAGGTACTGGAGACCCTGCTTTTGCAGTAGGGTGTACGAGATATGTTTTTGATTTGTCGACAATGGACATATATCCATTTTCTCCGATTTTAACTTTTAACACTTCTTTTGCAAACTCGGTCATATTCAAATCAACACCAATGACCTTGGACCCATCAGACATCATTCTTGCTAGCGTAATGACAATTTCTCCATTTGTCGCGTTGACGTAAGGATCTGTAATGATCGTTTTACCTTTATTCTTCAGCGCATTTTCGTACCAGGGTCTTTTTCGAGGATCAAAACCTTCCGGCAGCGCTGCCTCAGGGTTAAGTATCATAATACCTTCGGATGTCCCTACATACGTTGAGTCCAGTTCAGGGTGAACCGCTTGAAACTTGGCGATTAAACTTTTGACAGTCGGTTCCCCACTAGTACTATTCAGCTTATTAGGCAAACTCTCAGCCAAATAATCGACATCCTTTTGGATCGGTTCGATGTATTCGCCGATTAGCTTATTTAACGATTTAACATTTTCGGTCGTTGCTTCCATAATTTGTTGTTCTGCTTTATCTTTGGAGGTCTCATAGGCAAACCAACCTAGCGTTAAACAAGGAATAAGCAAAATAGCCGCGAATGAAATAACCAGTTTGCTCTGCAATGACATTCGGAATGATTTCATGGTTAATTTCAATTGAATTCTCCTCATATGCCTAAAATAGATTCATGAATTCAATCTTATACGGAACATGTTAAAAGTCTTCTGGATGAAATGTTTAATTACTATTAGATTCCCGTTAGATATCTAACAAGGATTGCGTAATTTGTAAGGATAGGTACGGAGGGCAAGAATCATTCGAGACTATAACTTTGAACCCTCTTCCCTACCCTAAAACTGACGAAAGCTGCCGCCAACCCGAGCGCTACAATGATACTTGCTATCCATGGATGATAGAAGACAGTCGAAGTCGCGTTCGCCATCACTCCCCCCGCTCCAGCTCCCACCGCTAATCCCAAATGAATGATTGATGTATTCAAACTGAGAACGAGATTGGATGACAGCGGCGCTTGTTGAATAAAATACGTTTGGATAGCTGGACCGGTCACGAACATGGAGAACACCATAAGGGCGATAAACACTAAACTGATAACGAATGATTCCACAAAAAAAGGCAGTAGGGCTAGAACTGCTACATGAACGATAATACTCAGCGTAATGACGCAAGCCGCTCCCCATCTATCAACACCATAACCGCCTAAACGAGAACCGATAGCTCCAAAAATACCGAAAACAAGCATCATGATGCTTATATTGGAGGCTTTCAAATGTAGAACGTCCTGTATAAATGGCGTCAGATACGTAAATAAAATTGAATTACCCGATTCCCGAAAAAAGGTGAGGAACAAACCGCTTACGATGACGAGACTTCCCAACACTTTAAATTGCTGCCTGAATGGAACCGGTGCGTCCCCCTCGATCTCTGGAAGAAGGCGGAAGATTACGAATGTAATTAACAGGCTTAATAAACTTAGAATGATGAAAATGGCTTGCCAACTCCACCAGTTGGTAATGGCAATTCCAATCGGAACCCCTAAGATCATAGCGCTGCTAAACCCAAGAACGATTGTGCCGATCGCACTTCCTAGTTTCTCAGCAGGCACTAATTTGGCAACCGCACCAAACACTACGACAAGATAAACGCCTGAGCTTACCCCAAGAATAATACGAGAAACCATTAAGAGCGAAATCTCCGAACTCCCAAAAGAAGTCAGGCAGCCCAAGATAAAAACAGCCAGCGAGCCAAGCAGCACTTTCCTGCGCCCCATCCGGGATGAAAGTGACACCACAATGGGGGTTCCAATCGCAAACGCTAGAGAATAGGCTGTAATTAGCTGCCCCGCAAGTGCGATAGAAATGTTTAAATCTTCAGCGATGATATGAAGGATTCCGGCAACAACCAGCTCGGAGGTCGCCGTTAGAAATACCCCTAGGGCAAGGATGTAGATAGACAGTCGATTCATTCGATTCATTCCTTTCTGCTATTCCGTGATCGTTTTATTGAAGTATAATAAGGTTACGAAAATAATGTAAGAAGGCAAAGTATTTGGACATTATCCAAGTATTTTGACTAACTAACGATAAGTAAGAAGGTGAAGCCACATGGAACCTTTACAAGAAGAAGTGCATGACTTCTCTAACATCTGTTCCGTATTGACCATACTTGGTGCGAAATGGGCGTTCCTAGTGATCGCGGAGCTATCTAAAGGCCCGAAACGATTTAAACAGCTTCATAGAGATTTAGTGATCGTCAAGACACAATCCTTAACGGATGTGCTGCGGCATTTAGAGCAGAACGGGATTGTTCTGCGTCAAGTAACTCCTACTGTACCGATCATGGTAGAATATTCATTGACGGAAAAAGGAATTGATTTTCAAACCGCTCTCAAAGAAATGGATAAATGGGCCAAGAGATGGGAAAGCAATAACCATTAATGCAAATTCGATATAACTGAATTGAAAGGTGTGATAGATTGAACGTCCTTCTTTTCGGAGCTACGGGCATGGTCGGACAGAGCGTGCTGCGCGAATGCCTTCTCGATCCTCAAGTTCATAGCGTGCTAGCCGTAGGTAGAAACACCACCGGTCAGAATCATCCCAAATTGCACGAACAGGTTCATGCTAATCTTCTGGATCTAACTGACATTGAGCATAAACTGTCGGGCTTCGACGCTTGTTTTTTCTGCCTTGGTGTCTCTTCCGCGGGTATGAGCGAAGATCGCTATCGGGCAATAACCTATGATATTACCATGCATGTTGCTGAGACATTAGTGAGATTGAACCCTAACATGTCGTTCTTCTATGTAACAGGAATGGGAACAGATAGTACGGAAAATGGCCGCAGTATGTGGGCACGGGTGAAGGGCAAAACGGAGAATGATTTGCTTAAGCTTCCATTTATGGCGGCTTACATGTTCCGTCCAGGAGGTATTCTTCCATTGCACGGCGTCAAGTCCAAGACTAAACTGTACCAGAGCATTTACACCATATCGAAACCTCTCTACCCTTTGTTAGAAAAATGGTTCCCGAATTCGATTACGACTTCAGAAAAGATCGGACGCGCAATGATCAAAATTGCCAAGCAAGGTTATTCAAAATCAATTATTGAGGGCAGTGATATCAACCGCATTTGAGAAGAATTCGAGGAGAAGATCATGGTTACTGCTGATGAAATTAGAAGCATCGCGCTGTCTTTACCGGAAACGGAAGAACAAGACCATTGGGAAAAACCTTCCTTTCGTGTACGCAGCAAAATTTACGCGGTTATCCAACCAGATGGTGTATCACTCGTGATTAAAACGACCAAAGAGGATCGAGCGGCTTACACCACGATGGATTCTGATGTTTATCAGATGCCAGACAGCTTCCAAAACTTAGCGTTCATGATTGTTCGAATGGATCGTGTCCATCCTGAGGAATGTCGTAATATGCTTACGCTGGCCTGGAGCCTTGTAGCTCCTAAGAAGGTCGTAAAAGCTTTTAATGAAAAAGGGCAAGAGTTAAAACAAGATTAACTTACATAAACAGCTGCTTAACGCTTGGAAACCCAAGCGTTTTTTTATTGTTTGCATAGTCAATAGCCTATTGACTGCGGATTGAAAATGAATTAAGCTACACATATGATTTATAGATGAATGAATCATTCATTTAAATATAAGAACGAGGTGCACGAATGAATAAAAAACATTTAGTTTGGGATCTGCTCCTACGAAAGCTAAATCAGCGTAAAAATGCTATGAAACTTAACTTCCATACGCCAAATGGCATCGCCCAGGAACGATTCATTCAGATTGGCGGCATTGATCAGTGGATCACCATTCGCGGGGAGGATCGCAGCAAGCCCGTCCTGTTCTTCATTCACGGCGGTCCCGCATCAACTTATACCGTCTTCTCTCCATTGCTGCGTTCATGGGAGAAGCACTTTACCATCGTCCAATGGGACCAGCGCGGTGCAGGTAAGACATTCCGCAGGAATGGTGTGAATGGAAGCGGAGAAATTACTTTTGACAGCCTCGCACATGATGGGCTTGAGGTTGCCGAATTCCTATGCGAACATCTCAATCAAGAAAAAATTATTCTTGTTGGCAGCTCAGTGGGCAGCTGTATAGGTGTCATGATGGTTAAGCGCCGACCAGACCTCTTCCATGCCTATGTCGGGACTGATCAGAACGTCGGCCCAGATCCGGATCATTTGTCGTATCAGATGACACTGGAAGGACTTCGAGCTGCTGGGAACAAAAAGGGCATGCTGGCAATCGAGAGAATTGGACCTGATCCCTCGAAGTGGAGCCGCAAAGACTTCGATGAAATGAACCAATGGATCATTAAATCTATTACAACGGTTCCTAATATGATTATGGACATCATGCTGCCTGCTATTCTGTCGTCGCCGAGCCACACCATACGTGATATTATAGATATTTTCAAAGGCATGAACTTCTCCTTGGACTTTCTTTTTGATGAACTCATGACCTTTGACGTCCGCAAATTCGGGTTGGAATTTGACATACCTTTCTTCATCTTCCAAGGTGATACTGATTCTATAACACCAACCGCTTTAGCCCAAGCCTATTTCGATGATATTAGAGCACCTCACAAAGAAATGGTTCTTATCCAGAATGCCGGCCATCTCGCTGCTTTTGCTCGGACAGAGCAATTTCTAGATGAACTTAGGATGAGGATAAGTCCACTCGTAGACTCGGCAAGCAAGAAGGATGATGTTTCACTTCAACTTGAGAAGACTATATAATAAGTTTAATGAAATGATATTATGCAGATCGGAGATTGACAGCCATTGTCCCCATTAAATGAACAACAATTGACTCAGATACGTGATGATCGCAAAGAACAGATCAAGAAAGCTGCTCTTACCGTATTTGCCCGCCACGGAATCGCAGGAACCAAAATGAGCATGATCGCGGCAGAAGCTGGCATCAGTCAAGGCCTCTTTTACCGTTACTATAGCTCCAAAGATTCACTATTCACTGCACTCGTTCAAGAACTCATGGAAGAAGCAGGCAAGGAAATTGCTTACATTGCTCAAATACCTGGCACTCCCGTGGAACAAATTAAAGCACTGACTCAAGGAATGCTGGATGACGACAATAAGCATGCTTTCATGCTTATTCAACAGGCACGAAAAACGGATGATGTACCTGAAGAGGTCAAGCAAGCCCTTGAACAGCATTCCCCGAAAGTTCTTATTGATCAGCTAGTCCCTATTTTTATCAAAGGGCAGCAAGCTGGAGAATTCTCTGCAGGCGATCCTAGGGAACTGTTGTCGTGGTATTTTAACATCATCAACAGTCTGATTATGCAAGAACAAGAATATGAAGAATATGGGTTTCCCAGCGTGGATATTCTTATGCGGATTATTACGAAATAAAGCTCCGCTTTGCCATACCAATTGACATTGAAAAAGAGGAATGTTATAAAGATAGGGATGGCACTCGAAGACTGAGAGTGCTAATAATCATCTCTGACTAATTTCTACATATTCGAAAGGAGATCTCCCATTGGAAAAGAAACAGTTTCAAGCTGAATCCAAACGCTTATTGGAAATGATGATCAATTCGATTTATACGCAAAGAGAGATATTTCTAAGAGAGCTTATCTCCAATGCCAGCGATGCTATCGACAAAATTTACTACAAAGCTTTGACCGATGACACGTTGGTTTTTGACAAAGATAGTTATTTCATTAAAGTGATTGCCGACAAAACGAATCGCACACTCACACTGCGTGATACGGGTATTGGTATGACGAAGGAAGATTTGGAGAATAACCTGGGGATCATTGCGAAGAGCGGATCTTTGGCCTTCAAAAAAGAAAATGAAGCAAAAGACGGTCACAATATCATCGGACAGTTCGGTGTTGGCTTCTATTCAGCGTTTATGGTTGCAGATGTCGTAACCGTAATTAGCAGAGCTTTAGGTAGCGATGTTGCTTACAAGTGGGAGTCCACTGGCGCTGATGGCTACACGATCGAAACGGCGGATAAAAATGACGTAGGCACGGAGATCATCCTGAAAATTAAGGATAATACGGAAGATGAGAACTTCGATGAGTTTTTAGACGAGTATCGTTTAAAAGCGATCATCAAAAAGTACTCCGATTTCATCCGTTACCCTATCAAAATGGACATTACCGGAAAAAGGCTGAAAGAAGGCAGCGAAAGCGACTTCGAGGATTACCAAGAAGAGCAGCATGTCAACAGCATGGTTCCCATCTGGAGAAAAAACAAAAGTGAACTGACTCCGGAAGATTACGAGAAGTTCTATCACGAGAAACATTACGGCTTCGACAAGCCGCTCAAACATATTCACGTTAGCGCAGATGGCGCTGTAGTTTATCAAGCTATCCTCTTTATCCCGGAAAATATTCCTTTTGACTATTATTCCAAAGAGTATGAAAAGGGCTTGGAGCTTTACGCCAATGGCGTATTGATCATGAACAAATGTGCGGATCTGCTTCCTGACTATTTCAGCTTCGTTAAAGGGATGGTTGATTCAGAAAGCCTATCGCTCAATATTTCCAGAGAAATGCTGCAGCATGACCGTCAATTGAAACTGATTGCCAAAAACATTTCAAGCAAGATCAAAGGCCAGCTGCAAAGCCTGCTGAAGGACGAAAGAGAGAAATATGAGCAATTCTACAAATCCTTCGGCCGACAGCTCAAATTCGGTGTCTACAGCGATTACGGAAGCCATAAGGACGTCCTGCAGGATCTATTGATGTTCCATTCCTCCAAGGAGAAAAAGCTGGTTACGTTGGACGAATACGTGTCAAGAATGCCGGAAGATCAGAAGTACATTTACTATGCTTCTGGAGAATCGATGGAAAGAATCGATAAGCTTCCACAAACAGAGCTAGTCACAGATAAGGGCTATGAGATTTTGTATTTCACTGATGATATCGATGAATTCGCGATCAAAATGATCATGACCTACAAAGAAAAAGAGTTTAAATCTGTTTCAAGCGGTGATCTTGGTATTGAAATGGATGACAGCCAAACGGAAACCGATGCTGACAAAAATGACAACAAAGAGCTTTTCGATTATATGAAAGACCTGTTGTCAGGCAAAGTTACAAATGTAAAAGCATCCAAGCGTCTTAAAAAGCACCCTGTGTGCTTATCGACCGACGGCGATGTGACGATCGAAATGGAAAAAATCTTAAATGCGATGCCGAATAATCCTAACGTGAAGGCTGAGAAGGTATTGGAAATCAACGTCAATCACGAAGTATTCGCTTCCTTAAAAGACGCTTTTGACAAAGACAAAGAGAAACTGAATCTTTATACGGCCCTGCTCTACAATCAAGCGCTCTTAATCGAAGGATTACCCCTTCAAGATCCGGTTGAATTCACGAACGATATCTGCAAAATCATGGTTTAATACGATTAAAGCACTACAACTATTACGTTGTAGTGCTTTTTTTATAGTTTCAACCACTCTTATAGTCGGGAAAGGTTTCCTTTACCTCATATTGTTTCTTCGGATCAGAGTTTGCATACACATAAGCCAATAAGCGATCTTGATCAATTCCGAGAGAGCTAGCAACTTTTACGATATCTAATTCATAAGAAATGCTTGGAATTTGATTGGACTTGACGGACATATGCTTCAACCATCCTTCGAATAATGTAATTAATGGAAACTCAATCCGCAAATATGATATAGTTTTCTTACAAACATAAATCGGTCGATAAAGGCAAAACCACTGAAAAGTGGCGACGCAAAGCTAAAGGGACTAAAATGGCATTCGATGAATGTCCAAAATGTCAGCCAGCTACCGCCTCCGTCCGATTTATGTAGAAAGACTAGGAGGGAACAAAGATGATGGGAAAAATTACGGTGGATGGTAAAATGAGTTTGGATGTACAGCAATTGATTGATAACTTGCACCTTCCAGAAAATGATCTTTTGGACATGTTCTCCTTTAAGTTTGATAACAACGTTTTAACCCAAGATGAAGCTATTCGGTTTATTCATTTTCTCAGAAGTGAACTGGACAAACGCACTCAATAAAGGAATTATGCACGAAAGCATACAAAAATACAGTCGGTTGATGTCTAAAGATTTATTTTTTTCAAATAAATTTTAATCGCATGATTGTTGATATCGTGGGAAAAACTGAGAAAAGACAACGGGAATCCCGCTGTCTTTTTCTTATTTTTTGTCATATTTAGTTATTATTTATCCCGGAGAAGTCCGGTGTCATGCTTTCCCAATATTTGCGTTAACTCCTTCAGGAACATATTAATGTCCTTAAACTGTCGGTATACGGAGGCAAAGCGAATGTACGCCACTTCATCGACGGGGTACAGCTGTTCCATGACGATTTCTCCAATGCTTAAACTATCCACTTCAGCATGAGCCGTGGTGCGAAGCTGCATTTCCACTTCAGATACCATCATCTCAAGTCTCTCCATCGATACCGGGCGCTTCTCACAAGCTCGAATCAAGCCTCTTAATATTTTCTCTCGACTAAATTCTTCCCTACTTCCATCTTTCTTAATCACGATTAACGGCGTTTCTTCCACCATCTCAAACGTGGTGAATCTTCTCGCGCACTTCTCACATTCTCGACGACGACGAATCGATTTGTTTTCATTGGCTGAACGTGAATCAAGAACTTTCGTACCGGAATAGTCACAGAACGGACACTTCATTCGCTATCTCTCCTTTCTCTTCTTTGATCTATTACCATATGTTACATGTCATGAACTTAGGAGATATGCACACAATACTATTACCAAACGACAAGGAGGTGAACAGACATGGGCGCAGGACAATCCCGCAGCAGCAATACATTAGTCGTTCCTCAAGCTAACGCAGCGTTGGATCAGTTGAAATACGAAGTAGCTCAAGAGCTAGGTATCGCCATCCCTCAAGATGGATATATGGGCAATATGGCTACTCGTGATGCTGGTTCTATTGGTGGTAACATCACTCGTCGACTGGTACAAATCGCAGAACAATCTTTGGCTGGTCAATTCAAGTAATCTTGAAGATTAGCTACTGAATCTGCAAAACAGGAAGTATTGGACTCTAAGCCCCCAAAAGGAGCTAGTCCAATGCTTCTTTATTTTTGAAGAGGAATCCTAATCCTTATTTACCCCAATGCTGAGAATAAAGCTTCGTGTATTTTTCGTAATAATAGAGCACCCGCTGTACATAATGACGTGTTTCTCCGAATGGAATTTGATTAATATGCTCTTCCGAACCATCCCAAATATCATTTTGCTTCCATTTATTCACATTCCCTTGACCTGCATTATAAGCCGCAATCGCATAAATTAAATTACCATTATAATGCTTCTTAAGCCAGCTTAAATACCAAGAACCAAGATTAATATTTACGTCCACTTTTAATAAATCTTCCTGCACATGAGGCCCTAAATTCGTGGATTCAACAATCCACTCTGCGGTGTCAGGCATAAGCTGCATAAGGCCTAATGCCCCTTTTTTTGACTCCAAATGATATTTGTAATTCGTCTCGACCCTTATAATCGCAGCAATTAAAAATGGATCTATATTGTGTTTCGCCGCGCTCTGCCTAATTTCCTGCTCAAAGTAGATCGGGTACACCTTTCTTCCGATAAAATCGCTATTCATAAAGAGAACCAGAACAAAGCAGACAAGAAGCAGGGCAAAAACTCGTTTTTTACGTAAAAAGGTCATGAAAGCCCCTTCTCTAGCCAAAACCGCTCCACTTCAGCGTTAGTTTCTTCCCAAGTACCACTATTGTCAATGACAACATCCGCGAATTTGCGTTTCTCCTCAATGGACATCTGAGCATCTATGCGATTATTTGCCGCACTTTCCGTCAGTCCATCTCGCCCAATAAGCCGCTCCAACTGGACTGGACGAGGCACATAAACAACCATAACTTCTTGAAACATGAAGGATAAATTAGATTCGATTAATAAAGGGACATCGACCACAACAAGCTTGTCTGGAAATTGCCGTTCATAGGCTTCCATCTGTTCACGTATTTGTGCACGAATTGGCGGATGCAGAATACTTTCCAGCTGCTTGCGTGCCTCGGTATTACCAAAAATGATCTCGCCAAGCTTCTTGCGATGGAGCGATCCGTCAGCCTGAAGAACGGCTTGTCCAAAATGTGCAGCAACCTGTTCAAGAACAGGGCTGCCGGGCTCGACGACATCGCGGGCTATGGTATCCGCATCTACTAATAGGGCGCCGCGGCTAACCAGCATGGCGCTAACCGTGCTTTTGCCGCAAGCGATTCCTCCTGTTAACCCGATATTCATGGGCAAATCTCTCCTAACGTGCGTCCTACAACATTTTCAAAAGACCCATAATAATGAGTACACATCCCGGAAGTATAGACAGTTTCTTCATCCAATTCATCTCCGCATACCGTAAACCAAACCGCAAGCCTAATGCAATAAATGAACCACTTGATATAGAAATGACGGAAGCCGTTAACAGTGGAACGAAACCGATTAATGCTGCGCCAATGCCTGCACCGAACGCATCCAAAGATAGCGCCAAACCAAGCAAGGTAGCCTCTGAAGCCGAAATATTACCCGATTTGTCAACGTCTGCAATGGATGGTGTTCGCAAAATTTGAATAACAAGTCCGAAGCGTTTCAGCTCGATATTCAGTATTTCCTTCGTTCGCTGCAAAGTATCAAACGTGAGAATCTCTCCAGAACCCGAATGCTTACCCTCTTGTGAAGGAAGAACACCGCTTATCGATGCTTGATCTAAAGATGCGACTCCCCCTCGTTCCTGATGCTCCTGAGGCTTTTGTTGTCTCGTTTGAGCTAATGCCCAGATGCCAATCCCAATCAATATGAGAGCACCGATACGCTTAGCTACCAAGGGAGACATGAAGGAAGACATCAGTACACCGATCTGCATCGAGATGTAGATAATGATACCAGACCAAAGCGATATAATCCCAATGGATAGGAGTGGAATTCGTATTTTACGTAATCCATACATCACACCGACACCGAAGCCGTCCAAAGAAACTGCGAAAGCAAGAATAAGTAGTGAAACTACAGGAAGCATAATACCCCTCCTAAGAGTTTTACCTAGAAACTAGCTTGTAAGCCGTTTGTCTAGGCTAAGTACTCCATATCATATGGGGAGGGGAGGCTTCACGTGCCTATTTCTCTGACTTCTTTCGAATTCTAGTCTGCTTTAACGGTTGGCAGGTTGGGCAAATATGCGTTCCTCTGCCGCCAACGATGGTCTTGTAGATCTCACTCCCGCATGTTTTACAGGCTTGAGACTGTCTGCCATAAATGTTTAGTTGATGCTGGAACAACCCAATTTCGCCTTGTCCATTCACATACGATTTAATGGAGGATCCTCCCACTTCAACCGATTCACGAAGTGTACGAATGATAGCTGAGTGAAGGAGGACGAGCTCCTTTTTGCTCAGCAAGGAGGCTTCGCGTTCTGGATGGATGCCAGCCAAGAAAAGGGACTCGTCTACATAAATATTCCCGATTCCCACGATATATTCTTGATTGAGCAGCAGCGGTTTAATCTTCGTCGAACGATGAGCGATCCGGTCTTGAAAAGCCTCGAAGGTGAAGCCTTCATCAAGCGGTTCTAGTCCGAGCTTATGCAGCGGAGGCTGCGTGAGCTCTTCGCCTTTGGGAAACAAATGCATCGTACCAAATTGTCTAACGTCCTTATAGCGGAGCTCGCTGCCATCGGTGAAGCGGAACAACACATGGGTGTGCTTCTCGAGCGGATCTTCACCGTCATACAGACCGTACCGTCCTTCCATCCGAAGATGCGAAACCATGACGTAATCGGTAAATATGAAGCGCAGAAATTTCCCTCTGCGTTCTATCGTCTCCACCGTCTGACCTTGCAGCAGAACTTCAAACATATGAATATCGTCCGGCTTTTGGATGATGCGAGGCAGTCTGACCTGAACATGCTCAATCGTTTTACCGGTGATTAGATTGTTCAGCGTACGTCTGACCGTTTCGACTTCGGGTAGTTCAGGCACGGATGTTCACCTCTTCTTTATTGTTGATTGACCTAGCGGGCGAGATGGTGAGACCGAGAGTGCCAGATTGGCTCGCTCAGCGGCAATATCCACCAGCCTCGCCGATTTCAGGTGCTGAGAGTGTCCATTAACGCTGTTATTCAGCGTTATCACACCTCATCGAGCAAAAATATAGGAATTAGCATTGAAAAACAACGCTATTAGCAACAAATTCCCCCATAACTCCCAGCTTAGCCTTAGTTAGCATTATTTTTCAGCGTTAATGTGACGATTAACACATCTGAGCCATATTTAACACTGAAAAACATGCTTATTCATAATCGGTGGCCACAGTTATAAGTACTTGTACAAACAACTCTACTTAGCATCGTACCAAGTAAGGCCAAAGTCAACATCCGCGCTCAGCGGGACATCAAGCTTAAGGGCTGCAGCCATAACTTCCGGCACTAAGCTGCGCATGGTCTCAAGCTCCTCTTCAGGGACCTCAAAAACAAGCTCATCGTGTACTTGAAGCAGCATGCGGCTCTTGAGTCCATCTTGTTTCAAACGGTCGGCCATCTGGACCATGGCAAGTTTAATGATATCAGCAGCCGTACCTTGAATCGGCGTATTCATCGCTGTTCGTTCAGCGAAGGAACGTAGATTAAAGTTCGATGCCGTGATCTCAGGAAGATAGCGGCGGCGCTGCAGCAAGGTCGTGACATAACCGTCCCTGCGAGCATCCTTCACGATCTCATCCATATATTTGCGAACCCCTTGGAAAACAGCAAAATATTGTTCAATGAACTGAGCTGCATCCCTGCGGGTAATGTCTAGGTTCTGGGACAAGCCGTAGTCGCTGATGCCGTACACGATCCCGAAGTTGACGGCTTTGGCCTGGCGGCGCATGTTCGCGTCGACGGCGCTCTCTTCCACCCCGAAGACGTCCATCGCTGTCTTCGTGTGGATGTCCATATTCTGAAGGAACGCTTCCTTCAGATTGTCATCCTGCGAGATGTGCGCAAGCACGCGCAGCTCGATCTGCGAGTAATCCGCAGCAAGAATGTACCATCCAGGCTCGGATGGAACGAATACCTTGCGGATCTTACGGCCTTCCTCCAGACGAATAGGAATATTCTGGAGGTTCGGGAACTGGCTGCTGAGCCGGCCCGTTGCGGCAATCGTCTGCCGGTAATAGGTATGCACCTTACCGGTCTCCGGCCGCACCTCTTTAAGCAGCCCTTCGACGTACGTCGATTGCAGCTTCGCAAGCGAACGGTAGTTCAAAATCTCCCCTACGACTTCGTGGTAGGGCGCAAGGCGCTCCAGCACCTCGGCATCCGTCGAGTAGCCGGTCTTGGTCTTCTTCCAAGCTGGCAGCCCCAGCTTCTCGAACAAGATCTCGCCAAGCTGCTTCGGCGAGTTGATGTTGAACTCTACGCCGGCGAGCGTGTAGATGCGGGTCATGATCGCATCCAGCTTGCCTGCAAGCTCCACGCCGAACGCTTTAAGCCCCTCGGCATCCAACGCTATGCCGCGCAGCTCCATCTCCGCGAGCACGCCCGCGAGAGGCAGCTCTAGCTCGTAGAAGAGGCTATGCATCTCGCTCTTCTCCAGCTCTTCGCGCAGCACTGGCACGATGCGCGCAATGGCCATCGCTTTGCGACCCAAGTGGTCGCTAAGCGCAGCGAGCTCAGGCAAGCGAAACTTCGCCCCCTTGCCGAACACTTCCTCGTCGGTCTTAACGCCCGGCAGGCTGTACTTGCCCGTCAAGCCGCTCAAGCTAAGATTCGACTCAGTCGGATCGAGTAAGTAAGCGGCCAGCAGAGCATCGAAATCCACACCTTTGAGGTGGATACCTTGCCAAGCCAGCACCAGCTGGGCACGGTGCTGGTCGAAGAGCTGCTTCTTCTTGGAATCATCGCTTAGCCAATTGCGCAGCGGCTCGCCCGCTTCACTCTTCAGCAGCGCTAAGGGCACGAAGTAAGATGTATTCGTATCTCCATCATACGTAAACCAGACAACGCCAACCCCCACAGCTTGATGCGGATTTTCCCCAACAGCCTCAACATGGATCGCTGCGTTATCGCCTAATTTGCCAATCAACTCATCCATATTGTCTTTCGTTACAACAATCGCTTCCAAACTTTCGACAACTTGTTCCTCCGCCATGCTGCTTGGCCCGAAATCCATCTTTTCCAGGAGAGATTTGAACTCCAGCTTGCGGAACATACTGGATAAAGCTTGTCCATCAAAGCCATCGTAGCGGAAAACATCCCACTCGGTTTCCATCGGCACTTCGCGGAAAATCGTCGCAAGATCTTTACTCATGATGGCACTTTGCGCATGCTCCTCGACTTTTTCCTTCATTTTTCCTTTGAGACTTGATGCATTAGCAAGCACTTCTTCTACGGTTCCAAACTCATGCAGCATCTTAAGTGCCGTTTTTTCCCCAACACCCGGAATACCTGGAATATTATCCGACGTATCGCCCATCAACCCTTTGAGGTCGATGATTTGCGCAGGCGTAAGCCCGTATCTCTCTTTTATTTCAGCAGGATTATAAAGATCAACTTCGCTAATTCCTTTACGTGTAATCGCAACGGTCACATGCTCGGAAGCCAGCTGCAGCATATCCTTATCTCCCGAAACGAGAAGTACCTTCTCGCCTCTTTCATCAGCTGCCTTGGTCAAGGTTCCAATAATATCGTCAGCTTCATAGCCTGTCAGCTCAAACTGTGGAATCTTGAAAGCTTTAAGCAGCTCTTTGATCAGCGGAAACTGCTCGGAGAGCTCAGACGGCGTTTTGGCACGCCCACCCTTGTATTCCGTATATTCTTTGTGTCTAAACGTTATTTTCCCAGCGTCGAATGCAACGAGAAAATGCGTAGGCTTTTCTTCTTCTATTAATTTCAGCAGCATCGTTGTAAATCCATAAACCGCATTCGTGTGTAAACCACTAGAATTACTGAGCAAAGGCAAAGCATAAAAAGCTCGATTCGCGATAGAGTTACCATCAATAATAATAAGCTTATCCATAAGTTCGCACCCCGATTTTTGACATACTTCCTTCATCATAGCATACGAAATTAAAATAAAAAAACGGTTCCGCACATAAACATGTATGGAATCCATTATTCAATGGGCCGGTCTTCAGAAGGAGGTTCTCCATATGAGCCCTTTTTTCTCACCAATACGCAAAAAGGTTATTTTTTTCGATATGAATAATACGATCTTGGATCGCAGACAATGCTTTGATTCGGCATTCCTTGAAGTCATGAACGACTTTACAGCGAGATGGGATCCGGGCGAAATGCTTTTTACAGCCCAAGAAGCCCTGCAAAGCTATAAGATGGAGTGGAGCCGTCACCGAAAGGCACCGATTAGGAGTCCCATATCTCCTGATGAGCTTCGCCACATTTGTTTACGCAAAGCTCTTCAGCCTATGCCGGTGAACGTTAACCCTGTTTTTACACGGTCTTTTTTCGAACAGGTAGAAGAACAGGAAGACAACTTCGTTGCCCTCTTTCCCGGCGTAGAAGACACTCTTGAGGCGTTATCACATAACTATAAACTGGCTATCATCAGTAACGGAAATCGGAAAAGGTTGCAGAGTAACTTGGAGAAAATGAAACTCACCAGGTGGATCGATCAAGATCGGTTATTTAGTTCAGAGAAGGATGGACCGCGAAAGCCGCACCCCGCTATCTTTGAGAGAGCCCTAAAGACGATGAGCACGGCTTCAAACCAAAGTGTTATGGTTGGAAATTCGTGGCGTAACGATGTAGTGGGGGCCGCGTCAAGCGGCATGGATGCGATTTGGATACATCCGGGGAATATCAAGAAAATATCCGAGCGCCGAATCGGTAAACAGAAGGTCATTATTATTCGTTCTTTTAAACAATTGTTATACACTTTCTAATTCAAGGCCACTTGAGCCAATTTTTTCAAAATAATAAATACTTCCTTGATGCGCTTTTGCTTTCTTTTTTAGTAAGGCGGCTGTTTGGGAAATGTGTTCGAGTGAAATGGGAGATTCGCAGACACAGACGACTAAAGAGAGCGAAAGCGTAACTCCCTCGCTCTTTACCTTGTTGCCGCTCCGATCCCATACATACTCCCACTCCTCATCCTCATAGAACATCTGCACACCTTGTTCGAAGCGGCGAATGATTTCCTGACACAGTTGTTTTGGAGATAATGTGGCAGATATCGCGATAAAATCATCGCCTCCCACATGCCCGACAAAATCATGCGGAGTCCCACAAACCGCAATGGATTGCTGCATAATATCAGCTGTATATTGAATCAGTTGGTCCCCTTTTTGAAATCCAAACCGATCATTGAACCATTTGAAGTAATCCAAATCCGCATATACCACATGAAACGGTTTGTTCTCACTTATCCTCTTGTTCAATTCGCGATTGATTTGCAAATTCCCTGGCAGTCCTGTTAGTGGATTGGCCACACGCGCATACTCCATTCGTACATTCGTTATACTCTCAAGAATCGTTCTGATGGATGCTACTCCTCCCATCTTCCCATTGCTTGTAACGATGACTAGGTCGTACAAGTGGTTTATTGCGCGTGAGGTAGCCATCTGTGATACTTCTTCAACAGGCATCAACTCGTCCACGATTAGCGGCGATTCATCCATAATACTGTCAATGGTTCGATTCCAGAACAAGGAGAAGGCGTATTGACCGGTTAATTGTTGAAATAAGCGGTCTCTCATCATGAGGCCAATCGGCACCTCTTCATCCACGATGACAGCACCCACTGCCTCTTGATTTTTTTTGAAGTAATCAGCCACTTCCGAAATCAGTTTTTTCTTGTCAAACACTTTTACAGGAGTTTTCAGGTCGCCAATGCTCCAAGTCATACTGCCTCCTTGTACTTTGCGATGCTGCCAAATCAACATTTTATGGATGTCCTGCACCATCGCGGGAGATTCATTTGGCTTTCCAAGCAAATAGCCTTGGGCATAATGCACGCCGAGCCGAGTTAATTTGGTTAGCTCGTCCGCATGTTCAATGCCTTCAGCAATGAGGGAAATGTTCATTTTATGGGCAAAAGTAACGAACGTTTCAAGGATATACTCTTTTACTTTGTTTTTATGTATATTTTCAATGAGGGAACGATCAATCTTAATAAAATCAGGTTGAAGTTCCGCAATCGCTTGTAGGGATGAATATCCCGCACCAGCATCATCTATGGCAATTCGATAGCCTTGTTTACGGTAATGATCCAGAATCTTTTGAGCTAAGGAGAAATCCTCAATCGAACTTCTTTCCGTAATTTCAAAAACGACATTGCTTGGACGGAGTCCGTATTTCTGTAAAATCTCAAGCGTTTTACCAGGAACAAATCCAGGATCGTAAAGCACTTGTGATGAAATATTGATAAAAAGCAATTGCTGCGGATGCTCCAAAATGGATCCTTTAATCGCTTTTTCACGAGCAAGCTGCTCAAGCAAGTAGAGCTCCCCTTGCTGCTCTGCAAATTGAAACATGGCCAAAGGTGAATGAAAGGGACTATCTTTGGGACCTCGCGTTAACGCTTCATACCCCATTACTTGACCATCCTGCAGCGAGATAATAGGCTGATAAACGGAATATATGTACTCTTTATCTATCATCTTATAGAATTGTTCCAGCATTTCTGACTGAGCCTTCATGTCCATCATCCCTTACCTGAATATACTTATTTCTCTAGTCTATCAAATTAAATGACTGGCTTTATTATCCATATGTAAAATGTATGTAAAGACTTCAAAAAAAAAAGAGGGAATTCAATCTTTTTCCCGAAAAAGAGAAGGATGGATTGTTAGGTGCGTACAATGTACAAGCACGGAAAGGATTTGAAATGGAACAACAAGTAAAAATCTTGGCGGTAGATGACCGCTACGAGAACTTGCTGGCTCTGAATAGCATTCTGGCCTCTTCCAACTATGACGTTATTTCTTTGCAATCAGGCGAGGAAGTTCTGAGATATTTATTAAAAGAACCCGCTGATCACATCGCTGTAATCTTGATGGATGTGCAAATGCCTGGACTTAGCGGCTTCGAGACGGCCGAACTGATCAAGCAGCGAAAAGCTTGTCAGGATATTCCCATCATCTTCCTAACGGCTCTTAGCACCTCTATTGAGCATGTTTTGAAGGGATACCATGTGGGCTCTATTGATTATTTATTCAAACCTATTCATCCTAAAATGCTGCGCATGAAAGTCGATGGCTTCGTTAACATGCACCTCAATCATCAAAAAATCAAATATCAAAGTGAACTGCTGCATAAGCGAACGCTAGATCTCGAAGAGACCAATCGCAAGTTAGCTGAAGCAGAAGAGAAATTAAAGCAGCAAAATTTTCTTTTGGAACAATGGGTGGAAGAGAGAACCTCCGAGTTAGTGGATGCCCATGAAAAGCTTATAAAATCACAAGAACACTTCAAAAAAATGTTCATACTCTCTCCTTCTTTGATGGCTATCCGCCGTCTACCTGACCTTACTTATCTCGAAATTAATGAAAGCTGGAAACAATATACAGGCTATGGCGATGAAATCATTGGAACTACACTAGATCTCTTACGAGCTGAAATGGGTGATTCAAGGAAGTTTAATGATGTCATCCATAATTGCAAGGTCAAGTATGAAACCAAGTCCAAGGAAATTCGAACGGCCCTGCTATCAACAGAAATCATCGATATTGAAAATGAAAGCTGCTTGCTCGAAGTTGCCGTCGATATCACGGAAAGCTTGCGATTTGAATCAGAAATGGCTCGTCTAGCTCAACTCAATCTAGTTGGGGAAATGGCCGCCGGTATTGCCCATGAGATTCGCAACCCGATGACGACCATTCGCGGCTTCCTCCAATTATTTCAAGAGAACGATCGTCATATGCAAAAAGAATACATCCCTATCATGCTAGAAGAGTTGGACAGAGCGAATGAGATTATTACCGAATATTTGTCTCTGGCCAAAAATAAGCAATCCCACCAACAACCTGAAAATATCAATCGTATTATCGAAATGCTCATCCCCCTCATCCAAGCTGAAGCCGTCATGTCCGGCAAGCATGTTCATTTCCAATTCAAGGATTGTCCTGTTATTCAACTCGACGATAAAGAATTGCGTCAACTCATATTGAATATGTGTATGAATGGTTTGGAAGCAATGAGCCTCGGCGGTAAGCTGAGAATTGAAACCTACACCGAGACAGAACACGTCGTTCTACTTATTGCTGATGAGGGTATAGGAATTAATGAGGAACATCTGGAGAAGCTAGGAAGACCTTTCTTCACGACCAAAGATGAAGGTACAGGGCTCGGTTTAGCTATTTGCTACAGCATCGCTGCCAGGCATCATGCTTCGATTGAAGTTCAATCAAGTGAGGAAGGAACAACTTTCCTCATTCGCTTTCCAATTACCGCCTCACGCACATGAAAAAGGGACGCTCACAAGTCGTAATGACTTAGGAGCGTCCCTTCTATATTGGAATTACTTACACATTCAAGTCTTTGCGTTTACCTGTGACCATATAAATAACACCTTCACCGATATTCGTTGTGTGATCAGCTACACGCTCTAAGAAATGAGCAACAAACAATAAATGGGTCAACTGACGGTTACGATTGTAATCCGAGCCCATCATCCCCATCAATTCCTGCATCACAGAGCTGTATAGTTTATCCACGCGGTCATCTTTCTCGGCAAGTGCAGCAGCCCTGTGAACATCGCGTTCTGTATAAGAGACGAGGCTCTCATGCAGCATCTCAATGGCAATATCAGCCATTTGAGGAATGACTTCGAGCGGCTTAACAAGCTCTTCTCCAGCAAGACGGATCGTAGTCTTTGCAATATCTACGGCATGATCAGCAATTCGTTCCAAGTCTGTAGCGATTTTCATAGCTGTTCCAATGATTCGCAGATCACTTGCCATTGGTTGTTGTAAAGCAATTAATCGAAGGCAAAGCTCATCGATAGTTGTTAAATAATCATCAATGAGATCATCATTCTTAATGACTTGCCGTGCCGCATTCTCATCGAACTTGGCCAATGACTCCACGGACTTAAGAATCAAATCCTTCACGCTTTCCCCCATATCCTGCAATTCTTTTTGCAAAACTGACAATGATTGATGAAACCCAGGTCTTGCGTCCATTTTGCGTCTCTCCCCTCAGTTGTAGTTAACCGAATCTTCCCGTGATGTAATCTTCCGTACGTTGATCATTCGGATTGGTGAAAATCTTATCCGTCTTGTCCGTTTCCACTAAGTATCCATTTAGGAAGAAGGAGGTCATATCCGAAATCCTTGCTGCCTGCTGCATGTTGTGCGTAACAATGATGATGGTGTATTTCTCTTTCAAGGTTTGTGTCAACTCTTCAACTTTGAGCGTTGAGATGGGATCTAGCGCCGATGTAGGCTCATCCATAAGAAGTACGTCAGGTTCTACAGCTAGTAACCGCGCGATGCATAAACGCTGTTGTTGTCCGCCGGACAGGCCTAGTGCAGATTTATGCAAACGATCCTTTACTTCATCCCACAAAGCTGCTTGTACAAGACTGCGCTCTACGATTTCATCTAGGACGGCTTTCTTCTTCGTACCATGGATGCGAGGGCCGTATGCAATGTTGTCATAAATGCTCATCGGAAATGGATTTGGACGTTGAAATACCATCCCTACGCGCTTACGCAGTGAAACAACATCGGAATCGGAATCATAAATATTGTGACCATCCACGGCTACATTTCCAGTAATACGTACACTATCAATGAGATCATTCATACGGTTCAAGGTGCGCAGGAAGGTGGATTTCCCACAACCTGAAGGACCGATCAAAGCAGCTATTGTACCCGTTTCTATAGCCAATTCAATATCGTGGAGAGCATGATTATCTCCGTAAAATAAATTTAATTTGTCCGCTTTAATCTTATGCTTGGTCGCCACGATTTATTTCCCCCCGGAAAGTCTTTTTTGTAAAATTCGGCTTGGTATACTGACTAGTAGGTTAAAGATGAGTACGACGATCAGGAGCAGCGCGGCACTTCCTTTAGCGATTTCCTTGGCATCCGGAACTAACGCTTCAGCGCCAACATACCAGAGATGAACGGATAGCGTCTCTCCCATCTTCAGTGGATTAAAATCCGGAAAGTAGCGAGAAACCGATAAGCCGGCCGTATAAATTAGAATCGCGGATTCGCCTAGCGCGCGTCCTGCAATCAAAGTAATCCCCGTAATTAAGCTTGGTAGCGAAGCAGGTATGAGCACTTTGCGAATGGCTTGCCATCTGGTTGAGCCAAGTGCGAGGCTTGCCTCCCAATAAGATTCAGGAACCGTACGGATCGATACCTCTGTGACCCTTACCATAACAGGTAAATTAAGCAGAGCAACCGTCGCGGCCCCACCAATAATTGAAAACTTCAAGCCTAGCAAATTGGCGAAAAGTAAGAAACCGAACAATCCAAATACGATGGAAGGAACAGAAGCCAGAGCTTCAACCGAGATTCTCACGAGATCAGTGAACCAATTTTTTTGTGCGTATATCGCCAAGTATATCCCCGAGAATAAACCGATTGGAATGGATATCAGCAGGGATAAGAATAGGACATAGAAGGAGTTGAACAATTGCGGGCCAACACCGCCGCCAGCTTTGATCTCCTCAGACTTCCCAAAGATGAAATTCCATGATAAATGTGGAACTCCATCACCTAATATTCGAAATAGAAACCAAGCCAGAATCAATATAATAACAATGCCCGATGCCCAGAAATACATCGTGGCCAAACGATCCGTTGTTTTGCTCTTCATTTAAGTTCACTCCTTTTGGCTACGATACGGATAATGAGAATTAAGGACAAGGAGATCACCAGTAGAAGAAGTGCCATCAAATAAAGCGCATTATTCCAAGTGCTTCCGTAATTCGTATTCCCCATATCCTTCACAATCGCGGTCGTTAATACCGTGGTTGAGTCAAGGAGTGATTTCGGCATTTGCGGCGAGTTTCCAATAACCATGAATACAGCCATGGTTTCACCAATTGCACGCCCCATGCCAAGGATGATGGCTGTTAGAATACCGGGTCTAGCTGCTGGCAAAAGGACACGCCACATGGTTTGCCAACGTGTTGCTCCTAATGCCAGTGATGCTTCCTCCAGACGCCCCGGCAATGCGCGGATAGCATCTTCTGAGATAGAGAGAATAGTTGGTAAGATCATGATAGCGAGAATGATGGAAGCTGGTAAAATACCGTATCCAACCCCTCCTGTAATTTTACCGAGTGCAGGAACGATAACTGTCATGCCGATTAGGCCATAAACAACCGAAGGGATACCTACGAACAGATCCGTCGCAGGACGCATGATTTCACGCATCCATTTCGGAGCAATTTTTGCCATGAATAATGCCCCTGACAATGCAAGCGGCACTGAAAACACAACTGCAACCAATGTCATGAGCAGCGTGCTATATAAAAAAGGAAAGGCTCCGAATTTATTTTGACCTGGCGTCCAGTCAGTAGAGAAGAAAAATTCAAAAGGACTGACTCCTTGAAAAGTCTTAATCCCTTGCATTCCCACGAAAACAATGATAGAAAAAATGATGGCAGACACTAAGGCAGCACTTCCAACAAACACCCACCTCATGATGTTATCTTGTCTATGTTGTCCTTGGGTCCACTTCGTGACGATTGGACGACTTTCGTCTGATTTCGCGTTCGTTAGTTTGTCTGCTACGGAATTCAATGGGTAATTCCCCTTTCTCTTAAATCACATTACTTTTATGATAGAACATGATTGTAATTGGATCGTTAATGAATTGTTAAGAGAATGTAAAAGTTTCGTTTTTCAAAGTAAAAAAGAGCGCGGCATAGGAAGCCAGCGCTCTTAGTTTGTTCTGTTTATTATTTTTTAAGCAAATCTGCAGGCAAGAATTTCAAGTCACGAACTTGTTTACCTTGGAATTCTTTGCTTGAGATGTAAGCGATGAATGCTTTAGCAGGATCTTTCGCTTCACCTTTCGTGTACATATGCTCAACACCAAACAATTTGTAAGTACCGTTTTTGATGTTATCCTCGGAGAACGCTACATTATCAATTTTCAATGCTTTTACTGTGTCATCAATGTAAGGTGTATCTACATAACCAATGGAGCCGGACTGACCAGCAACAGCCGTTTTCATTGCACCGCTATTTTCTTGTGTAATACCGTCTTTTGTGAATTCTTTGTTATCAAGAATGATTTGTTGAACAAGTTTACGGGAACCTGAGCTATCTGGACGGTGAACAAGAACGATTTTCGCATCATTGCCGCCAACTTCTTTCCAGTTCGTTACTTTACCCATGTAAATGTCTGCTGCTTGTTGTTTCGTAACATTATCAACTTTTACATCTTTGTTTACGATTAATGCGAATGGAGCAATTGCTACTTGGTGGTCAACTAGACCTTTATCTTTATATTCAGCAGCTGGCTCAACATCGGAGTTACCGATATCTGAAGTACCGTCTGCTACGTTTTTAATTCCTGTACCTGATCCGCCTGCAGTAACGTTGATCGTTACTTTTGGATTTTTTTCCATAAACTCAGTAGCAGCTTGTTTAACTAATGGAAGAAGCGCGCTTGAACCTGAAGCAGTAACCGTACCGCTTAGTTCTGTTTTTGTTGGAGCAGCAGAAGCAGCTGCACTAGCAGCAGGTGTTGGAGAAACAGCATTTTTAGTATCTGTTTTTGCGCCGCAACCAACCAATGACCCCATCATTAATACCGCGGAAAGTGTGAATGTAATTCCTTTTTTCGACATGAACTTAAACATAGTTAGCATGTCCTCCTTTGATTTGTATGTTACTTGTTATGTTAGTCTCGATTCCACTTTGTTGTCTGTCGAACTAACTTACTTACCTATCGTAACAACCGAATGTAAAATCCAAACCCACGAAACGTAAACGTAATGTAAAACTTTTAATTCTTCTTTCATTCGTTAAAAGTATGGGTAAATTTACATATCTTTAACATAGTTTGATGCTTTAGTTAATAGAAGCACCCTATATTAATATGTATAAACACGAAAATAGTCGAATATTGTCAAGCAATATATAGGAGGAATGACTTATGAAGAAGATCAAAATCAATATGACCATGCGATTAAAATTAATTGCCAGTTTCAGCGGAGTGCTTCTCATTTTCCTTGCCGTTGCTTTGTTTAATCTGAATCAAGTGAATCAAATCAAGAAGCATATGACGGACCAGAACGATAAAGTCGAACTTAAGGTGCTAGCGCTAGAGCTTAAAAATATGGTACAGGAAATGAACATCATTGCCTCAGGGCTAGAGATTTCCAAGAAACCGGAATACATCGCAAAATACAATGCAAAGCGAAAGCCTTACAACGATTTCATTCAAAAGATTGGCGATACAGCTTCAACAGCTGATCAAAAGAAGTGGCGAAGCCAATTAATTCAATTATCCGTTGATTACATAAATAACTTCGACTCTGCGGCCAAAATGGTCCAAGACCCCAACTTGAAACCGACGGATCTGCAAATTAACCTCCTTTACCTCTATAATGAGTCTCAGGAATTGAAAGATAAGATTTTTGAACTTGTTGATAAATTCTATGTCACCTATGCAGAGGCCGCCGAACAAGCAATAACCAACTCAACGAAAGCACTTAATGAAAGCAGTAGAGTCATGTTGATCGCTTTTGCTATCGTCGTTATTGTAACCATTATTATTGCTTTTCTAATCATTAGCTCCTTCACACGTCCTATTATAATTTTACAAAATGCCGTATCGCTTATTGCCGCAGGTGATTTGTCCCATACGATTAATTCTAAATCCAATGATGAGTTAGGTAAGCTAAGTAACAGCTTCGATCATATGATCATTCAAGTTCGCCAGATGCTGAATGCTACAATGCAGATTGCTTCGTCATTATCAGAACACTCCCATGAGTTTCACCGCTTTTCTCAGCTTACAGCATCGGCTAACACAGATATCTTGAAGGCAATTACAGAAATATCGACTGGCGCTGACGAGCAAGCTATGAAAACGGAGCAAAGCTCGATGATCATTGCAGAGCTGGAAGCGGAGATTCGTGACATTACCGCTTATACCTATGAAATGAAGCGTACCAGTGAAGAGGCTGCGTCCGGTACAATACAAGGGACAGCATCCGTAAGGGCGCTGAAATCATCATCAGATCAGTCACAGGCTGTCCTGCAGAAGGTCGACGCTGCCATGATGACCTTGTCTGACAGTTCCAAGCAAATTGGCGCTATTATTCACTCGATCACGGAAATTTCTACGCAAACGAACGTGCTTGCCTTGAACGCTGCGATTGAAGCAGCAAGAGCCGGTGAACACGGCCGCGGCTTCTCTGTGATTGCGGATGAAGTTCGTCAGCTTTCTCAGCAGACGAATGATTCCTCCAAGACAATCGGCGGCATCATTCAAGCGCTTCAGAAGCAAATCAAAGAGTTACAGAGCTCACTGATCGAAGCTCGCGAATCTGCGGTTGCACAAAACCATCGGGTAGCAGACACGCTCGGTTCTTTCGAGGGCATCGAACAATCGATGAAAGGAATTATCGGGCAAATTGAACAAATCCATGTAAAAATTGAACATGTACAATCCAAGAACGACAGATTAGTAAATTCCGTTCAGTTCGTAGCGGCCATTGCGCAAGAAACAGCTGCCGGGGTCGAGGAAGTAAGTTCGACCTCGATTCAGCAAGATGCATCCATCCGCCGGATCGCCGAAGAGTCGGATGATATCCTTGAACTTGCTCAGCAGTTATTTGCAGAGATAAGCAAATTCCAGATTAGTGAGACTGATACGAAGAATCATCAGGAGAATTTTGATCTTCAATCGGAGACAATACATGTCATGAATGAGGAGCAATCCGAGGTTTTGGAAGAATATCAAATGGAACTGTTTGAAGAGGAACAAGAAAGCTTATCAACGGAAACACCACAGGATGACCTGACCAAAGGTGAATCTAAGAAAGAAAACAAAGAGCTTGCTCTCGTAGGAAAATAATTGTAACGTTAAAATCCCTCTACTTCTCCTAATTGGAAGCATAGAGGGATTTTTAATTTCGAGTATTACGACTAAGGCTAACCTAATTGTGGAGGACCATCCAATCATTACTGCCTAATGCACAAACCGACCTTCCTCAGGAATCGCTATCTTCTCGAAATCCTCCGCCAAACGGCCTAGTTCGCGGCTTAGTTCTTCACCGTTCATCGCTTTTCCATGTCCCGTTATCGCTAAAGATGGATGGAAATCTTGAAGCTTTCTAACCGAATCCCAGGCTGCTTGCCAGTCTGTCGTGAAATACTTAGGTGGTCCGCTTATTTCTTGTTCTTGCGTGAACAGCTTGTAAAGCGACTCTTGTTTAACGGTAACGAAGGCATCTCCTGCTATTAATGAACCATCTTTGGCTCGAAAAAGAGAAATGTGTCCTGGTGTATGTCCCGGTGTATGAATCCATTGCCATCCCATCAGTCCAGGAACGATACCATTAGCGGGCAAGGGATGTACATGATTACCTATGTCAATACCGTGGTTGGGAAACAGGGGGGATAGCTCGCTTACAAGCCCGCCATCAACCGTTGAATCCCCTTTAGGATAGTTGGATTTTCCCGTCAAATAAGGGATTTCCAACTCATGCGCATATACCGGAACATCCCAGTATTCCAAAAGACTCTCTATGGCCCCGACATGGTCGAAATGACCATGCGTCAAAATGATCGCTGTAGGCTTCTTATGCGCTCCAAAACGCTCCTCAGCTACACGAATGATCTCATCTGCCGATTGCGGCATACCAGCGTCAACTAAAACCCATTCTTTCTCCCTGCTTGTTGGATTGCCTATGAAACAAATATTCACAATCTGAATGCAGAAACCATATATATCAATGGCTATTTCTTTGCCTTCACCGCTTGATAATGTAGTTAGCGGGATATACGTATGCTCATATGTATGCTCCATGTAAACCTCTCCTCATCACTCACAAATTCCACGTTACTATCCCCATTTCGCTGTTAAATTACTCCGTATTTCTGGATATGAAATGTGTTATTGAACAAAAAAAAGGCAAGAGTCTAGCGACTCTTAGCCCTTATTTCGCAATCTCATCCGTCGCTTTAATGTTACGCAAGATGCTCACTTCAACTCGGCGGTTCTTCGCTCTACCTTCTGTCGTATCATTTTCTGCAATCGGCCGGTATTCTCCAAATCCAACCGAAGAGTAGGAAGCAGGCTCAATTTTACTGTTATTCAGCAGTATTTTCATAAAATTGACCGCGCGCTTGGCGCTTAGATCCCAGTTCGTTTCAAAGTCCGCTCGGCGAATCGGGATATTATCCGTATGACCTGCTACTTCAACCTCATATCCTGGATAACTGCCCAGCAAATTTGACATGGAAACAGCCAGCTTTTGGGATTCTTGTTTAATAGTAGCCGACCCTGAATCAAACAGTGCACGGTCACTAATCGTAATGGTCAGCTTCTCATTATCCAGCTTCGTCGTTAGCTGCTCACTCATGTTGTTTTCTTTAATGTAAGCATCCATGCTTTGCTTTAACTCTTTGAGATCCTTCTCTTCCTTTTGCAGCTTGGCGGCCAGCTGACTGTCGGTTTTACTATCTTCCTTCGGCGGAGGGTTCTGGCTCTTATTATTGTTTTTCGTAGAATTCCCCGCATCATTTATTGGAACCATATTCGACATCGCGAAGGGGGCTTCTCCTCCCGTGAAGGCATTGTTCAAAGACCGCATAATCGAGTCGTATTTCTTAGAATCCACCTGACTAGATGCAAACAATATGATAAAGAGGGCTAGAAGCAAGGTTAGCAAATCCGCATAGGGAATGAGCCAGGTTTCATCAATATGTTCTTCATGATCCTCATGCTTCTTCTTTTTACTCACTGTGAAGCGGCCTCCTTCGAATCTTCGTCATACGACGCACGTTCACTGTTGGCAACGAAGATCATCATTTTTTGCTTCACGGAATTGGCAGATACACCGGATTGAATCGAGAGCAGCCCTTCTACGATCATAAGCTTAATTTCTACTTCTTTCTTAGACTTCTGCTTCAGCTTATTTGCGAATGGGTGGAAAATAACGTAACCAAGGAAAATCCCGAACATCGTTGCAACGAATGCCGCTGAAATCAGATGACCTAGTTTGTCTACTTCACTCAAATTACCGAGAGCAGCGATGAGTCCAACAACGGCGCCAAGCACGCCGAGTGTTGGTGCATATGTACCAGCTTGCGTAAAAATACTTGCATATTTCTTATGTCTTGATTCCATTTCAGCAATATCTTCTAGTAATACATCACGGACAAAATCTGCATCGTTTCCATCAATAATGAGGCGCATGCCGCTTTTCATAAAAGGGTCTGACAGCTCTTCTGCCTGCTTTTCCAAGGAAAGTAAGCCTTCACGGCGTGTGATGGATACCCAATCGATGAATGTCTCGATCAGTTCTTTTTTAGGCATTAATTTCTGTTCGGTAAAAATAATTTTCATTAAGGTCGGAATCTTCTTCATTTCTGCCATTGAAAAAGCGATAAATAAGGCCGATGCTGTACCCCCGAAAATAATTAAGGCAGCGGCAGGATTCAGTAGTGCTACCAGGCTTGCCCCTTTCAATACCATACCCACACCAATGGATATAAAAGCTAATACAATTCCGATTAGTGATGACTTCTCCATATTCCAGGCACCTCTCCCTATGATCTAATTTTCATGAGTTGTCATGCTTCCTAAAGATCTCAACAAGCTTGCCAACGTTTCCTGTTCTTCCCCCAGTTTAGAAAAAAAACGGCGAGAGGCTTGCTCGACAATGTCTATTGCCTTGGATATCAACATCTCTCCAGCTGGCGTTAAAGAGATTGATTTGGCCCGCGTGTCCGTCGGATGTTCCTTGCGAATGAGGAACCCTTTCTTTTCTAAGTTACGAAGCACTTGTGATGCCATCATGGGATCAATGTGCGCATGCATGGCAATTTGAACCTGTGTCACATCCCCAAGAGGGGATTGAGAATTTAACCATTCTGTGGTTGCCAGCAAAATAAATTGAACATGCGTGAGATCCAAATCATGCAGGGCATAACGAAGATTTTTTTGCCATAGATTCGTAACCTGCCAAAGATGAAAACCTGGGCTGTCATACGGCTTTCCTTGCTCAATTGTCATTGACCCTCCGATAATTCAACAAAAAGTTGTATATGTACATATAATAAGTTTATTTATTATTTAATACAATCATTTTTTGTCGAAAAATAGGTCTAAAGTCATGTATTTTTTGTGAATATACAAACAATTTGACGAATGCTAGCGTCCTTCTCTTACTTATTTTATACTTGAGAGGAACTAATTCCTGCTTGAACCGATATCAGTATGAAGGAAACATGTTTCATATTTCAATTTGGTATGACCAGGTATCCTTTTTGGAAACGATAGGAAAGATTGAAAGTCGCCATCTTACATACGAGGAGTGAATCATGTGGAGAAACGTTCGTTTGGTTCGACCGGGCAGCAATTTCCTGTTCTGAGCTTTGGCGCTCAGCGCATTGTCGACGAACACCAGTGTACAGAAGAAGAAGCGATTCAAATTGTGAATCGTGCGATTGACGAAGGGATCACCTATTTCGATACAGCACCAAGCTACTCGGATGGGCAATCTGAGGAACGACTGGGTAAAGCATTAGCACGCGATGGACGAAGGAATGATGTATGGATTGCTACCAAAACACATGATCGAACAAGAGACGGTTCCCTGAAGCTGCTGGAAGCAAGTCTGAAGCGTCTGCAAACGGATCACGTCGAAGAATGGCGATTGCATAATATCATGACAATGGAGGAGCTTGATCAATGCTTCGCCAAAGGAGGAGCGCTAGAAGCACTTCTCGAGGCCAAGGAACAAGGAATGATCAAGCATATCTCGATCAGCGGGCACACGAATCCTCGAGTACAGTTGGAAGCGATTGAACGGTTTCCATTCGACAGCGCACTTGTTGCTTTATCTGCGTCGGATCATCTCATCTACAGCTTCGCTCATGAGTTTTTACCTAAAGCGAACGAGAAAGGTGTCGCTGTCATCGGCATGAAGGTTATGGCGCTCGGTAAGCTGGCACCCTGGTACGAGAAAGCACTCCAATATACGTTCTCGCTGCCGATATCTACAGCAATTGTCGGGATGGAATCCATGGCCCAGCTGGAACAAAATCTGGCCATTACTAAAAGCTTCAAGCCAATGACTGAGCTTGAGCAGCTTGAGTTCCTCAAAGAAATTGCCCATCTCGCTACTCCCGATGTGCTGCGTTGGAAAACAACCGATTGGGTATCCGGAGAATGGTACGTTCGTAATTAATGAGAAAACGGTTTTCGTGAACCGAAAACTTATACTTTCTTATGTGGTCAAACAAGCCAGCAAGTAAGTGCCATGACTATCGGCACTAACCTGCTGGCTTTTTCAATTGAAATGGATTGGGTTCGTCACTCGCTTATTCTTCGAAGATGTGAGTCAGCAGCGCCCCTAGCTCTTTAATTGCCTGCTCCTCTTCCTCGCCATCCACTTCCAAAGTTACTTCGTCATTCTGTTGAATGCCAAGTGTGAGCATACTAAGTGAGCTTTTTCCGTTAACCTTCTTATCACCTTTGATTACATTCACTTTGCAGGAAAACGTGCCAACCTTCTGAACGAATACTTTTGTCGGACGGGCATGAAAGCCGGATGGATTTAGGACAGTAAAGGTTTGGGATATCATTTCAAGTCACTCCTTGTTTTCTGTTCTACGAATTGTTTAATTTGGGTCTGACTGCTCATGGATAAAATCTGCTCCGTGTAGCCTGCCCACTCCCTATGTGAAGTTTGTTTAATTAACGCTCTCGCTGGCAAAATCGAGCTGGCACTCATGCTAAATTCATGGAGTCCCATACCAAGAAGAATCGGTATAGCCGTTTCGTCACCGGCCATTTCTCCACACATGCCAACCCATTTGCCTTCTTTGGCTGCTGCCTGAATAACCATTTGAATTAAGCGTAAAATGGCGGGGTGACAAGGTTGGTATAAGTAAGAAACGGTTTCGTTCATCCTATCGGCCGCCATTGTATATTGGATAAGATCATTCGTTCCAATACTGAAGAAATCGGCCTCTTTCGCCAAGAAATCCGCTGCTAGCGCTGCAGCTGGCACTTCAATCATAATGCCAACCTCTATGGTTTCGGATACGGCAATTCCTTCTTGAACTAGCTTCTCTTTCTCTTCTTGAAGTAATTGTTTGGCAGCTAGCAGCTCATCCACAATGGCAATCATCGGGAACATAATTTTCAATTGTCCATAGCTGCTTGCTCTCAGAAGCGCCCTTAGCTGTGTGCGAAACAGATCTTGCTTGCTCAGACATAGACGAATCGCGCGTAGACCAAGGAACGGATTACTCTCTACAGGGAGCTTCATGTACGGTAGTTCTTTATCTCCGCCTATATCGAGTGTACGTATGACGACAGGTTTATTGTTCATTCGTTCCAACACATGCTTATAGACCTGGAATTGTTCCTCCTCACTAGGCAGAGAGCTGCGCCCCATATAAAGAAATTCGGTCCGAAACAAACCGATGCCTTCCGCCCCATTAGCTAATACTTTTTGTAAATCTTCCACACTGCCAATGTTGGCAGCCAATTCTACGCGGCGCCCGTCTGCTGAGATTGAAGGTTGATCCAACAGCTTGCGCAGTTCGATTCTTCGCTGATCGTATGCTGCTTTACGAGCTTTGTAGGTCTCCATCTCTTCATCACTTGGAGCGATGAGTACGGTGCCCTCTACGGCATCCATAATAATCATGGTGCCCGTTTTGATTTCCACTGCCGCTGCTCCTACTCCAACAATAGCTGGAACCTCAAGCGAGCGAGCCATGATCGCCGAATGCGAAGTACGGCTGCCGATCTCCGTTACAAAGCCAAGCACATAATCGAGATTTAACTGTGCGGTATCGGACGGCGTCAAATCTTCAGCTATCAAAATACAAGGCTCGTTAATGGCCGCAATCACTGCATAAGAGACACCACGAAGTCGGCTCATAATCCGACCCGTGACGTCACGCACATCACTAGCGCGTTCCCGGAGCAGCTCGTTATCCATCGAGCTCAGCATTTCGATGAAGCTGGTCGCAACTTCATGCAGCTTAAATTCAGCATTCAAGCCTTCGCTTTCAATACCCTCGATAATTGCATCAATATAATCCGGATCTTCCAAAAGCATCAAATGTGCTTCGAAAATTTCAGCTTTTGCTGCACCCATGCGCTGTTCAGTCAAATCTTTAATCTCTTCTAACTCAAGTTTCGCTTCTTCAACAGCTTTGCGAAAACGTTCTACTTCTATAGGAGCGTCTGCCACCTTCTCAGGGGCAGGTTCGTAATGAGCATTGTTCAACCGAAAAGCTTTCGCTATTGCAATGCCGGGGGAAGCAGCAATGCCGGTAAGTCGTTTTGTCATCATTTTAGCCATTTGGGGACTCCCCTTTCTCAAGATAGATCTGATTGTTTTAATTGTTCATATTGGGTTTTAATCATCTCATGAATCATATGGTCTTCTGCGATGTTCGTATACTTCGTTATCGTTTGAGTAACTCCGAGCTTTCGCAAATCAGCTTGAATCTGGGCGGCTTCAGGATCTTCCTGATCATTAAACAAGAAAGCAGCAGCCATCACCATCGCTAAGTAGGTCGGTTTCATCCCAAGCTCATAGGCCTGCAAAGCGGGACGAACAAGACGATCATTAATGGATAACTTACGAATCGGCGATCTTCCTACGCGTGTAACCTCGTCAATCAAATAGGGGTTTATGAATCTGTTCAAAATTTTATCGATATACTGCTCATGCTGAGCTAGATCGAAGCCATGTTTTTCGATAAGCAGGGCGCCGGTCTCATGCATAACATGACGCACAAGCGAAGCAATTTGCGAGTTCGCCATCGCATCTTGAATCGTAGTAAAGCCATCTAAATATCCAAGATAAGCAGCGCTGCAGTGCCCAGTATTGACCGTAAACAGCTTGCGCTCAATGTACGGCTCCAAATGTTTCACATAATGGATACCCTCAATGCGGTGGAAGCCCTCCAGCATCTGGGACTCATCAACAACCCATTCGTAGAAGGGCTCAACCGTGACTTGCAGCGGGTCTTCATTATGTTGGATTGGAACAATCCGATCGACAGCAGCATCAGGAAATGCGATGCTTGCGTCTACTTTATCGCGCAGATATTCACTTAGATGAGCGTATACATGTTCTTTGAGCTGAGTACTTCCACCAATGGCATTCTCACATGCAATGATGTGTAGTGGCGCCGCTCCGCGTTCGATCCGCATTTCAATCCCTTTGGCGATCCCAGCAGCAATATGTTTCAGAATGTTTACGCCCACGGCTGTTGTAACCAAATCGGCCTCAGCAACGGCTCTAGCTACATCTTCTAAATTCTTACCATTAATAGCCGTAACATTTGAAACGGTGAACGTTTCTTGATCCTCATTAGCTAAGCGTACTGTATATGACTTTCTCTCCTGCAATAGCTCAACCAAGCTATCATTCACATCGGAGAAAATCACCTCATAACCGGCTTGGGACAAGATTAAACCTATGAACCCCCTGCCGATGTTTCCTGCACCAAAATGGACAGCCCTCATGACTCCATCCCGCTTTCGAAAATTTTCACCATCTCCTCAGGCGTCGCCGCTTTCATGATCATCTCCATATTCTCATCCTCGGAACAAATCATCGCGACATTCGTTAAGATATCCAAATGATCATTACCAGCAGCTGCAATACCAATGACTAAGGTGGCTTTTTCGCCTTCGCCGAAATCCACCCCCTTCGGAATTTGCACAATCGACAAACCTGTCGATAAAATCAGTGATTTGGAATCCTGCGTACCGTGCGGGATCGCTAGACCATTTCCCATATAGGTGGACAATGTTTGTTCTCGTTCCAGCATTTTATCGATGTAAGCAGCTGACACATGACCAGCTTCTACTAATAGTTGACCTGCCATCCGAATAGCCTCGAATTTATCCTTTGGCTTAGCGTTTAGTTTAATTTTATTCGTTGATAAGATCGTCATGGTTATCTCTCCCTATATCCGATTTATTTTTTATTTTCTAAAAAGGCAGCGAGTTCCTGGGATAAAAAGTGCTTGATCTCAGACTGAGTCCCCGATTTCAACAGTTCGATCATGTCTGGAATCAATAGAAAAGAACTTATTTCACTGAGCACTTCTAGGCATTCTTTCGATAGCTCCTTCGGACCCAGCATGAGCAGCAGCTGCTTTACGTCTGACGCCATCCCTTGGTCCAGCAGCAAGTCTTCCTTTAATCGAAACAACGTGAAAGAAGGCTTCCTGACCTGCTCGCTTCGAATGTGAAAGAGGGCAAGACCCGTGTCTGGGATAACTTGACTGCTTAATCGTTCTCTTTCTAGCAGCAGGTTGACGATTGGCTCCACTTCATCGATCACACCTGAGTGTCTAACATATTCACAAATGACCTCCAGAGTTTCTCTCAGACTGTGAAAGGATTGCTCGATAGGATACACCGCGAATGGATCGATGATGCTTACAATTTCGTTGACATAATGTTGAATTCGATGCAATCTGTTCGTGGAATCAGCCTCTTGAAGCGATTCATTACGTTCTCCAGCTTCTTTTTGCAGCGTAACATTTTGAATAAATAGCCTTAGCCGCTCGGCTTCTTCCTTCGTTAACAGCGGGCTTAGCTTCAAGTACTGATCTTCATCCAAAGGCAAATCCACTGTAGATATAATCAAATCGTATTCCTTTTCGGGGATACGCGCTGCTTCAAACCAAGAAGCATGACCGATAATATCAATTTGCGGAAGCTCCTTGGTAAGTCTTACGGCCAACATTTTGGAAGTCCCGATCCCACTTGTACATACGAGAATCGCTTTTACATTACGCCTAAATTGCTTTTGTCTCTCGATAGAAGCTCCGAAATGCATAACCAGAAAGCCAATTTCTTCATCTGGCACGGCAATTGCGGTTATTGTTTTATCTACAGCTCTCCGTATAGCTTCGAATAGAGCTTCATAATCTTTCTTGATTTGCGATAAAAGCGGATTACGAATGGTTGCACCTGCTTGAAGCCGCTTCAAAGCGGACTCCAAATGACTCAGCAGCCCCTCTCGTAATGAACGATCGTCGCTGAAACGAGCCGCGATACTGCTCTCCATGTTCCGGATGAGCTTCCATACGATTTCCATATAGCTTAGCTCTTCCATAGGAAGCAACTGATTCGGATGTTTGAGTGACTTAGGCTCCAGTAATTCGGCTATATAGAAAATTTCTGCTGTTGTTAACTCAATTGGAATTACCTTAGATAGATGCTCAATCGTATGCGTAAGCAGCTTATTTTGGCGAAGCGAGTACGGTTCAGGGTGCAGCTCGACCTGTCTGCCCTGCTGAATTCTAGCGATAGTTATCGAAATATGAATGAGCAAATTGGTGTAATCCTGCTCGTTTAGTTCACTTAAACCTTCATCTTCAGCAAGCCAAAGAGCGGCCTCCACCTTCGTAAAGTTTTCTTTCCCAATGAGTTCCAACAATCTTTGTGTAACTGGCGAATGCGAATTCACATTTTTCCCAAATAGATCAGCTTCATCGAGACCGTTTTTGGCAAGCTGTGCAATCATCCTGCGTTTATTCGCCTCGGAACCGCTCAAACCAACACCATACCCTCTTTTACGTACAAGGATTAGGTCAGACTTCTGGATCCAGCTATCCAGCTCATCGAGGTCGTGCGTGATGGTTGGGACCGTTACGCCCAAATCATGAGACAAAGTGAATAGTTTGACAGGCTCCTCTTCTTGCAGCAGGGTGCACAGAATCATGATTTTGCGATCCTCGGCAGAAAATTCAATGTCCGTCATCCCATATAACAATCGCCGGAACGCCTCAAGTTTTTCTGGTTCTGCTTGTAGATGTATCCCTTTCCCCGATTTTTTTTGCAAAGTTAATCCATAAGCTGCCAAAATCGTCTCCAACTCGGACAGCTCCCTATGAACCGTTCTTGTGCTTACATTGATTTCGGCAGCGATTTCTCCTGCTGTAATATCATCCGTTCGATTCATTAACAGCTCTAGGATTTGACGATTCCTGTTAGACAGGCTCATGATATTTCTCCTCGTGAACAAAATGGAGATAACGCCGGCAAATAGCCAGCGTTAGAAAAGTATATTAAGATAATCGTTTCACAAGTTCATCGTATTCTGGACTTTTCATGAAATTATCGATGGAAATGTGTTCAGCCTCCGGAGCCTTATTACGTGCTCGATCGGTTAATGATTTATGAGTGATAACAATATCTGCATCAGGTGGAATCTCACTAATTGCTGTGTTGACCACGATGACGTCGATAGCAGCCTCTTTCATTTTCTTTCTTAAAATGGAAGCTCCCATCGCGCTTGACCCCATGCCTGCATCACAAGAGAACACAATTTTTTGTACCTCGGAAGCTGGCGTCAGCGTTGAGGCGCTGACTTTTTCAGCTGCCGCAGCAGCGGGCGCTTGTTTCATTTCTTTCATTTTCGCTGTAGCCTGCTCCAAATCTTCTTCATTCTCGGTTTGCTTCGTCGTTTTCAACAACAAGGCACCGACTGCAAAAGAGACAATCGTAGATGTGATAACCCCAGTGAAAATCGGCAGCATACCGCCTTTAGGAGCCATGGCAATGTAAGCGAAAATGCTTCCCGGGGATGGCGGAGCAACTAGACCTGCATTGAACAGGGAGAACGTGAACGTACCTGTTACACCACCTGCGATAACAGCCAGGATCAGACGCGGATTCATGAGAATGTACGGGAAGTAGATTTCATGAATACCGCCAAAGAAGTGAATAATAGCTGAGCCAGGAGCCGAAAGCTTCGCTGCGCCACGTCCCACCATCCAATACGCAAGCAGGATACCAAGACCTGGACCCGGATTGGACTCCAGCATGAACAAGATCGACTTGCCTGTTTTGGAGGCTTGATCCAGAGCAATCGGACTTAGTACACCGTGATTAATCGCATTGTTCAAGAACAATACTTTACCTGGTTCAATCAAAACGTTCGCAAGCGGGAGCAGACCGGCATTCACAAGTGCTTGAACTCCGGAAGCAAGAGCTTTACTCACGACCTGAACCGCAGGACCAACTACCGAGTAAGCAAGAACGGCAAGTATAGCGCCAATGATGCCTGAAGAGAAATTATTGACGAGCATTTCGAAGCCGGATTTAACTTTACCTTCAATTGATTTATCAAACTTCTTGAGTACCCACGCAGCGAACGGACCTACGATCATCGCCCCAAGAAACATGGGGATATCCGTTCCGATGACGACCCCCATCGTGGTTACAGCGCCGATGACGCCGCCGCGTGTTCCGTGTATCATCGTACCTCCCGTATAACCAATTAGAACAGGGAGTAGATAAGTAATCATGGGGCCGACGAGCTTAGCCAAATATTCATTTGGAATCCAACCTGTCGGAATAAATAAAGCCGTAATTAATCCCCAAGCGATAAATGCACCAATATTTGGCATCACCATACCGCTCAAGAAACGACCGAAACTTTGTACTTTCACCCGGAATCCTCCGGAGGATGCTTGCTTATGTGCAGAAGTTGCACTCATTAGGATAACCTCCCTTTGTCTGTTTCATGTTACTATCGTAATGCAAAAGCGCTTACATATTCAATCAAATCAAAATCCCTTTTCGTCATGAATAATGTTGACAACATTTTAACCTACAGCTTTCTCGGCTTACGCCGTCCTTGGACGAGCGTGTATTTCATTGGTACAAAAGTTACGCCTAAGATAGTTGTCACATATACGCGAAGCGCTCGTTATAGCACCGCCGCATGGCGGTGGTCAACACTTGTTTAAATAGTCGTTGTATTCGATGGCTCCATCCGCGTGGAGTTGTATTTTGTACAACATTTGGCTAGCTAATCCACGTTATCCCTGCGAATGTTGCAAATAATACAACAAATTCTCGAGAAAGTAGCTAAATAGCAGGAAATACGGCTAAATTGTTGCACAACATACAACATCTTCAGCTTTCTAGGAAGAAATCAATTAAATTGTTGTACGGAGTACAACTTCCCATCCAACTTGTTCTTCTACTTCTCCTACTTCCTCCACTTCCAGCACTCCCACTACTTCCACTATTTCGAACTCTTCAAATTCTTCCACCATTACTACTACTTCCATCACTTCCATCACATCCATCAGTTCCACTACTTCCAATACTTCCACCACTTCTATCACTCTCAATAATTCCACCAATTCAACTGACTTCCACCTCTTCCACACTCCCACTAGCTCCATTACCTCCACTACTTCCACCACTTTCGCAATTCCACTTCTTCCACACTCCCACTACACTATCTAGCAAACAGAGAAACACGAAAACACCATCACTTTCCAAATGATGGTGCATCTATGAACAATCTAAATTCAGCAATATACGCAGCTAACTATGCAAAACAGAGGAATACTTCACTTGATAAATAAAAAAGAGCCGCAAGAGAAATCATTCCCTCACAGCTCTTTGGTTACTCAATAATAAGTGCATAAACGATGCCGGGTCCGTGGACACCAATTGTCAAATCATTCTCGATGTCGGCCGAGCGGCTCGGACCAGAGATGAAATGAATGCCTGCCGGTCTATCTTCGGCCGCAAGTTCATCGAATGGGCGCAATACTTCGCCCAGCTTTGTTTTTATACGATCCACCGGGATAATGGCAATGAACGTGGTTGGCAGCAAGCTGACACTTCTGCCTCTAGTAGCATCGGAAGTGACAACTAGCGAACCTGTGTATGCGACAGCGTGCTCAACGGCCACGATGCCGATGTCCGCTCCAGCCGCTTTCGCGACAAGCTCATCTTTGGCAGTAGGATCAGCACCTTCTGCATTCCACACCGTGATGTCGGTTTCTGTGCCAGCAAGCGCAGCACGAAGAGATTCTAGCTCCGGTTGATCCTGAATGATCAAGTGTTTGGCCTGTGTCTCCGCGATGAAGTTTGCAATGAAATCCTCTGCTTCCGCCATACTCGCAAGACGCTCCGTATGGCCCCCGGCCTTCTGCCAGTTCGACATGAACAACTGAATGCGCTGTTCGAGCGGGAGATCCACCTGCTCCCAGAATTCAGGAGCCCCCTTCATAGGGTGCTCGGGAGCTGTTTGTAAAGGCTTAGTTCTGCCTAGTCGATTAGAAATATTAGTAAAGAAGGCCTCCTGATCCTTCAGGGCTTCTTGGTGAAGCTTCTGGAGAAATGCTGCATCTGATTTAGCCATGATGATGTCCTCCTCCGCTGTCTTTGCGATCTGCCACAAGCTTCTCCATGCGGGCTTTCATCACGGAATCAAGTTCAGGGAAGGTACCTTCTAATCCCTGCTCGATATCCTTCCATGATTCACGGAATGTCTTCTTCGCCATGCTTGGCGCATACCGGTAGGAATTCCAACCTTTTAACGGACCTATTTTCGCTTTAATATGACCATCGCGAACTAACAATTTCTGCCCAATACGGCCGAGTTTAATTAACGCTTTAACCCGCTTCGCGTCGGACATTAAGAAATTAAAGCCCTTCATGCCGACCTTCTCAACAAAATCCGTCGCCCCGCGTTCTACTTTGCGTTGACGGAGATAAATGAGCATATCATGCAGTGGAATCTTCACTGGGCATGCCTCATAGCAGGCACCGCACAGGCTCGAAGCACTCGCGATATCGTCCCATTGGTCGACGTTTTTGTTAAGGGCCGGCGTAAGAACAGCGCCGATCGGGCCACTATACACACCGCCGTAGGCGTGGCCTCCGATGTGGCGGTAAACCGGGCAAGCGTTTAAGCATGCACCACAGCGAATACAGTTCAACAATTCCTGGAATTGCGGATCTCCGAGCTGCAAGGAACGTCCATTATCCAAAATAATGACGTGCATTTCTTCTGGTCCATCTCCGTCCTGCTCCCGCTGCGGTCCAGAAATCACAGACATATACACCGTGAGCTTTTGTCCTGTAGCCGAACGCGGCAGCAAGGTCGCCATCACTTCGAGATCGTCTAAAGTTGGAATGATTCGCTCCATGCCCATGAATGTAATTTGAGTCTTAGGGATGGTACTAACCATCCGCGCATTGCCTTCATTTTCGAAAAGAACGATAGACCCCGTATCCGCAATTGCAAAATTACAGCCCGTCATCCCAATGTCGGCTTCAAGGAACTTCTCACGCAGCTTCCTTCTTACATAGCCAGCCAATATGCCCGTGTCCGGTTCAAGTTTCTCGCCGGCATCCTCCGAAAGCAGATCGGCGATCTGATAGCGATTTTTGTGAATGGCCGGAATAATAATATGCGAAGGCGTCTCGCCTGCCAGCTGAATAATATATTCGCCAAGGTCCGTTTCAATCGCCTCGACACCGATTTGCTCTAGCGCATGGTTGATATGCAATTCTTCGGAAACCATCGACTTGGACTTAACTACACTTTTCGCCTTCTTGTGCTCGGCGATTTGCATCGTCAAACGAACAGCGTCTGCGCTATCTGCTGCGAA